>NZ_JAOARH010000038.1 GCF_025210595.1 Winogradskyella sp.
AAAATGATTGTTTTAATCACAGGAGCAACAGGATTAATAGGACAAAATATAGTTAAACAATGTCATGCTAAAGGCATTAATGTTCATTATTTAACGACTTCAAAATCTAAATTAAGCAAGCAAAATAACTATAAAGGATTTTATTGGAATCCCAATAATAATGAGATAGATTATGCCTGCTTTGAAGGTGTTTCTGTAATTATAAATTTAGTAGGTGCATCTATATCTAAACGTTGGACAAAGGCTTATAAGAAAGAAGTTTTGGAAAGCCGAATAAAAAGCGCAACGTTATTACAAGACACTATAAAAGCGCATAATTTTAAGGTAGCGTATGTGGTTTCGGCAAGTGCGATAGGTATTTATCCTATAAGTTTAACCAACTATTATGAAGAAGATTGTGTTGAAGTATCTAATTCATTTTTGGGTAATGTTGTAAAACGATGGGAAGAAGCAACAGATGGTTTTAAAGCATTGGGTTGTAAAGTCGCAAAGATTAGAATTGGTTTAGTTTTAGCAAAAAAAGGTGGTGCTTTACCAGAAATTATAAAACCCATAAAGCTTGGTGTAGGTGCTGCTTTTGGTGATGGTAAACAATGGCAAAGTTGGATACACGTACAAGATTTAGCAGATATGTTTATTTATGCTGTAGATTATCAATTAGTAGGTGTTTATAATGGAGTTGCACCAAATACAGTTACCAATAAAGAGTTTACTAAAATAGTAGCAAGTGTATTGCAACGCCCTTTAATTTTGCCTAATATTCCAAAGTTTGTAATGAAACTCATTTTAGGCGAAATGCATATTCTATTATTTGAAAGCCAACGCGTCAGCTCTAAAAAAATAGAGGAAAAAAACTTTCATTTTAGGTTTGCCAACCTAAGACCAGCCTTGGAGGATTTGTTAAAATAAAAAAGCACCTACATTTTTGTAAGTGCTTTTTATGATATTAAGTTGTCTGCTTAGGCTTTATTAGCCACAACATTAATCGTTAATTCAATTTCATCATTAATAAATTTATCACCTAAATTATCAAAAAATGACTTCGATTTATATTTAATATTCCACTTAGAGCGGTCAATAGTAAATGTTTCACTTCTTAGAGTCATGGTGTCACCATCAACAGATGTTTTTACTGGTATGCTGATATTGTTAGAAACATCTTTAATTGTTAAATTACCAGATAACATTGTTTTACCTTCTTTAGTATCTACACCAGTAATTTCAAATGATGCTGTAGGGAAACCTTTTACGTCAAAGAAATCACCATCACTTAAGTGATTTTTTAAATCAGCATTGCCTTCATCTTCAGCAGGTATATCAGTTACAGTAATGCTAGTCATATCAATAACAAACTTACCACTTTCTACAACTCCATCGTTAACAGAAACCGATCCATCTTTAAGTGCAAGAGTACCAAAATGAGATCCTGTTGGCTTAAATCCTTCCCATTTTATTGTAGATTGATCTATATCTGCTTTATATGTAACCGATTCAACTTTAGCAACAGCAGCTTCTTCAGCTTCTGTAGTTTCAGCTTCTTTGGCATTATCTTTACAGCTAGAAAGCGATACGAAAGCTGCTAAAGCCATAATTTTAAAAAATGATGTTTTCATGTTTAGTGTTATTTTGTTTGAATTTATTTTAAGAAACAAAGTTACAAATTAGATAATCAGTTTCTGTATTAAAAAAATGTTAATGACATTTTGACATTTTTATAATAATGGCAGTACTTTTGCAACCCTAAATCGTAGATTTAAATTCAGAATTCAAAAAATAGATAACTCAACATGAGTAAAAAAGATAAAAATAAAGAGGTAGAAGAGCCGCAAGTTGAAGATACAGCAACAGCCACTGCAGAAGAGCCAAAAGAAGAAAGATCAGCAGAAGAACAATTGCAAAATCAGTTAGTTGCAGAGAAAGATAAGTTTATGCGTTTGTTTGCTGAGTTCGAAAACTATAAAAAACGAACCAATAAAGAACGTATAGAACTGTTTAAAACTGCAGGTGAAGGTGTAATGTTAGCTATGTTGCCTGTGCTAGATGATTTTGAGCGTGCCTTAACGCATATTGAAGAAGATAAAGAAGCTGAGGAATTACGTAAAGGAGTACTGTTAATTTATAACAAGCTTTTAAATACCTTAGAACAAAAAGGTTTGTCTAAGATTGAAGTTAATAAAGGAGATACTTTTAATGCAGATAATCATGAAGCTGTAACACAAATACCAGCGCCAAGTGATGATTTAAAAGGAAAGATTATTGATGTTGTAGAACGTGGATACAAACTAGGAGATAAAGTTATTAGATTTCCAAAAGTAGTTATTGGTCAAGCTTAATTAAAAGATTATTGCCACCCTGAGCAATGTTAAAGGGTTGAATAGAAAACTATTAAAAGATACCCACTTTCGTGGGCAATGCATATGAAAGAAGATTATTACGACATATTAGGAGTAAGTAAAGGTGCTTCACATTCAGAAATAAAAAAGGCCTATCGCAAGATGGCTTTAAAGTATCATCCAGATAAAAATCCTGATGATACAGAAGCTGAAGAAAAATTTAAAAAAGCTGCTGAAGCTTACGAAGTTTTAAGTAATCCAGATAAAAAAGCACGTTACGATCAGTTTGGTCACCAAGCCTTTGATGGATCAGGAGGCTTTGGCGGAGGTGGAATGAATATGGATGATATCTTCAGTCAGTTTGGTGATATATTTGGTGGTGCTTTTGGCGGAGGCGGATTTAGCGGCTTTGGTGGAGGTGGAAGACAACGTGTTGTTAAAGGAAGTAACCTTAGAATACGTGTTAAATTATCTCTAGAAGAAGTTGCCAATGGAGTAGAAAAGAAGATTAAAGTAAAGCGTAAAGTTCAGGCACCAGGAACCACATATAAAACTTGTAGTACTTGTAATGGTTCTGGGCAAGTAACCAGAATTACTAATACCATTTTAGGAAGAATGCAAACCGCTTCTGCATGTCAAACATGTGGAGGAGCAGGTCAAACCATTGATAAAAAACCGTCAGATGCTGATGCACATGGTTTAAAGGTTGCTGAGGAAACAGTTTCTGTAAAAATACCAGCTGGTGTAGTTGATGGCATGCAGCTTAAAGTAACTGGAAAAGGAAATGATGCACCAGGAAATGGGATTTCTGGAGATTTATTAGTTGTTATTTCAGAAGAAGATCATCCAACATTAAAACGCGAAGGAGATAACCTGCATTACGATATGTATGTGAGTTTGCCAGACGCTGTTTTAGGCACATCTAAAGAAATAGACACAGTTACTGGCAAGGTGAGAATAAAGATTGATGCTGGTGTACAGTCTGGAAAAATTTTAAGACTTAGAGGAAAAGGAATACCAAGTATTAATGGTTATGGTAAAGGAGATTTATTGGTGCATGTAAATGTTTGGACACCAAAGACTTTGAATAAAAAACAGAAAGAATTTTTTGAAAATATGAGAGAAGACGAGCATTTTCAACCCAAGCCAGAAAGTTCTGATAAATCTTTTTTTGAAAAGGTAAAAGATATGTTTTCATAAAAAAGCATATGTTAAATAAAAATACTATATTTGAATTATCGCTAATGCTAATTAGCGGTAATTTTTCTTTTTCATAGCAATTTTTTCCCATCCTTATCTAACCATAAGGGTGGGTTTTGTTTTTTTAGTGAGATTCAATTTTAAAAAGTATTTTAGATACATTCAAAAATGAAGATGTTTACTAATTCTACTTTTAAACGAAATAGATTTAAAGCACTATTCCTAGTCAAATATTTCAGAAATAGCATCGCATAATTATTCAAAACGTTTTACATTTAATATATTTACGAACTAACCTTTTATAAAAAATCGCTAATTATATGAATAACTTATTAGTTGCTGATTCCGTTTCTAAAAGTTTCGGAAAATTTAAAGCACTTAATAAAGTCTCTATTGCCGTACCTAAAGGCAGTATATTTGGGCTGTTAGGACCAAATGGTGCAGGAAAAACAACATTAATCCGAATCATTAACCAAATTACAATGCCAGATGATGGTTGTGTTCAATTAGATGGACAAGCTTTAATGCCTGAACATATAAAAGATATAGGTTACTTGCCAGAAGAGCGTGGTTTATATAAATCTATGAAGGTTGGCGAGCAAGCTTTGTATTTGGCGCAGCTTAAAGGCATGTCTAAATCCGAAGCTAAAAGCAGATTGAAGTATTGGTTTGATAAGTTAGAGATAGGTGATTGGTGGAATAAGAAAATCCAGGAGCTTAGTAAAGGACAAGCTCAGAAAATTCAATTTATAGTAACGGTACTTCATAGGCCAAAACTTTTAATTTTTGACGAGCCATTTTCTGGTTTCGATCCTATAAATGCAAACTTAATTAAAGACGAAATCCTACAGCTAAGAGACGAAGGAGCAACAGTTATTTTTTCTACACATCGTATGGAATCTGTTGAGGAGCTTTGCGATCATATAGCCCTTATTCATAAGTCTAATAAAATATTAGATGGTAAGCTCAACGACATAAAACGTCAATATAGAACAAATACTTTCGAAGTAGGATTGCAGTCTAGTAATAGTGATTCTGTCTTAGCAGAAATAAAAAATAAGTTTGAAGTGCTTCCGGCAACATTCAAGAATTTAAATGATGACATTAAACTCAATATTAAAATAGATGAGCAAATATCTTCTAATGATTTGTTATCATTTTTGGCATCTAGAGCAGAAGTGCATCATTTTGTGGAAGTTATACCAACAGCAAATGATATTTTTATTCAAACGGTAAAAAACAATTAAGAATGAATCATTTACCACTAATTATAAAACGAGAATACCTAACAAAGGTAAAGAACAAATCATTCATTGTAATGACGTTTTTAAGTCCTTTAATTATGATTGCGCTAATAGCTGTTGTTGCTTATTTATCGCAATTAAATAATGATAAAAAACGTACCATAACTGTCTTAGATGAAACAGGTTTGTTAAAAGAGGTGTTTCAAAATACAGACAACACAACCTATAATAATTTAACCGATTTTAATCTAGAAGACGCTAAGACTTTAGTAAAAGAAACCGAAGCATATGGTTTACTACATATTGTTAAAGTAGATGCTTTAGATGATATATCTAATAACATTAAGTTTTATTCAGAAGAATCACCATCATTAACTATTATTTCTGGCATAGAGCGTAAAATAGAGAAGCGTCTTCGTGAAATGAAACTTCAAAAAGACGGTGTTACTCTTGCGCAAATTGAGGCGTCTAAAACCAATGTAGATATTGCTCAAGAAAGCTTTGATGGTGAGAAGAGTTCTAAAATAGATAACATTATAAAACTAGCTTTTGGTGGACTAGCTGGTTACTTACTGTTTATGTTTATCATTATATATGGTAATATGATAATGCGTAGTGTTATTGAAGAGAAAACCAGTAGAATTATTGAAGTCATTATTTCGTCAGTTAAACCTATTCAGTTAATGTTGGGTAAAATTATAGGAACTTCATTAGCTGGTTTAACCCAATTTGTCATTTGGCTAATTTTAGGAGGTGTTTTAATGGTTGTTGTATCTGCAATTTTTGGTATTGATATGTCTCAAGCATCTACACCACAACAAGAAATAGTAAATCAGGCTATGCAAGCTGAGGGAGCCCAAGCCATGGCAGAAAATTTAATTACTGGTATAAGTCATTTGCCAATTTTAAACTTGGTGATTGCCTTTATGTTTTTCTTTATAGGTGGTTATTTATTGTACAGTTCTTTATATGCTGCCATTGGCGCAGCAGTAGATAACGAAACCGATACCCAACAGTTTATGTTGCCAATTCTTATGCCTTTAATTTTAGCAGTTTACGTTGGTGTATTTACCGTTATTGAAGATCCTCATGGAACGGTTTCAACGGTGTTTTCATTTATTCCTCTAACATCACCAGTTGTTATGTTAATGCGAATTCCGTTTGGTGTACCTTTATGGCAACAAGGCTTATCTATACTTCTACTTATTGGAACATTTATGTTTGCCGTATGGTTTGCTGCTAAGATTTACAGAGTTGGTATTTTAATGTATGGTAAAAAGCCAACGTACAAAGAACTCTTTAAATGGTTAAAGTATTAACCAATGGAAAAATTAAGTACTCTTATAAATTATAAATTTACGTTTGGTGAGCAAATTAGTATTTCTGTAAAGTCTATATTGGTCTTAATATTCGTTTTACTAATAACGCATTTTATACTTCGATTTATTAGAATTATAGCTACTAAAAAGCTAGATGAGGACGATAAAAACCGTTTTAAAACAGTATTTACATTTTTAAAGTACATAATTTTTTCAGTCGTTATTGTTTCTACTTTAGATAGTTCGGGTGTTAAAATAACAGCATTGATAGCAGCATCAACAGCACTATTTGTTGGTGTTGGTTTAGGGATGCAAAAGTTGTTTCAAGATATTATTTCAGGAATATTTATTTTAATCGATAGGACAGTAACAGTAAATGACATTATAGAGATTAATAACAAGGTAGGTAAGATAACACAAGTAAGTCTTAGAACAACCAAAGCAATTACTAATGACGATAAGATTCTGGTAATTCCTAATCATAAATTTCTTAGTGAAATCTTGTACAATTGGACGCAGAACGATGTAACAACTAGAGAATCTGTAAGCGTTGGTGTTGCTTATGGTACAGATGTTGATATGGTAAAAGCAATGTTGTTAGGTATAGCTATGCAAGAAGACGCTATTTTAAACAGTCCTGAACCCAATGTTTTTTTTGAAGATTTTGGTGATAGTGCACTACAATTTAGGTTACATTTTTACATAAGAGATAGCTTTAATGTGCCTTTAATTAAAAGTCAATTGCGTTACAAAATATATAATACATTTAAAGAAAATAGTATTGAAATACCTTTTCCTCAAAGGGATATTCATATAAAAAGTAAATGATAAGATATGTCTAAAATATTAATAATAGAAGATGAAGCTGCAATTCGCAGAGTATTGGTAAAAATACTATCTGAAGAAAATGACAGCTATCAGGTTGAAGAGGCAGAAGATGGATTGGTCGGAATTGAAAAAATTAAGAAAGATGATTTCGATTTGGTGTTGTGCGATATCAAAATGCCAAAAATGGATGGAGTAGAAGTATTAGAAGCTGTAAAGAAAATAAAACCAGAAATTCCTATGGTAATGATTTCTGGTCATGGAGATTTGGATACAGCTGTTAATACAATGCGATTGGGAGCGTTTGATTATATCTCAAAACCACCAGATTTAAACCGATTATTAAACACAGTACGTATTGCTTTAGACCGAAAAGAACTCGTAGTAGAAAATAAAAAGCTTAAGAAAAAAATAAGTAAAAACTACGAAATGGTAGGCGAGAGTGATGCCATTGCTCGTATCAAAGACATGATAGATAAAGTGGCACCAACAGACGCTCGTGTTTTGGTGACAGGACCAAACGGAACAGGTAAGGAGTTGGTTGCACATTGGTTGCATCAAAAAAGTGAACGTTCTAAAGGTCCAATGATAGAAGTTAACTGTGCTGCAATACCAAGTGAGCTTATAGAAAGTGAATTATTTGGTCATGTAAAAGGCGCATTTACATCTGCTAATAAGGATAGAGCTGGTAAATTTGAAGCAGCAAATGGCGGTACTATTTTTTTAGACGAAATAGGTGATATGAGTTTGTCTGCACAAGCTAAAGTGTTACGTGCCTTACAGGAAAGTAGAATTCAACGTGTAGGTAGCGATAAAGACATAAAAGTAAATGTTAGAGTTGTTGCTGCAACCAATAAAGATCTTAAGAAAGAAATAGCAGATGGTAAATTCCGTGAAGATTTATACCACAGGTTAGCAGTGATTTTAATTGAAGTTCCTGCGCTTAATGATAGACGAGAAGATATTCCCTTATTGGTAGATTACTTTGCTAATAAAATTTCTAAAGAGCAAGGTAATGTTAAAAAATCCTTTTCTGATAAAGCTATAAAACTACTTCAAAATTATGACTGGACAGGAAATATTAGAGAACTACGAAACGTTGTAGAACGTTTAATTATTTTAGGAGGAAAAGAAGTGAGTGAGAGCGATGTAAAAGCGTTCGCTTCAAAATAAACTAAAAGATTAAAATATAATTTAATATAACCCTGAATTTATTTCAGGGTCTTTTTTTAGTATGAAACTCATTATGAAATACTGAAAACAAGTTTAGTACAAGTAGGTTTAGTACAAAAGAATCAGAAATTTGTAGTAAATCAGATTTTACAAGTCTATAAAATCTTCATTATATTAGAAGTTTAATTTAGATTATGAAAAACATCAACATAGAAGATTTTAGAATCTCATCTAAAATCAATATCAAAGATTTACCGACACAATTAGATTTAAAAGCTGATAAAAATGAATTAAAAGAAGCTTTGCGAGAGGTAAGCGAGGACTTAGCAGAAATTCAAAATGCGATGTATGCGCATGGAAAGTATTCTGTTTTGTTTTGTATTCAAGGTATGGATACTGCTGGTAAAGATAGTTTAATCCGTGAGGTGTTTAAAGAGTTTAATGTAAGAGGTATTGTAGCTCATAGTTTTAAAAAACCTACAGACTTAGAGTTAAAGCACGATTATCTTTGGAGACACTATATTGCATTACCAGCACGAGGTAAATTCGGAATTTTTAATAGAACACATTACGAAAATGTTTTGGTAACAAGAGTGCATCCAAAATATTTAATGTATGAAAACATGCCAGGAATAGATAGTGTTGATGATGTTAATGAAGCATTTTGGAGCAGACGATTTGAAGAAATTAATAATTTTGAAAGGCATATTGCTGATAACGGAACCATCATCTTTAAATTCTTTTTAAATCTTTCTAAAGATGAGCAGAAAAACAGACTTTTAAGACGACTCAGAAGAACAGATAAACAATGGAAGTTTTCAGCAGATGATTTAAAAGAACGTAAGCTTTGGGATAAATACCAAGACTGTTACGAAGATGTTTTAAATAGAAGTTCTAAACCACATGCACCTTGGTTTAACATTCCTGCAGATGATAAACCTACAGCAAGATATTTGGTTGCTAAAATTTTGTACGATACATTAAAGACGTATTCAGATATTAAAGAACCAGAACTTCCTGGTAAAGAAAAAGCCAATATAGATTTATATAAACAAGAATTAGAAAATGAATAGCATCCTAAAAGTTACAGCAAGAATTTTATTGTTGAGTTGTTTTTGTATTTCTTTTTCGTTGAGAGCTCAGTCAGACGAAGCCATTTTAAAAGCCGTATATACAACTTCATTAACCAATGGTATGTCTTATCAATGGTTAGAGTATTTGTCTAACACTATTGGTGGACGTTTATCTGGTTCAACTAATGCAGAGCTTGCTGTACAATACACCAAGAGAGAACTCGAAAAATTAGGTTTAGATAAAGTTTGGCTTCAACCAGTTATGGTTCCTAAATGGGTAAGAGGCGAAAAAGAAATGGCTTATTTTGAAACCAAAGGAGAACTTAATAAAGTTAATATTTGTGCATTAGGAGGTTCAATAGCTACAGCAGAAAAAGGACTAAAAGCACAAGTTATAGAAGTGAATAGCTATAACGATTTAGAAAAACTCGGTGAAGCAAAAGTTAAGGGTAAAATAGTATTTATTAATAGAGCTTTACAACCTGAACTTATTAATACTTTTGAAGCTTATGGCGGTTGTTCTTCAGAACGATACAGAGGTGCTTACGAAGCTGCAAAATATGGAGCAGTTGGTACAATAGTGCGTTCGCTTAGCTCTAGACAGGATGATTATCCGCATACAGGTAGTATGAGTTATGGTGATTTGCCAGTAGAGCAGCGTATTCCATCAGCAGCAATTAGTACAAATGATGCTGTAAAACTAAGTGAGGCTTTAAAAAAGGATAAAAATCTTGAGTTTTTTCTTGAAATGAGTTGTCAACAATTTGATGATGTTCAGTCTTATAATGTTATTGGTGAAATTACAGGAAGTGAGTTTCCTGATGAATATATTATTGTTGGAGGTCATTTAGACTCATGGGATTTAGGTGATGGAGCACACGATGATGGAGCAGGAGTAGTGCAATCTATGGATGTGTTACGATTGTTAAAAGAAAGTGGTGTAACACCAAAACGTAGCATACGTGTAGTATTATTTATGAATGAAGAAAACGGTTTGCGAGGTGGCAAAAAATATGCTGAAGTTGCCAAAGAAAAAGGCGAAAAGCACATTTTTGCTTTAGAAAGTGATGCAGGCGGATTTACACCAAGGGGTTTTGGTTTTCAAGGGAGTGACCTAATGCTTTCTAAAATTGATACTTGGCGATCATTATTTAAACCCTATTTAATTCATTATTTTGAAAAAGGTTATAGTGGTGCAGATATTAGTCCGTTAAAAAGCGATGGTATTTTATTGGCAGGTTTGCGACCAGATTCTCAACGTTATTTTGATCATCATCATGCTGCTAATGATACTTTTGAACATGTTAATAAGCGTGAGCTAGAGTTAGGTGCTGCTACCATGACTGCTTTAGTGTATTTGATAGATAAATATGGAGTTGAGACAAAATTAGAAGCGAAGAAAATAAAAGATTAAAAGCTGTTTTTATTCATCTTTATTAATTCTTTTATAAATCCTATCAATCAATTCGGTAGCATCATCTTTGTATTTTTGAGTGATTGTTAGGTTATTTATCGTCGCAAGCATTCTATGGGAAGCGACGCGTTTTTTATAATCGTCAC
This sequence comes from Winogradskyella sp., assembly GCF_025210595.1. Taxonomy (GTDB): domain Bacteria; phylum Bacteroidota; class Bacteroidia; order Flavobacteriales; family Flavobacteriaceae; genus Winogradskyella. The sequence continues at coordinate 10,728 of NZ_JAOARH010000038.1, forward strand.
TTTCTGTAAAATAACTTATAATTTCATCTGTTAGTTTGTTTTGAGCTAAATCAATAAACCACGGAAACTTTTCAAAATCACTAAAATTTTTCATTACAATGGTTTCCATTCGGTTATTGTTCTTTTCAACTAAAGGTGTGTAAACCGAGTAAAACCTTGTAATATCTGCTATGAGACTATCTTTTTTAGTGCCTTTTAGTTCTGTTAAAGTTTTTAATTGTTCAAAACCTTTATTCTGAATTGTAAATGGTTGATATATGGTTACTAAATTTAAACATGCTATACAATCTGTATAATTGTCCTTAGTAATTTCGCCTTTAATTATTTTATTGCTGTTTTCAATGTTGGTTTTATAGAATTGAATAATATTTTTAGCAGATAATGTATCTGCTTCCATATCATAGGCTATGGTTCTAAGATTAGCATTTATACTATTTTTTAATTTTCTTTCTTCATTTAAATTATTAACGTAAAGCGCTAATAAAATACCAATCATTACTAAAATAATTTCACCAACAGCATATAGTAAATAGCTACCTACCTTATTAGAGAATAGCTTTTTTCTAATTTTACTAAAAACGTTAATCATGGTTTTTATTTTTGTTTTATTTTTATGTATTTAGATACCAGTCGAATTCCTAATCTTGCGAAAAGGATAACTGCGATAACCATTACAATATCAAAACCGTTCATTACTCTTTTATAACTCTAATTCCTACGTAATTACTTTTGATGTTTTCAGCATCATTCGGGTCAAAATAATCATAAGCACTATAGCCATATATGCCATTATCATAATATTCAGCAACATTACCTCCAATATCATAGACCAATGCATCTCCAATTTTTGAAGATTTGTATTGCCCAACTTCTTTTAGTAAGTAAGTTTTAGCATTAAGCTTCGTTTTTAATTTTTCATAATCACTTGGTACTAGATTATAACCAGCCCAATAATTTAGCGTATTCTCTTTAGCGGCTACTTTTTTAGCAGATTTATGAAACGCTTTTGCTTCTTTTTCTGAAGGAAGTCTGTAAGTGTTACCAGTTTGTTGTGAAAGCCAATCAACATAGTTTTTGGCTTCATTTAAAGATACAACAACAGGATGGTTATCCTTACCAATTTCATAATTATGATTATTTCTGTAGGCTTTAAATTGAGCATTGGTCACTTCAAATCTTCCTATGGAAATAGAATCCTTTTTAAGAGCTACTGTTTCTGGTACTAAAATTCTATTTATTTCCTCTCCGTATAAGCCATTAGTCTTTTTTACGGATTGTAATTTTATAATATGGTCTAAAGGACTTCCTTTTTTAAAAGCTTCATTATCAGTTTTTGGTTTATCTAACAAATAGGTTTCTATCCACGTAATTTCTTCATTCATTTTACGTAATTGGTGCGTAATTTTCCCTAAACCGTGAGGCTGTCCAGGAAACCAAAGAAATCTAACAGGTGCTTTGCCAACCTGTTGTAAGCCTCTATAATATTCCCAACCTTGATCTCTAGGAACAGCTCTATCTGCACTACCATGAAATATTATGGTCGGAGTTTTAATTTTTTCAATTTCAAATAAAGGAGATTTTAAGATATAATTCTCGTTATATGTTTTTCCATTTACATCATCCCAAGGTGCGCCACCAAAGTAATGCTGGTCAAAGCTTACTCCAAATCTACAAGTACCATAATCTGAGGTCCAATTAACATCACCAGCACCAGGTGCAGCAACTTTAAACATATCTGGATACCGAACAGTTAACATAGTTGTTATTATGGCACCATTAGACCAACCCATTGTACCCAACTTATTCTTATCTATTTTACCTTCTTTAGATAAAACCTCAATTCCTTTAATGATATCTTCCATTTCTGGCTCATAGTAATTTTCTTTAATACTCTCAACATATGAAAGTCCGTGATTAGCAGAACCGTGGTAATTTGGTTTTAAAACAAACATGCCTCTTTGAGCTAATAAATTTGGATAGGTACTCCAACGCTCAGACCATAAATCTAAATCTTGACTTGCTGGTCCGCCATGAATAGAAAGCATTAAAGGATATTTTTTGCCCTCAACATAATTTTCTGGATAATAGAGGATACCTGTCACTTCTTCATTGTTGTAGCCTTTCCAAACCATCACCTCACTTTTTGTAATTGATTTTTTTGAAAGGTTTTTATTTAGTTTAACGAGTTCACTTTCATTAGAAAATTTATGTTCCTTTAAGTCCGCTACATGAAAACTAGGCAAACGAGAAGCGGTTGAATAATTGTAAACAATTTTAGATCCATCTTTGGAAATGGAGTTTATAGATACATGGTCGTTCTTTTCATCTAAGTTAATTTTCTTTTTAGTCCAAGAGTTACCGTTCTTTTTATAATAAGCCAATCTTCTGGTAGTTCTATTAGCTAATGAAACGATGATATCGTTACCAGCAACATGGTAACCACCAGCATGCCCTAAATCCCAATCTAAATCAACTTTAGTATGGTCTTTAGATTGTAAATCAAAATAATAAAGTTCATTGATTCCAGAGCCATTGTATTCTGGGTTTGAGCCATATTCGGACGAGAAATAAAATCCTTTGTTGTCATCTGTAAATCTAAAACCATAAGTAGGATAACCAAATTCAGATAGTATTCTCGTGGTATTACCTGTTTCCAGGTTTTTTAAATATTGATAAGGATCGCGCTGCGCATCAGATGCATAACTAATGTTTCGTTGTACACCATAAACTAACCATTTTCCGTCTTTAGAAATACGATAACCTGAAAGTGGTTTTTTATTTGAGGTTAATCTTTTTATAGATTTATCTTTAATATGAAATGCATAAATATGGTTTGGTTTCCAATGCAAAGAGTCTTCAACGATTACGACATTATCCTTTTTTTCTTCATTATTAGATTCGTATAATGTTATTCCATCGTTAGATTGAAACAAAAGGGTTTTATTATCTTTCCATTGAAGATTAGAAATTCCGTTTTTAAACTCTTTTACTTCTTTGGCTTCACCTCCATAAATGCTTAATTTCCATAACTTTTTACCTTTGTCTCTAGAAGATAAAAAATAAATATATTCACCATCTTTAGAAAATAAAGGACTGTAGTCATTGTCCTTTCCGTTAGTGAGTTGAATGGTCTTATAAGCGTCATCTTCTTTAAGGTCTAATCGTGTTAAATAAATATCCGAAACAAAACGATCTTTATCTTTAACTGCTTTTCGTTTTGTCCAAACAACCATAGAATTATCTGGTGAAATAGATACAGATCTTACATATTCTGTATTGATAATGTCTTTAGGAGTCCAACGAGAAGGGTCTTTTACATCTTGAGCTTTTAATGAAAAAGGGATTAAAATAAAAGTGATGAAAAAGTAATGTATTAATTTATTCATGTTATTTATAATTAATATGAGGGGATTTGATTGATTACTATTCTTTTAAAGGGTAAAAGATTTATGGTTGGTTAAAGGTATAAAAAAGAGATGTAATTAGCATTGTGTCTTTATAATACATACATTTTATATAAGGCAAGATATTTTTCTATTTAAAAATCTAAATAAGCCAAAATACACTCCAATTAGATTAAAGAAAAATCGATACAAAAAATAATTGGTTTAAACTATGTGTATGTGTATTTTTGTGACACCAAATAAATTTCAGATAACAAATGAATTTACACGAATATCAAGGAAAAGAATTACTAAGCAGTTTTGGAGTACGCATTCAAAGAGGAATTGTTGCTCAAAGTGCTGATGAAGCTGTAGAAGCAGCTAAGAAATTAACTGAAGAAACAGGCACTGGTTGGCATGTTATTAAAGCTCAGGTTCATGCTGGTGGACGTGGAAAAGGCGGAGGAGTTAAGCTTGCTAAGAACTTAGATGAGGTAAAAACATTAGCAGATCAAATCATAGGTATGAATTTGGTGACACCTCAAACATCTGCTGAAGGTAAAAAAGTACACCAAGTATTGATTGCTGAAGATGTATATTATCCTGGTGATAATGAACCAGAAGAATACTATATGTCTGTGCTTTTAAATAGAGGTACAGGAAAGAATATGATTATGTATTCTACTGAAGGAGGTATGGATATTGAGCAAGTTGCTGAAGAAACACCGCATTTAATTTTCACAGAAGAAATAGATCCTGCTTTAGGACTTTTAGGTTTTCAAGCACGTCGTGTAGCATTCAATTTAGGATTGTCTGGTACTGCGTTTAAAGAAATGACAAAATTTGTTTCAGCATTATATACAGCCTATGTAAAATCTGATGCGTCTTTATTTGAAATCAATCCTGTTTTAAAAACAAGTGATGATAAAATTATGGCAGTAGATTCTAAAGTAACTTTAGATGATAATGCCTTATATAGACATAAAGATTTAGCGGAATTACGTGACAAACGAGAAGAAAACCCAATTGAAGTAGAAGCAGGTGAGTTAGGACTTAACTATGTAGACTTAGACGGAAACGTTGGTTGTATGGTTAATGGTGCTGGTTTAGCAATGGCTACTATGGATTTAATTAAGCAAGCAGGTGGTGATCCAGCAAACTTCTTAGATGTTGGTGGTACAGCTGATGCTGCTAGAGTAGAGGCTGCTTTTAAAATCATTTTAAAAGATCCTAACGTAAAAGCTATTTTAATTAACATCTTTGGTGGTATTGTACGTTGCGATAGAGTAGCACAAGGTGTTATTGATGCTTATAAGAATATGGGAGACGCTATTCAAGTACCAATCATTGTGCGTTTACAAGGTACTAATGCAGACATCGCTAAAGAATTAATAGACAATTCTGGCTTAGATGTATTAAGTGCAACTGAATTCCAAGAAGCTGCTGATAAAGTACAAGAAGTACTTTCTTAATAGTTTAGAATTATATAATTAATAAAAAATGCGTCTTTTTAAAAGACGCATTTTTTATTAATTAATGTTAAGGGTTGTTAATCTATTTTTTTTTAGGTTTTGGCATAGGCCCTCTTAAATGAACAATTAATCCGTTAAGAAAATTACGAAGAATCTGATCGCCACATTCCATATATTTTGGATGATCTTCTCGTCTAAAAAAAGCATTAAGTTCACTTTTTGAAATTCTAAAATCTACAAGCTCAAGAATTTTTACAATGTCCTCGTCTCTTAGCTTATGAGCTACTCTAAGTTTTTTAAAAATATCGTTATTTGTCATTGAAATGAAATTTCATTTCCTTTTTCAAGGAAATCTTTGATTTATAATCTTTTATGAATTTTTGATAATGTTCTAAGTCAAAGCGGTATTATTAATTATAAAGCATTATCAAGTAAATATTAAATATCGTGCATAATAAATTAAAGAATATCTTATTCTAGAATTTTTATAATCTTTTGGTAAATACACCTAAATAGTTTTTAACATGTTTAGTTGATTTATTTTGGTTGTAAATAGTATAATCTCTTTATAAACAGCGCTTTGAGCGGTGTTTTTGGTTGAAAATAATAACGTGATAATTAATGAAATATGCTTTAATTTTATGCTATTATTGGCTTTTTGGTTTGATAAACGTTTAATAATTCCGACTAAGTACATTTAATTTTTCGACAAGATACATCATATCTACGACAATAAAATAATGTACCTATTTAACTTTACAGTATAAAATAAATACCCTAATTCCTACATATAAATGATCAATCGTGCCGAAAAATTGAGCTTACTTTCTGAGATGATTGCTTTTGCACAATCAGATGAAAATATAAAGTCTATTGAATATAATTTTTTATTCAGTATAGCTAAACAATTAGATATATCTAAAGAAGATTTTGAATATCTTTTTGAGCATCCTGTAACTTATGTCCATTTAAAATCTCATAGCGAACGTATTGTTCAGTTTCATAGATTGGTACTACTAATGAATGTAGATCATAAGGTTTCTCCAAGGCAGCTAGCTAAAATTCATAATTTTGGATTACGAATGGGCTTAAGTCATGAGTCTATTAATCGTGTATTAGATCTTATGGATAGTTTTCCTAATAAAATTGTTCCACCAGATTTTTTAATTGATATATTTAAGGTTCAGTATAACTAATTATTATTGTATTCTTAGTAAACACTAAATTACTTAACCTTCAGTTTTTCTAATTTTTCCTGATAGGCAGTAATTTCATCTCTAAATTTAGCAGCTTCCATAAAATCTAGAGCTTTAGCAGCTTGTTCCATTTGTTTGCGCTTTTCTCGAATTTTCTTTTCAAGTTGAGATTTGGTTAAGTACTCGCTTTCTGGTTCTGCGGCAAGTTTAGCATCTAATTCGGTTTTATAAGTACTCACCGAATTTTTTGCCAAAACGCTATCTAAACTTTTGTTTAAAGCTTTAGGCACAATATTATTTGCAGTATTATAAGCAATTTGTTTTTCGCGCCTGTAGTTGGTCTCATCAATAGTTTTTTGCATGCTTTTGGTAATTTTATCGGCATACATAATTGCTTTTCCGTTAAGGTTTCTAGCAGCTCTACCAACTGTTTGTGTTAGGGAACGATTAGATCGAAGGAAACCTTCTTTATCTGCATCTAATATGGCAACCAAAGACACTTCTGGTAAATCTAATCCTTCACGAAGTAGATTAACACCTACTAAAACATCAAAAAGACCTTTGCGCAAATCTTGCATAATTTCTACACGCTCAAGAGTATCTACGTCGCTATGAATGTAGCGACAACGAATGGCAATACGTGTTAAGTATTTTACCAGCTCTTCTGCCATGCGTTTGGTTAAAGTGGTTACTAATGTACGCTCGTCTTTTTCAACACGCTCTTGTATTTCTTCAATTAAATCGTCTATTTGATTTAAACTGGGACGGACTTCTATGATAGGATCTAATAATCCTGTTGGTCGAATGACTTGCTCTACATAAATGCCATCTGTTTTTTGTAATTCATAATCTGCAGGTGTTGCAGAAACATAAATGACCTGATTTTGTAACGTTTCAAACTCTTCAAATTTTAAAGGTCTATTATCCATTGCAGCTGGTAAACGGAATCCATACTCTACTAAATTCTCTTTTCGGCTTCGATCACCACCATACATAGCATGAACCTGAGAAACAGTAACATGACTTTCGTCTATAACCATTAAATAATCATCAGGAAAATAATCTAACAGACAAAATGGTCTAGTACCTGGAGCTCTACCATCTAAATATCTAGAATAGTTTTCAATCCCAGAACAATAGCCTAACTCACGTATCATTTCTAAATCAAACTCGGTACGTTCCTTAAGACGTTTAGCTTCGAGATGTTTGCCAATGTCTTTGAAGTAATCGTGTTGTTTTACCAAATCGTCTTGAATATCTCGTATTGCATTTTGAAGTACATCTGGTGATGTAACAAACATATTTGCAGGATAGATATTTAAACGGTCATAACGCTCAATGACTTCATTAGAATGGGCATCAAAAGCTTCAATTTCTTCGATTTCATCACCAAAAAAATGAATTCTGAATGCATAGTCGGAATAACCAGGAAATACATCAACTGTATCACCTTTTATTCTAAAGTTTCCATTTTTAAAATCGGCTTCAGTTCTGGAGTATAAACTTTGTACGAGTTGATGCAATAATTTGGTGCGAGAAATAACCTGATCACGTTCTATAGTAATCACATTTTTCTGAAATTCTACAGGATTACCAATACCATATAAACATGAAACTGAAGCTACTACCAACACATCACGACGACCAGAGAGTAGAGAAGAAGTTGTACTCAATCGCATCTTTTCAATTTCTTCGTTTATCGATAGATCTTTTTCTATATAAACACCAGAAACTGGTATATAAGCTTCTGGTTGGTAATAATCGTAATACGATACAAAGTATTCTACTGCATTGTTCGGAAAGAATTGTTTAAACTCAGAATACAACTGAGCTGCCAAGGTTTTGTTATGAGCCAATACTAAAGTAGGACGTTGTACTTCTTGTATAACATTGGCAACAGTAAAGGTTTTACCAGAGCCAGTAACTCCCAAAAGTGTTTGAAACCTTTCGTTACTTTCTATACCACCTGCTAATTGTTTTATTGCTTCGGGTTGATCTCCTGTGGGTTTAAATTCTGATTCTATCTTAAATCGCATAAGGCAAATTTACGATAAAGATTTGCTGTAATCAATTAACGCTTTAGTGCAAAATGACTTTTGTAGGTTTTTCCATCTAAAAGTTTAATAATATATCAATAATCATCACCTGGTAAGTTAATGCCATTAAAAGTACCATCCCAACTAGAATTTTTGTGTTTTAGAGTGATTAGGTGTTTTTCATAACGATTAAATATTTGTATTTTTAATCTATATTCAAATTACTATTTATTAAATAGTAAATTACAAAATCAAAAATGATTCAATTCGACAAATATTTGCCCTTAAAACAACTTCTAGAATGGAATATTGAATTTGATTTGAATCTTTCTACTAAATCTCTAAAAAAAGGAGAATTTCTCTTAAAGTCAGGACAACCTTGTGATTACCTCTATTTTATCATGACAGGTTTCATACGTACTTACTATTATGATATTAATGGTAACGAAATGACACACATCTTCGCCATGAAAAATTCCATCACAACATCACCTTTTAGCTTTTTATTAAAAGAAGAAAATATTCTATACCTACAAGCTTTAGAAGATACAGAGTTAGTCCTTATTACCTATGAACAGCTCAACCATATTATCCAAAAAGTTCCTTCTTCTGGAGAATCTATTAGAAACATTTATATGGAATTTGGTATGCTCATGAGTCGTCGAATAATGAGTATTCATACAGAAACAGCAGAGACAAGATATCTCAATCTTATTAAAAACTACCCTTATATTTTTCAACAAGCAAAACTCTCGCACATCGCCTCTTATCTAGGCATTACTATTCAGAGTTTAAGTAGAATTAGAAAACAAATAAACGCATAATTCCTAAGTTTCTCATTCTCAATCTATTTTTTACCATAGGGTAAATTTTTAACTGTAAACGCAACATAATTTTGCATTGTTAATCAAACTAAAAAATTGAAAACAATGAAAAACGTAGCATTAATTACAGGAGCTGCAAGTGGTATCGGAAAAGAATTTTCCAAACTACATGCACAACAAGGAGGCAGCATTGTTGCCGTTGATATGAACAGTGAAGGGTTAAAATCTCTAAAATCTGAATTAGAAAGCAACTTCAATATAGAAGTTTATACCATTACAAAAGACCTAAGTCGTATAACATCCGCACAAGAAATTTATGGTGAAATCAAAACACAGAATATCACTATTGATTATCTTATTAATAATGCTGGTTTTGGTGGTGTTGGAAAATTCCATGAGCGTCCTTTGGAGCAAGATCTAGCTATGATACAAGTAAATATTGTTGCTTTAACCTTATTAACACGTTGCTTTTTACCTGACTTTATTACACGAGATTTTGGAAAAATTCTAAATGTTTCGTCAACAGTTAGTTTACTACCTGGACCAGGACAAGCAGTCTATTTTGCTTCTAAAGCCTTTGTTACATCATTCAGTAATGCCATTTCAGGAGAACTTGAAAATACTAATGTATCTATGACAGCTTTATTACCAGGTGCAACTCAAACCGCATTTGGAAATCACTCCGGAATGAACAAAACTGCAATATATAAGAAACCTGCAAGTGCAAAAGATGTAGCCACTAAAGGTTATGAAGCCATGCTAAGAGGCGATATTGAAGTTATTGCTGGATTACCCTTTAGCCAAAAACTAGAACTTTCACTCATTCCTTTCATCCCTAAAAAAACACTATTAAAACGTGTAAATAAACAACAAACATTTTAAAAACACATCAACAAATAAACTTATGAATACTTCAATACAAACAGTACCATTTACTGATATAGAGGCCAAACAACTAGTTCAAAATCAAAGACACTTCTTTAATCAAAACAACACAAAATCGGTTGATTTTAGATTAGAACAATTACGCAAATTAAAAACGTTATTACTAGAGCATGAAGATGCAATGCACGATGCTATTTTTAAAGATTTTGGTAAATCTAAATATGAAAACCAACTGACAGAATTCTTCCCATTAATTGATGAAATTAACGTGGCCATTAAAAACCTAAAAAAATGGATTAAGCCCAAAAATGTAGCTACAAACATCCTCAATTTCCCTGCCAAGAGCTATTTAGTCCCAGAACCACTTGGTGTGAGTTTGGTTATTGGTGCTTGGAATTTTCCTTATAACCTCACATTAACACCATTGGTTGGATCCATGGCAGCAGGAAACACAACCATTTTAAAACCCAGCGAATTAGCTCAACACACAAGTGCTATAATGACCAAAATTCTTAACGAGAATTTTGATTCAAATTATATTCATGTTATCGAAGGTGGAATTCCAGAAACTACTGCACTGCTCAACCAACGTTATGATAAAATATTTTTTACTGGAAGTCCTATGGTTGGTAAGATTGTAAATAAAGCCGCTGCTGAACATCTTACAAATGTCACACTTGAATTAGGTGGCAAAAATCCAGCTATATTTACTAAAGATGCAGCTTTAAAAATGAGCGTTAAGCGTATGATTTGGGCTAAATTTGTTAACTCTGGTCAGTTTTGTATCACTACAGATTATGCACTAGTACACAAAGACATCAAGGATGATTTCCTAAAATATGCTGTAGAAGAAATCAAGAAGAATAATTTCTCGAGAGACAACCATAACTATGTTCAAATTATCAACGAGCGTAACTTTGATCGTGTTGTTAACTTAATCGACCCAGATAAAGTATTTTATGGAGGTAATTACAATAAAAACGAACGCTACATTGAACCAACCATTTTACACAATGTAAATCTTGATGATGCCGTTATGCAAGAAGAGATTTTTGGACCTGTACTACCTATTATTACTTATGAATCTCTTGACGAAGCCTTTGATATCATAAAACATTTTGAAAAACCGCTAGCTGCATACTTATTTTCAGATAGTAGTGCAATCAAAGATCGTTTTTTAAATGAGATTTCTTTTGGTAGTGGAGCTATTAATGATTGTGTAATGCAAATATCAAATCCAAACTTACCTTTTGGAGGTGTTGGCCATAGTGGTATGGGACGTTATCACGGTAAATATAGTTTTGAATGTTTCTCACATTTCAAAGCCATATTAGATAAGCCAACTGCTATTGAAACCAATTTAAAATACTATGGCTATAATGAGAAAAAATTAAAACTTGTTAAACTCTTAAGCTAATGCTTTTATGATGAAAAAGACTGACAAAAACGACCTCACAAAAAAAATAGTTTTTGCATTTTTAATGGGAGCTATCACAACGGGATTGATCTCATTTGCTTTGATTACTATTAACATAGGATTTACAAGTAGTTTTTTTAAAACATGGATAAAATCATGGATCTTGGCTTACATTTTTGTAATTCCTGCCATTCTGTTTATTGCGCCTAAAGTAGAACAATTTGCACATGCAATGGTTGATAATTACACTAAAAATACTTAAGAGAAACTTTATGAACCCTTATGATATTAATATTATGAGGGTTTTGAGTTTAAGAGACATTGAGATATAAAATTTATTTCTTATTTATTCAGAATTAGAAAAGAATAAATAAGAGGTAAGTACATTTGAAATTTTATAAATATAATTAGCGCTTTAATGCGAAATGACCTTTGTAGGTTTTTCCATCTAAAAGTTTAATAATATACCAATAATCATCACCTGGTAAGTTAATACCATTAAAAGTACCATCCCAACCAGATTCGTTGTGTTTTAAAGTCGTTAGGTGTTTACCATAACGATTAAATATTTGGATGGACTCTATTTGATTGAATTGAGCATTTGTACCGATAACTTGCCAAAGGTCATTTTTGGTATCATCATTAGGAGTAAAGAATTTAGGAATTCCTAGCACAGATATAGTTTCTTCAATAATACCACAACCATTTCGATCTCTTATATAAATTGTATGAAAACCTTCAGACACATTGGTGAATATGTTACTTTCTTCATAATCACTATTGTCTATGGCATAATCGTAAAATCCTTGTCCACTAACATTAACTGAAATTGTATTTATTGGTGAAATACCTTCAATAGTTATACTTTCTATAGTTGCAGTTTCAGATGGGTTAATTGTAATTGTTCTGCTAGAAGAACAGCCATTAGGATCGGTAACAATAACAGTATAATTACCTGTTTCGTTTATATTATTAAAAGAAGTATTAATATTAGTTAGTGAGCCATTAAAATACCACTCGTAATAATAATTATTGGGTAAATCATTAAGAACACCTCCAAAAATTGTAAGTGTTTCTGGGAATGTGTTTAAACAATAAATGATAGACTCATCTTCTTCTAAAATTGGTGTGTACAGTACATTTAGATTTACTGTAGAAATACTAAAACATTGATTGTTATTCTCAATTTTTACATATATAGTCTGAGAATTAATAGTTGTATTTATATAATTGTTAGGTAAAGCATTAGAATCATTAAATGCATCGGCTTCTGTTTCATAATAAGTAACTTCTGCACCAGTAGGAATTTGGTTGATAATAGAAGCTTTAATGTCGTTTAATGTAAATGTAGCAAAGCCATCTATATCATCTCCATCACAAGCGCCTAAATCTGGAATTGTAACAACATTATTAGACGTCTGCAGTTCTAGCTCAGCAATACTAAAACAGTTGTTAGTATTTATTACACGAGCATAAACAGTTTGATAGGGAGAAGTATTTTCAAAATTAGCGGCATTAGTAATTAGATTATTATCAGAAATAGCATCTAATTCTGTTAGATAAAAATTACTGACCGTTAAGGTATCATCATTATTAATTAAATCATTTTCTGCATCAAACAGATTATAAGTAGTTAAACCATCTAGATTTAAATCACACTCAACTAAAATAGAGTTTTGACTAATAGGTATTGGCGCGTATTCAATAATAACCTCTCCATAAGAAATACAGGTATTGTTTAAGCCAACTTCTACAGTGTAAGTGCCAGGTTGAGTTACCTCATAAATGCCACAATTAACACAATTACTTGGAGAAGATTGCACTAGCACACCATCTCTATACCAATCAAAAGATGGAGAACCAGCTTGGTTGGCATTAAGCTCTAAAGTTTCGCCTTCACATAACGCATTTCCTGTAGCTAATAATCTATTTGGTCCTAAATCTGTTGATAGTTGAAAGCTGCCAGCTTCTAAGAATACAGCAGAATCGTATCTGTAATTTTGTTCATCTGCAATGACAAGCTTAACATGATAAGATTGATTAGGAACTACATTGGCAGTTGCTGTTAATACTGCGGTTTGGCCATTAAAATTTATAGGTGAATTTGTGCCATTATAGCTGCCGAAATAAGTTTCGTTTTGTGGAGGGCATGAGCCAGAAACTCCTGGTGTAACTGTTGTTGCTTTTACAGGAATGTTAGTGTCTGGAACTAAAGCAATATTTTCATAAGGATTTTGACCTGCTGTAGGTCTAATCAAAAAACCAAATAAATCTGAAAATTCACAGCTATTTGGGTTGTTTTCTTGATATTCCTCAGAAGCAAAAAGATATCTGAAACTTACTTGAGAAGCAATTGATGTAAAATCGAACTCTAAGATGGTTGCGTTAAATGTATTAGATTCATTAAGAGCAAACTCTAAATCGGTATCACCTAACCAATTAGGTGCGTCATCATCACTTAGATTGTTATTAGGACCAGGTACATTAGCTAATCTACCAGTACTCATCACAATACCATTTTGAAAAGGAAATGAAGTACCAGTAGCATCAAAAAAACCATAACTCTGCTCTGTAGAACCAAAATTTCCACCAACAACATTAGTTACGCTAATATTGGTAATACAATCACTATCAATTAGTATATCTTCTATAAGTTGTTGAGGTGTATAGGTTTGACTATCTACAGTAATATTTTGAGAATAGGAAGATATTGTTATCAATACAACAAAAAAAAGAAGAAAATGCTTCACCTTATCTTATTTGAGAACGCAAAGATAAGCATGAAGCATGTATTGTAATTTAAAAAAGATGTTAATGTTGTCTTATCTCCTTATAGCAAAATGCCCTTTTACCTCAAAAGACTGATTGCCTCTCACTACATTGGCTACAAACCAATAATCACTTGCTGGTAGTTTATGACCATTATACGTACCATCCCAACCAAGTGTGTCGTGTCTTAATGTTGTTAGGTGTTTTCCGTAACGATCAAAAATATGAATAATCGTTCCTGGTAAGGTTTCTACACCTACTATATGCCATCTGTCAAATTGCCCATCATTATTAGGAGTCATGTGCTTTGGTATATCTATAACAAGGACATCTCTAGTAACTTCAGAGCAGCCATTTAAATCTATAATGGTAACCGTGTGATAGCCCATACCTACATTTTCAAAAACGTTAGACTCTTGTGGGTCACCATCATCTAATTGATATAGATAATTTCCGATACCGCTAATAGTAACTGTAATATTATTAGGGTCTGAAAAATCAATAACTTCAGTTGCTTCTATAGTTGCTGCTTCAGACTCAGAAACACTAAACGTACGTGTGTTTTGGCAGCCAAACTCTGTGGTAACCGTTACCCAATATATTCCAATTTCTGTAATCTCTATTTCTGGTGTGGTTTCTCCTGTAGACCATAAATAAGTGTCTGTTGTATAATTTGTATTGGCAGAAACAACCAAAGGAAAATTATCTAAACAGATAACCTGATCATCAATATCTATTACTGGCAAAGGATTAATGATTATAGAGAATTGCGTAAGAGAGAAACAGCCAGTGTCATTATTTTCTACTCTTGCATATATGATTTCAGTATCAAAAGCCATGTAGTCGGTATCTAATGCCGAAAGATTATCTGTAGCTTCATCTTCAGAATTGTGATAAGTTACAGTAAAGTTTGATGGATTTTGACCACCTAGAATATCAGCATTTTGTTGCGTTAGATTAAATTCCAAAAGACCATCAAAATCATCATCGCATGCTTCTAAATCATTCGGATGATTTGCGATAGGACGTGGGTTTACAAACAAATTAAACTCGTATATGTAGTAGCAATGAGTGGTGCTAAATTCTACACGAGCATAGAGTGTGTCATTATTGGTTAAATAGGTGTAATCCGTATCTAGTGCATTTTCATTAGCTATAGCATCTGCTTCATTAGAGAAATAACTAAACAACACATTAAAACTCTCGTCCATGATAGTAGTATTGATTTCTGTTAAATCGAAACTATTAGTGTCATTATCACAAATGTCATAGACTACAAAATCATTAATTACAGGTGGTAAATTAACATTAAGCTCTAACGGAACTGATCTATAACAGTCTGCATTAGTGTTATGAACTCTAATAAAAACTGTTTGTGGATTACTAAGGTTAGTATAATTTTGAGGATTAAGTATTGGTGAATTATCAGCTTCTAAATCTTCCATGGATTCAAAATAGCTAAAGACTTCATTTGGGTTACTTATTTCGAACAAATCAGCTTCTGCCATAGTTAGATCAAATGTTGTTAGGCCATCATAATTTGTATCACATTCTATTAATGGTAACGGTACATTTGGGTACGGATTTACTATAAGAGTAAACTCTGTAAGATTAAAACAACCTGTTTCGTTATTTTCTATTCTAACTGAAATAGCTTCGTTATGAGTACCACTATATATATTGGTTATTGGATTATTGTTATTTGCAGCAGCTGTAGGACTAGTAAAGTAAGTTACTGTAAAGTTACTAGGATCTTGAGCACCTAACACCGAAGTGGTTTGTGTTTCTAAATCAAATGTGGCAAAACCATCGTTAGTTTCATCATCGCAGGCTTCTAAATTACTAGGTTGATTTGCGATTGGTAACGGATTTACAATTAAGTTAAACTCATATACATAATAACAGTTAGTTATAGTGTTTTCTAATCGTGCAAAAAGTATGTCGTTATTAGTAGAATATGTGTAGTCTGTATCAAGTGCATTTTCATTAGCATTAGCATCTTCTTCAGTAAGGAAATAACTAAAAAGCACATTTTGGTTATCATCTATAATAACGTCATTAATTTCTGTTAAATCAAAGTTATTATTAGCATTGTCGCATATATCATAAGATTGAAAATCGTTAACTACTGGAGGTATATTTACATTTAAATCTATTGGTACTAAAACAAAACAATTAGATATAGTATTTGTAACTTTTAAATATACCGTCTGCGGATTACTAATATTAGTATAGACTTCAGGATTTTGAATGGCATTTAAATTAGATTCAGCTTCTGCTACGCTTTCAAAATAAGAAGTTTCAATATTGTTTTGTCTAACATCTAAGATGTCAATTTCTGCACCTGTTAAATCAAATTCGGTTAAACCATCATAATCTACATCACATTCTACTATTGGATTAGATTCATTTACCATTGGAACTTGAATGACATTTAATTCAAAAGAAGAGATAGAATTACAAATGGTACCATTATCTATTTGTACAAAAATAGTTTGAGGATTTACTGTATTGGTATATTGTAGCGGTAAAGGATCAATACTATTTTCAGCATTATATAATGAAGTATAAAAAGTAACGGTTAAGTTATCTGCAATGCCTTGTGAAACTTCAGCAATCTTTGTTGTTAAGTCAAAAGTTTCAAATCCATCATTTGCAATGTCATCACAAACAAACCAATCTGCAGGCTCATTAAATAAAGGATTAGCGCCAACTTCTATAGTAAAGCTAGATGTGCCATAACAATCTTGATCGGTAAGATTTTCTACTCTTACATAAATAGTTTGTGGATTACTTATATTTTGATAAGCCACGTTTTTATTTATAGCATTAGTCCTATTGTCTGCATCATTTTGATTTAGATAATAGAGGACTTGTTTGCCAGGTTGACCGTTCAATATTTCAGTGTCTTTAGTGTTGAATATAAAATCACCAAATCCGTCGCTATTATCTTCACAGATTTTGTAATTACTTATTGCTGTAAATACAGGCAGTGTGTTTACTGTAATACTTAATGTTTCGGTAGAATGACATCCTGTAATCGTATTTTCAACACGTATATACACAGATCCTGTTTGGGCGTTGTAAACACTTTCATTTGTTATAGGGTTTGCTCCACTATTTGCATTTCCTTGACTTGTATGAAAGCTAATTTGTCTGTCGCTTGTATCACTTACTACTTCTGGTATTACATCTAATAAGTTAATGGTATAAAATCCATCTTGGTCGTTATCACAGATTACAATATCTGATGGAGTAGAGGTAATAGGTGCTTCTAATACTGTAATTTCAAATGAGTTTACATGTGAGCATCCTGTTGCTTGTGAAGTAATTCTAGGATAAACCCTAAAAGGATTTGTTGTATTAGTATAAAAATTAGGTAGTACGTTTGAGTTGTTTCGTGCATCATCTTCTGTTAAAAAGTAGGTAATATTATAACCGTTTTCAGAATCAGTTACTAAGCTATCGAATTGCGATAAATCTGTAGTGGTTAGCCCATCTTGATCTTCGTCACATACTGTTTGGCTTATGATTGATTCAAATTCATAAATAGGAATTAATATTAAATCTATTTGATCTACCTCGTAACAAGTAAGGCTTGTTATGCCTATGTAAATAGTTTGTGGATTACTAGTAGGAATAAAATCTACAGTCTTATCTAGCGCGTTTGTTTGATTATCTCTATCGTCTTCAGTTAGATAAAAATCTACAGAAATATCAAAAGGTAAATCGTTAATAATGCTTGTTTCAATAGATAAAAAGTTAAACTCTTCAATACCATCATTATCAATATCACAAAGAGAAACATCATCTATGTCTGTAGCTGTTAATAATAAATTGGTATGAATTTCAATAGGAGTAACCGAAGCACATCCTGTAGCGTCGCTTTCAACTCTTATATATACAGTTTGCTCATCTGAAACAATATTTTCATAATTTGTATCATCTGCTATAGGATTACTGCCACTGAGTGCATCTTCATTGGTTTCGTGGAAGGTAACACTAACACCAGTTAAGCCTTGTAGTACATCTGGTATTATGGTAGTTAAATCAAAATTAGCAAAACCATCATGGTCTGCATCACAAGCATCTATATAGTGATCATCTGTATTAATAACAGGGTTGTCTAAAACCGAAATATCTAAACTCGTTGTTCTACTACAACCAGTTAAATCATCTTCAACTCTTACAAAAACCTGTTCGTTAGAATTAGTGTTAACATAAGGCATAGGTAAAGGGTTACTACCAGATTCTGCATCGGTTTGAGTGCTGTGATAGGTTACAATAAGATTTGTAAGTCCATTGGTAATTTCATCATTTTTTATATTAAGATCTATGGTTGTGTAACCATCTGCAATCTGATCATCACAAACCTCTAATGGAGAAGGGTCATTTATATGTGGTAGCGGATTAACAATAAGATTAATAGTAGAAAAAGCCAAACAACCATTATCAGTATCTTCAATTCTTACATGTATTACTTGTGGATTGGTTGTGTTTTGAATGGGACTGTTAATAGCATTTAAACCCGTTTGTGCTTCGGTGTTTGTATAGTGATACGATATGTTATAGTTTGAAGCAGGCACTGAAGCTAATACTTCAGCATCTTTTGTTGATAAATCGAAAGTCTCAATATCATCGTTACTGATATCGTCACATATCTCGTAATCAGAAATAGGATCTGAAGATTGCGTGGAGCTTAATGTAATATTAATATCATCTTCTACAACACAAATGTTACCAGCTAAAGGAATTTCTATTTCTACACGGTAATTTCCTGTTTCTGTTACGTTTAAAGTTGTTTGATTATTTGGTGCTGGCACTAAAACATCGTTATAATACCAGTTGTATGTAGCTAAAGGATTTCCAATGTCTCCATCTAAAGTAATATCGCTAGCACAAGTTGAAATATCTTCGCCTAAATCTACTGAAGCGTTAAAGCTATTCCCTTCAATAAATACAGCAGAATCATAATTCTCATCGGTTTGATCGGCAATAATTAATTTAATTTGATATTCTACATTTGGTTGAATTGCGGCAGTTACTGATAAAACAGAGGTTCTACCATTATAATTAGTATCTCCAAGACTGTAACCTTCAAAATATTGTTCGTTAGAAGCATCACAAAATCCTACGATTTCATCGTGTACTGTATTGGTATTAACAGGTGTTGTAGTTCCTGGGATTACTGCAATATTGGTGTAAGGATCACTAGAGCCAGCTTCTCGTATTAAAAATGCAAAACCATCTGAGTATTGACATGGAAAATTTCCAAAATATTCTTCTGAGGCTAAGACGTAATTAAATTGAATTTGATTAGAAATTGAAATAAAATTAAACTCAATAGAAGTTGCATTTAAAGTCCCTGTTAAGCCAAGAGCAGCTTCTAAGTCTGGATCTGTAAGCCAACTATCTTCACCATCATTTAAGGTGGCATTATTTTCGCTATTCCCGGCTGCGTTTGCATCACCAGTAGTTAGAACAATTCCGTTTTCAAAAGGAAAGTTAGATAAACCACGTTCAAAATAACCAAAGCTGCCTAAGCCAATTGAATTTCCATTATGAGGGGAATTGATATTAGACACTTCTACACAACCTTGTATAAGATTGTTTTCGATTAAATTTTGTGGGCTAACAGTATTATCTACAGTTATTTGTTGTGCATAAGAAAAACAACAAATAAAGCATAGCCATAGACCGAGGGAACGATTAATAGAAACCATAAGTTGAGGTTAAGTTTATATGTTTATTACAAATAAGCATAGTTTGGGGCTGTAGTTATTTGTAATTAATGGTTGAAAAGTATGTTAAATAAAGATTAAATACAAAAAAATACGATGAAATGCATTAAATGTTAACGTTTTATCGTTTTTTTGGGTATAATGACACCAAAAAAGACCTCAAAAAAGAGGTCTTCTCCCCAAATTGAAATTTCAAAAAACATTATAGCCTCAACAAATAATGTCTTTTTTATTTGAAACTTCTTATTGTTATTTCCGAAATGGAAAACATAGCTTACAATAGAAAATGTTAATATGAGGGAAGAGGGAAAGTGAATGAAATATAATTATTTTTCACAATATTTTTTAAAATTATATAAACTAGACATTAGTTCCAAACTAAAAAGATGAACCCACTAAAAGATTAACATATTTAGTAATTTACGTACACCCAACCTACCATTGGTCGATAGTTAGAGTCATTGAGGTTTAGAATATAATAATAGGTTCCTACTGGTACTCGTTTTCCGTGATTAGTAAGTCCTTTATTAATTTTACCAAACCAAGGCTTTTCGTTACTACCTTCAAAAATAATGTCTCCATAACGATTGTATATGGTGAGTTTGTGAGCTGTGAATATATTGTATAAGCCTTGTATATTAAACCAATCGTTATAAGAATCATCATTTGGTGAAAATCCATTTGGTACATAAGGCGGACAATTTTCTATAGTGAGTTGAAATTGATAAATCTCATAACAAGGCGGACTTTCAACCCGAACATAAACGGTCTCAGGATTTAAATAGTTACTATAAGATGTTGGTATTAAAATAGGATTAGATGCAGCACCTAAATCTTCAAGAGACCGATAGAAAGACAAATTTTCTTCGTCATAGTTTATACTCTCTAAAGCATCAAATAAATTATAAGTAGAAGTTTCAAAACCTTCATTACAAGCATTGAGACTAGGTAAGGTAATAATATCTGGAACTATTAATAATTCAACATCTACAGCTGAGGTATTATTATTTTCATTGGTCTCGGTTATAAGACCATTCATTGTACCATCATCATCTACAATGGCAACAATTGTTATATCTGGATTTGCATTTTCTGGTACAGTTAATATTATAGAATTAGATTCCGACTCACCAATGTTAATGGCATTAGTAGTTTGACTTTGCCCAATTAAAATACCATCTAAATAAAAAGCAATAGGTGTGTTAGCTGGTAATATATCAGTGCTATTAAAGTTGTTAACAGTGTAAAAGAGTTCTATACCATTATCACCACAGTAAACATTATAATCATTAATTTCTATAGTGGCATCTGGCAACTGACTGTTTAGTACAGTTATAATATTGTTTAAAATAATAAGGTCTGCACTAAATCCACCATTTTCATTAATACCTCCTGTTGTTAATTTTATAGACACAGAAGTGTCACCTATGTTAATATTGTTTTCGATGTCATAGACATCTAAATCTGCATTATAAAACGTGTTAGAATTTGTAAATGTGTTGGTGCCATTAAAAGCGTTATCAGCGAGATTTAATGGTGGATTAGAAATGATATTGTCATTAATAGATAAAGATTCACCATAATTAAGACTATTATCGCCCTCCCAAGCAAGAAAACCAATTTTAGCTCCTTCGTTATCAATAACATCAATATTGCTAAGTGTAATTTCTTTTTCTTGTACATTACGGTTAATGATTTCTAAACCCTGATATAAGTTAATTTGGTTTAAAGGCAAACTGTTATTTTGGTAAATGATGTAGATACTCCAACCTCCAAAATTTGTTCTTCTGGCACAATAGCCTGGGCTAGTAGATAAAAAGGAACTAATATCCATATCTGAAAAGGTATAATTACCATTACCTTGGTTAAGTACTAGGTCTGTAATATCTGCATAACAAGAAAAATAATCTAAAGCTCCATAAAACGGATCGTCAAAAAATACCGTATAAGTATCTTCGCTAGTAATAGGTATGTTGTTTAGGCTAACTTCAGTATCTCCAGACCCAGAACCAGCCCAATACAGATATGCTTTAATAATTTGGTTACTAGGATTAAGAGTTAAATTGGCACTTGAAGACTCTAAAAGAATACAATAATCTTGATTAATGTTATTCTCAGCAGGGTTTAAAGTGTTACCAATAGCAGTATAATCATATCTGCCATTAAATTGTTGAAATAAAGAAATGTCTTGTGCAGATAGCGAAATAGCAAAGCCAAACAAAAGAAAACAAAGTATGTAGTGTGCTCTTTTCAAATGAATTGGTTTGGTTGTGCCTAAGTTACAATTTATAATTTATCGTTTTAGCGTAAAATGACTGGTAAAAGTTCTACCATCTTGTAGTTGTACTTTAAACCAATAATCGCTGGTAGGCATATTTTGTCCGTTGTAGGTGCCATCCCAACCAGGACTAAGCGGATCGAGTTTAGTTAAAAGTTTACCGTATCGGTCGAAAATATAAATCTTAGAATTAGCTTGAAATCTATTATTAATACCCTTTACCTGCCAGAAATCGTTTACGGTATCCTCATTAGGAGTAAAGAATTTAGGAAATCCAATAACGGAAACTAATTCTTCAATAATACCACAGTTGTTTTTATCTCTAACATAAACGGTATAAAGCCCTGGTAATAC
>NZ_JAOARH010000039.1 GCF_025210595.1 Winogradskyella sp.
ACCAAAAATATCTGAAAACCATATCCACCAAACATTAGTTGTCTTATGAAGAATAGTCATTTGACCAAGTACAGGAATCGTTTTTACATATTCAATTTCTCCTTCTCCTGTTTTTAAGTTCACAAATGCATAAGCATCTTTAAAGTACAATCGTACTTCTTCACCTCGTATTCTATGGCCTCTAAACTCTTCAGTAGTAATATTTTTTGCAGACTCTTTTAAATAATCTTCTGTAATTTGAGAAGCATCGTTTGGTAATTCTATTTTTATGTTTTCTGTCTTTACAGTATATTCTTGTGGATCAAAATCTACACGATGGTTTAATGCTATTCCAGAAATTGAAAATGCAATAATTAATCCTATAAAAAAATAACTAATGTCTCTATGTAAGTTCCTGTTTAATTTAGTTCTTGCTTTTTTATTCATCTCAATGTAGCTTTATTAGCTTTTTAACAAAATGGTATTGTATTGTTATAAATTTTTATATCACAAAGAAGTATTAGATTTTTAGTAATACGAAAAAAAATTCGTAAACGACAGAACTAAACTGCTATACAACAATAATAACATTACCTAGAGAAGTACTTAGTCATTTTTAGGCAAAAAGGTGATAGATGAGTGCTTCTATATGCAGTATTATTTTGATTATTAAAAATAATTCAAATAATCTGTCATATTTATAGATCTGCTGTAACTAATATAGTAGAAAGGAAATTATAACATATGCAAAGTCAATGCTCTTTTGAACAAATAATAGAATCTAACAAAGCTAAGATATATAGGATTTGCAGAATTTACGCTGTTAACCCAATAGAACCTGAAGACTTATTTCAAGAGGTCGTTTATCAAATTTGGAGATCTTATGCATCCTTTAAAGGAAACTCAAATATTAGTACTTGGATATATAAAATAGCACTCAATGTATGCATTAGATCTAAAGGAAAACTTAGCAAAAAGAATGATAAAACTGTACGATTAGATTCAATTCTATTTACACCAATTTCAACAACTACTAATAGTACTCAGGACATAAAATACAAAGCCTTAAAGAGTTGTATTTCAACGTTAAAAGATATTGATAGATCCATAGTTATTTTATCACTTGAAGATGTGCCATATAAAGAAATCGCAATTATCACAGGTCTTTCGGAGAATCATATAGCTGTAAAAATGAAACGAATAAGGAAATTGTTATTGGATTGTATAACTACAAAAATTAAGGAAAATGAAAACTAATGAACAACAATATACTTGGGATGATATTAAAAATTCTTGGAATTTATCTTCTGAAGTAGAAGACATAAACATATTAATGAATGAACTCTCAGAAGAGTTAAAATATTGGTCAAGCCCTTTTGAACAAGATGCCATTAAAAAGGATATTATACTCATTAAAGGAGCAATAAGCAAATACGAAAAAGACATGATCAATAAAGAGATTAGAATGATTGAACAATCCATTACTAATTTAGAAAAAGGGGTTGCTAAATCAGTGTCTAACTTTATGATTAAAGTCGTAAAAAAAATTATCTCAATAATAAAGGTTAAAAACGATTAGCGTAATTTTTTTGATGACTTATTACTACCTTTTTAATATGCAACAACAATAGAGCAGTGGAATATGGATGTGAAATACAACCTAATTCAAACTATGAGCTTGAATATAAGCCTTAGGACTCATGCCAGTTTTCTTTTTAAAGACTCGTGTAAAATATTGCGGATATTCAAAGCCTAATTGATACGCCGTTTCTGAGATGGATAACTTAGGGTTTAAAAGCAAACTCTTAGCTTCTTCTACCAAAAATAAGTTGATTTGATCTACAGCAGTTTTTCCCGTTTCTGCTTTAATGGTATCACTCATATAACGATGACTTACATTAAGTTGATCTGCCATCCAATCTACGGTTGGAATACCTTCTTCTACCAATAAGTTTTGTTCAAAATAGCTATTAAGAATATCCTTAAATCGTGTAATCAAAATTTTATTATCGTCTGTACGGTTCAAAAATTGACGCTTGTAAAAACGATCGGCATATTTGAGTAAAGTTTCTAATTGCGAAATGATAATATCCTTGCTAAATTCATCTTGGTTATTATGGTATTCAGCCTTTATGTTTTTGAAGATATCCTTTATAATCAGCTCTTCTTTTGGAGAAAGATGCAAGGCTTCATTAACATTATAGTTAAAGAAGTTATAGCTTTTAATTTTTTCGTAAATATCTAAATTTCGAATATAATCTTTATGAAAAGCAATATGATAACTCTCTGAACTAACAACAATACCTTTAAAGGACACTGTTTGATTTGGTGCTGTAAATAAGAGCGAACCATTAGTACAGTCGTATTTGGTGCGTCCATAAATAAATTCACCAGAAATAATTTTTTTAAAACTAATGGCGTAAAAATCACAATTCATCACTAGAGGATCTTCAGAAAGATCGGTAGTATCACAGCTCGCTTTTTCTTTGGGATCCAATTCAGAATGCATAATACTGAATAATGGATTTTCAGGTGTTTTTAACCCAAAGTGTGTATGAAAATCTGTGATGGATTTAAAATGGAAATTTGGCATATTCTTCTTTTGTACAATTTAAAGTTACAATATTATCTAGGAATCAATTCTAGGGTAGAGGCTTCATGTTGCTTTCTATTATAAGTCAAACGCATTAGTGGATATAAAATCCATAATAACTTAAAATAGGCTTTATTGACTTTAGGATTTATGGTTTCTAAATCTTTAGGAACCACACCATCAATATCAACAATTGTATCTCCAAGTTTCATTTGACCCTGAGAATTTTCTAAAAAGGCATGATACCAACTGCGTTTTCCAAATTTATATTGACGTACAAAAAAACGGCCTTCTGTAGTGACAATGGTAATATCGATAAAACGATGGTCACCACAGCGAATTTGATGTACTTTCTGCCTTTGTACTAGTTTTTCTAATTCTTGAATGATCATTGTTTTTGAGTTGAAGATTATTTTAAACGTCATTGCGAATGAAATGAAGCAATCTGCCAATCGATAGACAGACTACTTCGTCCTATGTCCTCGTAATGACGTTTATTTTCTATTTATTAAAAAACTCTGCTACAGCATCAGTAGATACCTTTACAGCTTCAGGCTTGTAATAGAAATCTACATGACTAAAGCCATCTAAAGCTAAAACTTCGTGCTCATTTGTTAGCTTTTCAATAAAGCCTGTTGAACAAGGTGCTGTTGGTGCCGTTTTACCATAAACTACTAATGTAGGTTGTACAATTTTGTCAGCATAAGCTTCTCCGATAGAAAATAGTGATTGCATTGCTTGATCACCAATGTGCATGTTAGAGAAATTTTTAACGGCTTTAGGTCCTTTAACACCATCTCTACCATAGTAATTATAACTTTCTGCAGCCATTTCTGGATATGCTGCGGTTGCTACAAACTCTTCTAACGATTGTTCATCATTAAGACCAAATGGTGCTACATAATCTGGTTCTCCAGTTTCGTATTGCTTTTGCATAGAAGCATTTGCTGCTGCAATCATTGGATCTGTGACTTCTCTACCTAACCACTGGAAATCATCTGCTGCCATCATTCCAGATACTGTTGCAATTTTCTTAATTCTATGATCTGTAACTGCTGCTGAAGCAATGATAGAACCGCCTTGACATACACCTAACCCGTTAATCTCTTCTACAAAAGGTAATGTTCCTAAGTAAGAAACGGCATCCCAAGTGTTTTCAATTAATCTAAACATATAACGCGATTTTTTGTGCTCTCCTGGTAATGCTGGCGAATCTCCCATTCCTAGATAATCAAACCCTAAGAATACGAATCCTCTTTTAGCCATTTCAGTTCCATAAGTTTCTGGAATTTGTTCTTTCACTTGAGGAAATGGACTTGCGCCAACGATAGCTTTATATGTTTTGTTTGGATCAAAACCTTCAGGTAGGTATAAATCTGCTGCTAATTCAACACCAAATGATGTGAATGTTACTTTGTTTTTTCCTGCTTTTAATGGTGTCATAGTATTTTTTGTTTTTACATGTTCTGTTTTAATAGCCAATGCTTTTGTTTGGCTTTCGTTTGTATTTTGCTTTTGATTGCAGCTTACAAAAAGTGCTGCCGCACAAATGATGGAAAGTATATTTTTCATTTATAATTCTGTATTGTGAAAATTTGCTAATTATTTGATTACAAAGTTACTGAGAGGTAAATGTTGTTGACTTATACATTTTGGTAAGAGACTTATACATTTTGGTATTGGCTTTCATTTATTTTAGAAAATAGTCATAAGATAAAAGCAAAAGACCTTTTGACGAAGTGTGTCAAGAGCTGGATAAAGAAATGTCTAATAATCATATATGAAACCATGTCATTATTAGTTCACAGAAGACTAAAAGCAGGCTTAGTTAAAAGCAAATTAGGTTTAATAAGTTAGGCCTAAAATCCTTTTAATAAGCTTTAATATCAGACAATATTTTTGTATTTTAATAGGATGTTTAACCAATCTAAAAATACATCATGAATTATACAGTAGTTAAGGCATTTGGAACAGAATCTTCTAATGCCAATTTGCAGTTATTAGAGATAAAACGAAGAACGTTATTAGGAAAAGATGTTGAGATAGATATTCTATACTGTGGTGTTTGTCATTCCGATTTACATTTTGCACGAAACGATTGGGGAATGACACAATATCCTGTTGTTCCAGGTCATGAAGTTGTTGGTAAAGTAACCCAAGTAGGTTCAGAAACATCTAAATATAAAATTGGTGATATCGTAGCCGTTGGTTGTTTAGTAGATTCCTGCAGAAGTTGTCAAAACTGTAAAGATGATTTAGAACAATATTGCCCAGAATGGGTTGGTACCTATGGTGGTTTTGATAAACACTTACAAGAAAATACACACGGAGGGTATTCTGAAAAAATTGTTGTTGATGAAGATTTTGTTTTAAAAGTTCCTGATAATTTAGATTTAGCAGGTATTGCACCTGTTTTATGTGCAGGCATTACAACATGGTCACCTTTACGCCATTGGAAGGTGAAAAAAGGCTCTAAAGTAGCGGTTGTTGGTTTGGGTGGTTTAGGACATATGGCCTTAAAACTAGCACATGCATTAGGTGCAGATGTAACGTTGTTTTCTAGATCTACAAATAAAATTGATGATGCTAAAGCATTAGGTGCTGATCGTGTGATAATTTCTACAGATCAAAACCAAATGGATAGTGTTATAAATACCTTTGATGTTATAATAGATACTGTGCCTTACGTGCATGATCTTAACCCATATATAACTACATTAAATACCAATGGTACTTTAGTCATTGTTGGTTATTTAGGACCTTTAGATCCAATGCTAGTCACAGTGCCAATGATTATGGGGCGCAAATCAGTTGCAGGCTCTCTTATTGGTGGTATTGCTGAAACTCAAGAACTATTAGATTTTTGCGGTAAGCATAACATTACTTCAGATGTTGAGGTAATTAATATGCAAAATATCAATGAGGCCTATGAACGAATGCTAAAAAGCGATGTAAAATACCGTTTTGTAATTGACATGAAATCACTTAAAGCATAACTTAACAAGTTCTAATTTAAGAACACTAAAAATCAGTTATTTGACAATGTTTCGATGAATTATATTAATTCAAATGATGTCTATATTCTTTAGGCGATTGTCCAGTTTGTTTTTTAAACATCTTACTAAAGTGTTGTGGATATTCAAAACCTAAGTCATAGGCAATCTGACTAATACTTTCAGAAGTGCCAATCAACATATCTTTTGCTTTTGCTACAATGAACAAATTGATGTGTTCTTTAGCACTTTTGCCTGTTTCTGTTTTAAGCGTATCACTTAAATAACGCTGCGAAACCGAGAGTTTGTTGGCTATAGCTTCTATGTTTGCAATACCACTTATTTGATTTTCAGTGTAAAAACGTCGCAATTCTGCTTTAAACTTATCTAGTAGGATACTCGATGCTTCTTGACGGTTGATAAATTGACGTTTATAAAAGCGATCCGAATATTTTAGTAAGGTCTCCAATTGCGAGATGATGATGTCTTTACTAAACTCATCTTGATTGTTATGATATTCGGACTCTATGGTCTCAAAAATAGTTTGAATAAGTTGCTCTTCCTTTGGCGATACATGCAATGCTTCATTGGTAGCATAAGAGAAGTAGCCATAATTTTTAATGGTATGTGACAATTCAGTACCACGAATAAAATCTTCATGAAACGTGATAATAAAACCATGTTGTTCCATTTCGGTTTGCTCATCCCATTGGGTCACTTGTCGTGGCGACATAAACACCATGGCACCATTTGAAAAGTCATATTGGGTTCTGCCATAGTTTAATGCTCCAGAAACAACGCGTTTTAATGAAATAGAGTAGAAGTCATTAGTTATTGCTGGTGAGCTTTTAAGCAATCCAGCAATAAGATCTTCATCAATAGACACCACACTTAATAAAGGGTGTTCCGATTTTGGAAAATTAACATATTCCAAATAGGACGCTAAAGTTTTGAAATGTTTCATAATTGGTTTTCGGTTTCTACTACTCAGCCTCTAAAGACTCTAGTAAGCGCCTCGAGATCACAGTATCATAGATGATTTTGAGTTTGGTAATTTTGTTATTCGTATCAAATTCTAAAATATCAACAACATCAAAAGTAACCTTCTCGTCACTTCTTAAAGTCCATATATATTCAAAATATAAAGCCATATGACCTGTATTGTGATCTTCAAAAATCCCTTTTAGACTAAGCTTAGAGTTATGGGTGTCATTATTCAACTGCACATAAAAATCACTAGCATTTTGTAGACCATATAAAGGCGATTCTACAATGCCGTTAGCGCTAAATAAGGCCACTACATTAGCAACATGACCTTGTTCTAGTTCGTTGATATAGGCTTGTGCTACCTCTTTTTTTGTCATCATATAGGTTTTAGAGTATTAGTCTCAAAATTACTAATAAAATAATAGGATTTGGTATAAGACCATTCTAATCCGTTTTGTTAGAATGGTCTTTTTCTGACTAATCCCTATTTTTCAACTCGAGCATAAGGTGCATAGACTTCTTTAAGTTGAAATTGTTCTTTATAAGCATCGCTTAATTGACCAAGTGAAATGACTTGCTTAAGCTCAACGAGTGTGTACCATTCTTGTAACTGCTCTGCTGTATTTTGAATATGCAGTGCGGCTGCGGCTTCATTTGCATAACGTTCATGTTGGCAATACACACCGTTTTCATCTCTATAAACTTCGTAAAGTAATGTCCCTTTTTCGCTCTTTGAGATTTCAAATTGTTGTTGACGTACTTCGTCGTAACGCTCTTGGTTTTCAGGTTTCACTTCAAAACTGAAAACAAAAATAACTTCGTTCATTAGGGTTTATTTTTAAATCGTGTTATTGTAATCCAAATTGACCAGCAACCATATCATAAAATGCTTTGTCGTCCATAGCGTTACGCGCAGCCATAAATTGCTCCGCATCTGGTCCTGCCAAATAGCGTAATTGCTCCTTGTTATCGGTTACGGCAGTATATATAATGGCTGCAATACTTTCAGAAGTGCTCAAATGATCCATATAGTTTTGGATAGCTCCCATGTATTTTTCCAAGCCTTCTTTATAATCAGCGATATCATCGTTTCCGGTTAAAGAAATATTATTGATAAATTCGGTATTGACACCACCTGGTTCTACTAATTTCACATCGATGCCTAAGGGTTTTAATTCGTATTGAATAGAGCCTGTAAAGCCTTCTACAGCATGCTTTGTCGCATGATATAAGCCCTGATATGGTAAGGTAAACAAGCCAACAATAGAGGTGACATTTAGGATTAATCCATTCCTATTGCCACGCATATGTGGTAAAATAGCTTTGGTGGTTCGTATCAATCCAAACACATTGACATCAAAGATCTTTTGCATTAAGGCTTCATCGGAAGCTTCTGCAATTCCCATCATACCAAATCCTGCATTGTTGATTAATACATCAATTGTCCCGAAGGTCCCAATACCTTTATGAATGGCGGCATCTATGGTGTCTTGCTTGGTGACATCAAGTGCGGTTACTAATACATTATCTAGTGTGTTAAGTTCGGTTTCTTTTTCTGGCGATCGCATCGTTGCAATCACATTCCAACCTTGCGATTGAAATAGTTTAGCAGCTGCTCTTCCAATTCCTGTTGAGCTTCCTGTAATTAATACGGTTTTATTTGAAGTGGTCATAAGTTTTAAATTTTAAAAGGTTGTGATTTATTAAGGGTTAAAGGTTAAAGGTTAAGGGTTAAAGGTTAAGGGTTGAGGATTAGTTCATGTATTTGTCAAACCATTCTAGCATCATTTTTGGATGTTCTCCAAAGTAATTGTAGCCATCAAAACGTTTGGTAGTACCTTCCACCCAGAACAGTTTTTTGTCGTCCTCATTAAGGCTTGTTAAGCCATCAAAGGTGGCCTGAACATCTTTGGGTGTCGTCCAAGCATCATCTTTTACTTGAATGAAAAATGTTGGTATTTTAATGTTTTTAGTATATAAATGTGGCGTCATTTCTTCAAGTTTTAAGCCACTCATGTGTTCAATTTCTTGACTAAAAATATCGGCATAATCACCTAATTGCATCCCATCTAATGCGATTTTAGACATGATGTTGATCGAGGCCGGTTGTGGGCAAACTAGAGCTTTTACGTCTTTAAAATATTCCGGACGTTCCGTCATAGCATGAATTGCTGCATTTCCACCTGCACAAGGATTAAATAAACCAATAGTCATATCCTTTAGCTGGTCTTGCGACTTGATGTAATCAAACGCTGCAATAACATCTTTATACTCATCAGAGAAACCTTGTCCCCAAGTATTACCTTTAGAAGAGGCACTTTCACCATGATTTCTAAAATCGTAAGTCAATACATTATAACCTGCATCATGCAATGCTTTATAAACCTTTCCAAATTTTACTTCTACATCTTGAAATTGATTCCAAGGTGCTTTATGTCCAGGCCATCCATAGCGATTAAGGGTTGCTGGATGATTACAGATGATTAATTTATCTGAACCTTCAGCAGGAATAAACCATGCTGCCAATGCCACACCATCTTCTGCTGTAAATTTTACATCCTCATAGACCATGCCATAATCTTTTGGCGTTTCCAAAACTGGTGTTGGATAGTCAACCGTTACATAACCTTTTGCAATACCACGTAATGTGGTTCTGATTTCATTGTGTTTGTCTTCGCTTAAATTACTCATACTGTTTTGTTTTAAATCTTTGTCTTGCACATACTGTTATTGTGCTTAAGCCTAAAAAGAAGATTGTTATTCTATTATAAGTTGTTATTTGTTGAGTACAAATTTCTGAATAACAAGAGGTTAAAATGTATACGTTTTTACGAGAGTTGTATACTTTTTTACTGTAGTAGAATAAGAGCAATTAATAGTCTAAAAATGGCGAATATTAACCCAGTCTAATTGCCATACGGTACCTGTAGAAATGCACAAGTCAAAGCTACCATCTAATAATCTAACCAATCTAAGAGATCTAACCATCTAGCCCGTCATTGCGAGTAAGGCACGAACGCGGCAATCTAACAATCTAGTAATCTAACAGGTCTAAACATCTAATGACCTAACTAATCTAAGAGATCTAAACCACCCAAAATTCTTACAATTTATAATAACACAAATCAATAGCCGTTATCTTTGAAACTCTATTAATTTTTAAGCGTTCTTATCATAAGAAACCATTACTAATAAGACTATGAAAACCAACCTGATACTATTTTTAACCTGTCTTCTATATACAGTTGGGCAATCTCAAAACAATAAAGCAACCAATACTATAATATCCCAAACAACCATTACAGGCAAAGTGGTAGACAAAACAAACAAAACACCATTACCGTATACCTATTTAAAGATAGATAAAACAGGTCTAGGGACTGTAACTGATGGTGAGGGACAGTTTAAAATTAACATTCCAAAAAAGTACAACAACCATCACATCACTATTAGTTATTTAGGTTTTGAAGACATACAATTGCTGGTAAAAGATTTTAAAGCCAAAAACGGCCAAACATTTATCATGAAACCCGAAGCAGTGTCTTTAAGTGAAGTAATAGTCTCTAAGCCTAAAAAAATGCCCAAAGCCAAAGCGGTATTAAAAAAAGCACTCAAAAATATACCTGAAAATTATACAAGCATACCTGCTATGATTTCTGGCTATTATCGAGAAACCATGAAAGAAAATGATGTATACATCAAATATACAGATGCTGTGTGCGATTATTATGCTGTACCTTATACCAGAAAAAAATATAAAGGCAGAGATTACCAGTTTCCATTCGATTTTTCCATGAGCAGTGGCACCTTTAGTTTTGATAGTAACGACCTACACCGTTTGCACTTTCATCACAGAACTTTAAAAAAGGAAAAAGCTAATATAAACAATGCTCGTGCTAGTGCTAGCTTAAGCAAAAGAGCATTCCATGCCAATATAGAAGGTGGCCCATTAGGCTTATTTGCCAGAAATAGAGTAAAATACCAACAAAGCTTTTTGGGTAAAAAAGCTATACGAGATTTTACATATACCATTTCAGAAGAACTGGATGAAGTCACAGGCAATTGGTTGTATGTCTTAGAGTTTCATACCAAAACCACTAAAGCAGATTTAGATGCTCTTGAATCTAAAACTAACCGTCGCCAATGGAAAAGAGCCAACAAGCGCAAACTACTAAAGGGTAAAATCTATATCAATCAAGATGATTTTGCCATTGTACGTTATGAGTGCTCTGTACCTAACACTTTAAAAAAGTATTTCTGCGGATACAAATACAATAAAGTAAAACACTTTGACTATAAACTAGATGTTCATTTTAAGAAAAAAGGCAACACGTATTTTATTGATAAAATGCGACACGAAGATGAGTTCATCTACAAAGACAGCATTAGCCAAACCACAACATATTATGCCGCTATTTCAGAGTTTAACACCACCAATATTAACACCCAAAACGTAAAAAAAATATCCAAAGAAGATAATTTCGCCAATGTCTCTTCTAACCAATTATACGAGTACCCCTTAGAGTACGATTCTATCTATTGGAACAAGTACACCAAAGAAAACACTTTGGCTACAATAGATGAAGCCATTAGAAAAGACATGGAGTTCGAAAAAAGTTTAGAAAAACAATTCAGAGACAAACACATTAGAGATGATGCTATGCCAGCTCCTATAGCAGAGATCAAACCCACTAGCTTTAAAATTCATGGCGAAAACTATACAGATAATTATGCCTGGTTAAAAGATACCAAAGCACCCAAGCAAAATAAAGCGGTTATGGATTATCTACGCCAAGAAAACAAATACTCAGAAAACTACTTTATCCCTTTTAGAAAACTACAGCGTAGTATCTACAAACAATTGGTAAGCAACATAGAAAAAAACACAACCTCCTTACCAATCAATGATAATGGCTATTACTATTACAGTAAATTTAATGAAGATGACGAGTATCCTATCTATTACAGAAAAGCCATTAAAAACGACACCACTCAGGTAGAACTGCTAAATGTTAACAAATTAGCCGAAGGAAAAGAATTTTATAACGCTAGTGTTGGTGCTGTTAGTCCAAACAACAGATATATGGCTGTATACGAAAATACCACAGGCAAAGATGAGTATGTTTTAAAGATTAAAGACTTAGAAAACAAAACATTCTTAACAGATTCTATTGCGCGCATAGGCGGAATCGTTTGGTTAGACAACTCCTCATTTTTATATGTCGGTGTAGAAGACAAAACGTATCGCACTTCCAAAATACTAAGACACACCTTAGGTACTAAAGCTAAAGACGATGTATTAATCTATGATGAAAAAGACCCAAGCTTTGGCGTAGGTATTCATAAGTCTAAATCCAAAGACTATATCTTCCTAAGCACTGGCAGCAGTACATCATCAGAAACATGGTACTTAAAAACAAGCAACCCTAAAGGAGAATTTAAGCTTATTAAACCTCGCGAAAAAAACCACAAGTATAGCATCTCCCACCATAAAGACAAGTTTTATATCCTCACCAATAAAAAGGCCTTAAACTATAAGATTGCTACAGTAAATAGCAACAACACTTCAAAAGAAAAATGGAGTGAACTCATTCCACATCAACCAGGCGTGAGTATTGAAGGGTTTCAGGTCTTCGATAATTATTTGGTCATTCAAGAAAAACAAGATGCACAATCACGCATCAAAATCATAGACCAAACCACTAAAGAAAGCCATTATATTAAGCTAAAAGAAGAGTTTTATAATATAGGCATTGGCTATAACCCAGAGTTTAAAACAGATAGCCTACAATTCAGCTATAATTCATTCACAACACCAACCAAAACCTTTAACTATAACATGAAAACCAAAGAAAAAAGGTTGGTAAAACAATATGGCAAACCACTAACGCATCCGTTCAAAAAATACGTTGTACAACGCAAGTGGGTAACAGCTAAAGACGGCAAGCAAATTCTTTTAACACTTATTTCAGATAAATGGCGCACCAAACGCAAAGGCAATAATTACAGAGTCTATTTAACGTCTTATGGTGCCTATGGTGCCGGACAAAGCTTAGCAAGTGGCCCAACGGTACAACATCTAGTAAATTCTAACTATATATATGCCATTGCACACGTAAGAGGTGGAGACGATTTGGGCAAAGAATGGTACCAAGATGGCAAACTATTAAATAAGAAAAATACATTTTCAGATTTTATAGATTGTGCACAATATCTAATAGACGAAGGCTACGCCCAAAATGGAAGCATTGTTGCAGAAGGCGGTAGTGCTGGTGGCTTATTAATGGGTGCAGTGGTGAATCAACGACCAGACTTGTTCAATACCGTTATCCTAAATGTTCCTTTTGTAGATGTTATTAACTCTATGCTAGACGAAAACTTACCGCTAACCGTTGGTGAATTTGAAGAATGGGGCAATCCAAAAAACGAAAAATACTACCATTACATAAAATCTTACAGCCCGTATGATAATGTAAAAGCACAAGAGTATCCTAACCTGTTATTTTTTACAGGCATAAACGATACCAGAGTAGGATATTGGGAGCCAGCCAAAATGGTAGCAAAACTTAGAGCAACCAAAACAGACGATAACCTATTGCTTTTAAAAACAGACTTCAATAACGGACACGGAGGAGGCTCTGGTAGATTTGCAGGTTACAGAGACAGCGCCTACAAACTAGCCTTAATTTATAGTTTATATAAAGCACCCCAAACTAAACAATAACAACAATATAAACCTGTGAAACAACAGACCTAAACGTCATTGCGAGTGAGGCACGAGCGCAGCAATCTAACAATCCATACGTCATTGCGAGCCACTCACAAACGAAGCAATCCAATCATACTAAAGACCTAATACACCAATACTACTTGAAATTCCGACAAGGTCGGAAGCTACTATCGGCAGTATATATAATTAAAATCCGTAAAAAATAGCGGAAACCTTGGACGCTATTTAGGATTTTAATTATGGTTTTAAGAGCGCCAAAAGCGTTCTTAAAAATACCTTCGATAGTAAAGGGCTTTTTGGTTCGTTTTTGGCCCATCAAAAATGAACGTACAAACAAGAGCTATCCAACCACCTAACCATCTAGTAATCTAGTAATCTAAGAGGTCTAACCATCTAACAGATCTAAAAAACCTCAAACCAAAGCACTATGCAAATCATTAAGAGCCTCCATAGCTGTTTTCCCATAACCTCTAACAATGTCATAGCCACCAGAATCAACAAGCGTCACAATACACTCATGAGGCGTTTTCTCAAGCTTAATATGCTTAAGTTGCGCAATTAAAAATTCTTCTTTATAGCTTTTAATAAACTGTAGCAACGCAGTATCATCCATTATCACAAGATTTTTTTATAACGATTATTGATTCTCCTTTTGTTCTTGCGGCTGCTGTTTCTTCTTATTACTGAAATTCAAAAATATTCCAGCCGATAACGAAACATTGTTTTTCATATCAAATTCTGTAACCTCGTTTTGCGAATCATCCATAAAATCCAAGTTTCTACTTAAGGCATAACCTGCATCAAGATTAAAGCGAATCAACTTGGTAAGTCTTTGTTGTAGTCTCAAACCTGTTTTTACTTCAACATAATTAATGCTTTCGGCAGTTTTGTCTCCAACAGTAAAATGCTCACTTATGTTATAATTAAACCCCTCAAAACCAAAAAAGGCAGTTAAAGTAGTAGCTTCAGAAACTTTATAACTATAAGAGCTTTCGTAAAGACCCAAGTTCATTTCAGATGTAGCGCTCAATTTTTTCCAATAGTTAATATAGGGCAATAAAGGAAAACCTAAGGGTGAGTTTGCAAGATAAGAGGCACCAAAGCTTAATCTATATGTGGGTTTTTTACTGTAATTAAATAGTATAGTAGCATTAGGATTAAAATCATCAAACCTAAGGTCAGATGCAAAATTAGAACTCAATTGTGGTCTTAAAATAACTATGGTACTCCACGTTTTATTCAGTAGCCTTAAATAGCTAAGTTCTACACCAAAACTGTAAAACTGGTCTAAATCATGACTCTGTGGCACCGAAGCATTATAATTTAAAGACGTATGCTCAGCAATCAATCTGGCAGAAAAAAAACCTTTATAAGCGTTCAATCCCTTTTCATATACCTTAGCATTTATCCTATAATTAATCAAATCTACATCACTATCTCCTTGCAAGGTATAGCTTACTTCTGTAGTGATTTGATCGTGCTGTTGCCCCAATACCATGAGACTATTAAATGCGGCTAAAAAAAAGGAAGCCCAAATTTTTTGTGTTCGTTTCATACGGTCTTTTTATAATTATATAGGCAAAAATAGACCCAACACACATTTTAAATGCTCCTGTTTATAACCACGAACCAAATTATAACACACCCACTTTCAGTAATTTAAATCTCAAACATGTTCTGAGTTATAACTTAGAACTCCGTTTTCTTAAACTCAGAAGGCGTTTGGTTGGTAAACTTCTTAAATGTCGTATTAAATGCCGTTTTAGAATTAAAACCAGACTCGTAGGCAATTCCTAAAATGGTCATCTTACGTAAAGACTTGTCTAGCAGTAACGATTTGGCCTTATCAATTCTATAGGTGTTTACAAACTGAAAAAAGTTTTGATGAAAACCATTATTTATAATATAAGAAAGCTGATGCGGTGTTATATCCATCGCTTCAGATAAAGAGGCTAAATTAATATCATTATCTAGGTACAACTGTTTTTCCTTCATCAATGCATGTAGCTTAGACGTCAATGCCACAAGCTCCTCATCGTTTAATATTTTTCGTTTCGTTGTATTAGCAGTCTCTACATCCTCATCAATAGCAATAACTTCGTCCCGATGCTTTACATTTACCGGAAAGATCTCTTTTTGCTTTAAAGAGCTATATGCAACAAAAAGAATCGTAACCAACATCATGCCCTTTAAATAAAGTTTTAAAGGAGTGCCCATATATATAAGATTAAAAACACTAATAACCATCACCAATAAAAAAAGCACAAGAATAATGTTCTCTAACCATTTAAGATCAATTTCATCAGTATTAGAAGAAAACAACGTAATCTTTCGCTGATGCATTCTAAGCTTTATATAAGATTTTGTAGTATATAAAATAGCATGCGCCAAAGTCAGTACCAATAAAAACGTTTTGTAATCATTTTGCGTCGTACGGTTTAAAATAAGAATAACCAAATACACCAAAGGCAAAATAAAAAGCGTCCCATCCTTGGCTTTAAATTTATAGGTAGGGTTTGTAAAAAATAAGATACTTACATACAGCAATACAGGCGTAAAAAATTGTATACAAGACAGCACAAAAACCGTTAGCGCACCAAGTGGTTGAGCATGTGTTAAAACTAATATCTCATCTAGCCAAAATGAAGACCATAAAAGCAGCGTAGCACCAAACCACAAATTAGCCTTTTTATTAACCCTCATCGGATTAACAAAAAAAATAAAAGAAAGCAACATCAAAAATGAAAAAATAAATATTTCAATCAAATGAATTAGCATATACAGTAATTTTCGCCAAATATACAGCATTACAACATTATTGCGAGCCACTCGCAAACGAAGCAATCTAACAATCCATACGTCATTGCGAGTGAGGCACGAGCGCGGCAATCTTAACAATCCAATAATCTAAACTTCTAAAGACCTAATACACCAATACAACTTGAAATTCCGACAAGGTCGGAAGCTACTATCGCAAGGTACTTTTGGGGTAGCCTGTCCTGAAAACAGCCGAAGGATCTGGCCCAACAAAAATGAACACACAAACAACAACCATCTAACCAGCCTAATAAAACACCATCAGTTTATAGATAAAAACAGCCTAAACTTCTATAAGAAACTAAAGATTATCCATAAAATTATAACACTCCTTTTCTTTATAGTACATTAGTCTTTTAATCAATAAAATGGGCATCAGATACTTAAAAATAATATTACATTTCTTTTTATGGTTATTATTATTCATATATCCAATTGCATCGTTAACACATCAATACCTCATTTATAGAAACTGGTTATCGCTAACAGCAATTTTTATAGCCTTTTACCTTAACTTTTTTATTTTAATAGATTACTATTTTCTTAATAACAAAAAACTGCTGTTTTATACCTTAAATGCATGTATTATAGTAATCCTTTATGTTTTTATAGCTTATTGTATCAATAAACCTATATTTCATCCCGCCTTAAATGAAAAACCTTTACATCAAGTTAGAAGTGGTGCTATGACTACAGTTCAAGTTATTTTACCCATAATATTAAGTATCGGAATGTGTGTAGCATTAAAAGTCAATACACGTTTAAGTAAAAACAAAATACTATTACAAGAAGTTAAGCAAGCACAGCTAAACACCGAAATTAAATATTTAAAGTATCAAGTACAACCACACTTCCTCTTCAACACTTTAAATAACATCTATGCGCTTATAGATGGTTCTCCTTCTAAAGCAAAACAATCTGTACACACTATGAGTAAAATGATGCGTTACTTACTCCATGATGCATCAAACAATAAAGTGCCCTTAGTTAAAGAAATAGAATTTTTAGAGCATTATATAGATTTAATGCAAATGCGAGTGTCATCAAATGTAACTTTAACAAAAAGTTTCCCAATCGTTAATCAACCTATAAAAATAGCACCATTGCTATTTATCACATTTATTGAAAACGCTTTTAAACACGGCATAGATGCTGTAAAAAACAGTTACATATCTATTGATTTAGAAATCGAAAAAGAACATATAAAATATTCTGTAATCAATTCATCATTCCCTGAAAATGAAAGCATAACAGATTCTGGAATCGGATTAGAAAACCTTAAAAAGCGATTAAAAATTTTATACCCTAATGCGTTCAATCTAATAACCAAAGAAGAGAACAATACATATATTGCACAACTAACACTCAAATACTAAGACTAATGCTATCCTGTATTTTAATTGATGACGAACCTTTAGCTCTTAACCTATTAGAAGACTACGTTAACACAACACCTTTTTTAAAGTTAACAGCAAAATGTAGTAGTGCTATTGCTGCAATAGAAATATTAGAAAAAGAAGCTGTTGATTTAATTTTTACAGATATTCAAATGCCCAATTTAACAGGAATGGAGTTCTCAAAACTAATTTTAAATAATAAGGCGAAAATTATTTTTACAACTGCTTTCAAAGAATTTGCTGTAGAAAGTTACAAAGTAAATACTATCGATTATTTAGTTAAACCCATCAGTTATCCCGAGTTTTTAACCGCGGCCAATAAAGCAAAACAACATATACTTCAAGACACTAACCATAAAGTAATTGATGATTATATTTTTGTAAAGTCAGATTATAAATTATTAAAGATTGATTTAAAAGATTTAATTTATGTAGAAGGGCTTAAAGATTACTTAAAATTCTATACTGTTAATTCAGCTACACCAATCCTCACCCTAAAAAGCATGAAATCTTTAGAAGAAGAGTTACCAAAAAAACAGTTTATGCGTGTACATCGTTCGTTTTTAGTAAACTTAAAAAAAATAACTACCATAGAGCGTAACCGTATTGTTTTTGGAGACAAGCATATTCCTGTTTCAGAAAAGTATAAAGATGATTTTTTTAAATTCATCAAATCAGATTTCCGGTAGTAGATAAAATCCACCTAAATATCTATTAATCTTCACTAAACATCTATTTCATTTTCAAAACAGCCTAAGATTATTCAACTTTAATGTATATATAAAGTATACATTAATCAGTAGAGCTCTTATAGGCACTACTAGTATTACTCTTTATGCATAGTAGATCTAGTACTTAGAGTTATATAAATGCACCAAACCTTTGTACCAAACTATATAACAAGTATTCAGTATTCAATTGCCAAAAACAAAACCATCAACAAAAATGCCTAAAGCTATTCAAACATCAAATCAAAAAAGATACACATTAGACCTAATTATCTACATAGCAATTATGTTTTTAATTAGAGAGACATCCATCCCAAACACACATTATTTAGTCACAGGTTTTCTATATTCTGGAACAACGCTAATCGTTGCCTCTTTAATGATGAAAAGGCGTGGAGTTACTTGGAAATCACTAGGATTAAGACGTCCAAAATCTATTAAAAAAACCCTATTAAGTGCGCTAGTTATCTTTATTACGGTTATAGCTACCTTTCTTATTTTTAATATTATACAAGATCAGTTTGCTGTAGCCAAAGATAGTAGCGAAGCTGCCAAAGGCACAATTACAGGCTATAGCTTAAGCAATGGCGATTATGCGTATGTGTTTTCAGTTATTGTGTTTGTGTGGCTACAATCGGCTTTAGAAGAATTATTAGAACGCGGCTTTCTCATAACTTGGGTTGAAGGGGTATTGTCTAATGTAAAGCTTAGAACTGCAATTGCCATTGTTTTTCAGGCATGTATTTGGGGATTTAGACATTCCTATGATATCTCAGAACGTTCAATTTCAGTAGCTTTAGTTGGCATTGTTATGGGCATTGCTTATGTAAAATTAGATCGTAATTTATGGCCAGTAATTATAGCACACTCTGCCATGAATACAATGTCTTTGATTTGATTTTAGCCTCTGAATCTTATTTTAGATCAGTATAATAGATATAAATATGGGAGTTAAAATTCTTTATAAATTATTCTGAAACTTATGTTCACGCAAAATTTTAGGAAGTAGAACAATTGCTTTGATCATCCGAATCCAGATCTATGCCTTTGCTCCAAGCACATAACTGATTTAATATAGGTAATAAATCTTCTCCTTTCTTTGTTAAAGAATATTCAACTCTTGGAGGTGTTTCTGCATAAGATTCTCTATTAATAATACCTCTTTGCTCCATTTCTTTTAGTTCATTAGAAAGCACTTTTCGGCTAATCTTATCAATTCTAATAGCAAGTTCGCCAAACCTTAATTTTCTATCGGCTAATGTATAGACAATTATCGATGTCCATTTATTA
Organism: Winogradskyella sp.; assembly: GCF_025210595.1. Lineage (GTDB taxonomy): Bacteria > Bacteroidota > Bacteroidia > Flavobacteriales > Flavobacteriaceae > Winogradskyella. The sequence continues at coordinate 19,515 of NZ_JAOARH010000039.1, forward strand.
CCAACAATATTCATGGAGTGGGTAATAGGACACTCATTATAGTTTTCAATTAGTTTTCTTCCCATATTAGTTACCATTTGGTTACTACTTTATTTGCTACAAATTTATAAAAATATATTTTATAAACTATTAATAGTTACTTTTGGAAACTAATAATTTAATAATATCAAAAATGAGCATATTTAAACCGTTTTCTTTAGGAAACATACAATTAAAAAATAAAATTGTTATGGCACCATTAACAAGGTCTAGAGCAATTAATAATATTCCAAACGAACTAATGGCAGAGTATTACCAACAAAGAGCTACTGCAGGCCTCATAATTTCAGAAGGAACTTCACCTTCACCAAACGGAATTGGATATCCGCGTATTCCTGGAGCATATTCTGATGCACAAATTGAAGGTTGGAAAAAAATTGCTACTGCAGTACATGCTAAAGGAGGTAAAATATTTGTGCAATTAATGCATACAGGCAGAATTTCAGCTAAAGTAAATATGCCAGATGGCGCTATTACACTCGCGCCATCTGCAATTCAAGCTTCGGGAGAAATGTTTACAGATAATGATGGTTTTGTTCCTCACGAGATTCCTAAAGCCATGACACTTGAAGAGATTAAGTCGAGCCAAGATGAGTTTGTACTTGCAGCAAAACGTCTTATTAATGAGGCCGAAATAGATGGTATTGAGTTACACGCAGCTAATGGGTATTTATTAAATCAGTTTATAAATCCTAAATCTAACCAAAGAGAAGATAATTATGGTGGTAGTATAGAAAATCGTAGCAGATACGTTCTAGAAGTTGCTGAAAAAGTAGCCAATGCAATAGGAGGAGACAGGGTAGGAATTCGTCTTTCGCCTTATGGAGCTTTTAATGATTTGGAATCCAACTATGATGCGTTAGAGGATACTTTCATTTATTTATCGCAACAAATAGCATTGCTTAACTTAGCCTATATTCACGTGGTTGATCAAAGAGTAGCTTTTGGAGCACCAGATTTTACTACAGATATCAAAAAAACGATTAAGGAAAATTTTAAAGGCACAATAATATCTGGTGGTGATGTGAACACAATTGAAAAAGGAGAAGCTATTATTAATAGTGGATTGGATTTAATTTATGTTGGTAGACCTTTTATATCAAATCCTAATTTTGTAGAAAAATTACAGAACAATCAAAAATTGGTTAGTCCAGATGCAGAGACTTTCTATACACCAGGCGCACAAGGTTACACAGATTATCAATAGAAAAAAGACACTATGACAGCCTTAGAAAATTTAGAAAAATATAATTTAGAACTGCCTGAGCCATCAACACCTGGCGGATCATATGTATCGGTTAACATTAGAGGGAATGTAGCATATTTAGCAATCCAATTTCCAATAGTTAACAAGGAGCACTTTTATAAAGGAAGATTTGGTAACGAGCTTTCTACAGAAGAAGGTTATAAAGCAATGGAGTTGTGTGCAATGAATGTTCTTGCACAAATAAAGGAAAAGGTAGGTTTTGATAAGCTAGTAGGTTTAAATCATATAGATGTATATTATCAAGCCAGTAGTAATTGGGATGAAGCGCCAAAAGTGGTAGATGGTGCCTCAGATTTGTTTTTAAAAATTCTAGAAGAAAAAGGAAAGCATTCACGTGCTATTTTTGGTGTACAACATCTGCCTTTAAATTTTAGTGTTGGATTAACAGCCTCTTTTACGATTAAATAATAAAATGAGAAAGAAAGTTTACTTAGTGAACTTTCTTTCTCATTTAAACAAAATTGATGTCCTATTTTTTGATTTACTAAACCACCACAATAAAAATATTTCGCATACTAATCCTATATTTAATGCGATAGCTAAAGATGTTAAACCCGAAATATTCATTTTAATTAAAACATAAGCAATAATTACAAGTAGGATATGTGACGGTATGGCCGAAGTACCAACAGCTTTTGTTTTCTGACTTATAATAAGCTCTCCTTGTAATATATTCTGAAGTGTTGTTAGTGCAGGAAATAATATAAAATATCCTAAACAAGCAATAATAAAATCTTTATAATTAACCAATTCTCCCATTGATGTTTCCAGAACACTATTACCCCAAGACGTCGCTATTAACCATACAAGAAGTAGCGTGAATAAAATGGCAACCGAAGCACAGAATAATTTTATAGCACTGCTAGAAAAATCTGATTTACTAGCAATATATACCTGTTGTACCATTCTTGTTCCGTTAGATACTACTAATACAATTCCCCAAATTATTGGCCAGAGTATAAGTGCTTTTTTTGAATCTATCGAAAAACTTAACAGAAATACTAAAAGTGCTCTCGTGCCCCAAATTACCATCATAGAATAGCCTAACGGGAAGTAATATTTAAAAATCTCTTTATACGTTTTTGGTAATGCTTCTTCGTGCTGTTTCTCTGCCTTTTCTAATACATTGTGTTTTAAACAGTAGTAGGTTACATAGATAGATTCTGCCAACAATCCGCCCATTAACGAGCCAATAGCACACGCTAAACCTGTCCAAGACAATTGTAAACCTAAAAGCGGAATAGCTATTACAAAAACCAATCGTATAATTGAGGCTTGTGCTACAACATTATTTTTCTTTTGCTGAATAAGTATTCCTTGAAAATAACGCCTCCAACCAATAATAAAAGGAAACAGAAAAATAAAGTAAATAATTTGTCTTGTTGTGTTAGACACTTCGTAGCTTAAACTGAATATTTTTTTAGCAATAAACTCAAAAATATTTGGTATGGATAGACTCAAAAATATACTGGCCAACAGCAAAGAAAACACCAACGTAAAACGTAAAAACTTTTTTGAACTTTCACGATTTTGTGCCAATGCGTTAGATGCGTGAAGCACCATTATTATTGGTGCTTCAAAAAAGTTAGCTAAACTTTTGGCAATACCAAACGAGGCTAAATTTAATCCACCGTTTGGTAGCGATGCTATGGCGTAATTTCTAACAGGTTCGCCAAAAGCCATTGCCATATCGGTAAGGCTTAATGGTATAAACTGTTTCCAAAGATTTATAACTTCTTTTAACCTATACGATTTGTTCATTTAAAACCTTTTTATGCTCAATCACTTTATCTATTTGTTGTAAACATTCTTTTTCATTAAAAATGTTTATGTTGTTTTCTTGTAGCCATTGGGCATTAAAAACGGTATCGAGATATCTTTGCCCAGAGTCTGCACTAATCATACAAACGGTTTGCCCACTTGCTTCAGTTTGTAATCCATTTAAAGTTGCCGACATTACTGCGCCTGAAGATGCGCCCATAAAAAGTCCTTCTTCTTTTGCTAAATAATAACACAGCGAAAAACTTAATTCGTCGCTAACACAAAAGGCTCTATCTATTAAATCCCATTGAAAGGCAGGTGGTGTAAACGAAAGTCCTAAACCTGTCATTTTATAAGGATGTCTGTCTTTTGTAAAAACGCCCGAACCTTTTACATCCACACCCCAAATTTTCGTGTTCGGATATTTTTCTCTAAAAAACCTTGAAATACCTGATAATTGTCCTGCCGTTGATACGCCCACTACTATAATATCGGGTGCGCCGTTGTATTGCTTTTCAATCTCTAAAGCTGTGGTGTGGTAATGCACTTCTGATGTCATTGGGTTTAAATGCTGACAAGCGTACCAACTATTTGGTGTTTCCTCTTGTACTTTTTTAGCATAAGCCATTCGTGCTTTTTGCATCGAACCAGCATCGTCGCAATGCTCTGAACCGATTTCTAAAATCTCTGCGCCGTAAATTTCCAATAAACGTTTCATACTGCGAGAGGTTTTGTTGTCTATCACAATTTTAACACGATGCCCAAGTTGTCTGCCAACTACGGTAAGTGCAATTCCAAAGTTACCAGAACTCGATTCTATAATTGTACCTCCTTCGGCTAATAAGCCTTGTTGCTTCGCCTTATTAATAAAGTAAAGTGCGTTTTTGTCCTTTACACTTCCTGTTAAGTTATATTGTTCTAATTTAAAATCTAAATTGTGGTGTTTAAATGTTTTTAAGTTTACATAGGTGCTGTTTCCTATTACATCTAAAGCGGAATTTGTAACACGCATATCTTGCAAGTTTTTAATTATATACCCAAAACTATTGCAGTTACAAGCGGTTATAAAAAATATTCAGCCAAGCCAAGACTATTTTAAACGAATAAGTTTAAAACCACTTTGTAGCTAAAAATGAAGCATTTACTTAAAAAGAAAGGTGTTCGTTTAAATAATTAAGTGTTTAATAGAAAGAAGTTTAAATCCACTATTATAATTGGTAATTTTGTGTGATGCAAAAGAGTATTAGCTATATAGCGTGGTGTTTATGTGCCATTTTTCTATTTGTTGTGTTTACCATTTTGGTAGATTTTAAAACAGCAATGATTAGGACATTGGCAATTATTACTTTTCAAATCGTTATTTTTTATAGTAATTTAAAATGGATTTTACCAAGCTTTTACGAGCACAAAAAATATGCAATTTATATTGTTATAAATTTAACTCTGTTAGCTGTAAGCCTTTTATTTAACCTTTTCCTAGAGCAATTTACACCTCATTTTATTGAGCATAATACCACCCAACACCAATTAGAATTACAACACTTTACAACAGAAATCATTTTAATTAATAGCATACCTATACTATTAGCTATTTTTATAAGTTTCTTTTTATACACATTAAAAAGGCAACAACAGCAAGAAAAGCAAGCCTTATCCTTATTAACTGCCGAAAAACAGTTTTTGGTACAACAAATAAATCCACATTTTCTGTTTAATACGCTTAACAACATTTATTTTTTAACCTACAAAACATCGCTTAAAGGAAGTGAAGCGATTATGCAACTTTCAAAGATGTTGGATTATTCGTTATACGGTGAAAATGAAGGTAATGTTACCATAAAAGATGAAATTGCGTATATCAACAATTTTATAGCCTTGTTTAAGTTAAAAGATAGTGACATAAAAAACATACAATTTGATTATAGCAATGTAAACACCCATTTAAAAATTGCGCCAATGCTATTGATTCCGTTTATTGAAAATGCCTTTAAACATAGTAACATTGAAAATAACGGATATATAAATATTAAACTTTCAACCGATAAAAACACGATTGAATTTAGTTGTAAAAATTCTTTTGTGCCGAAAAAAAACACCGATAAAACTGGCGGAATAGGCATTGCAAATGTTACAAGACGTTTAGAGTTATTGTACCTAAATAAGCACGAATTAAATATTGATAAAAACGATAACGATTATAACGTATCATTAAAAATAGAAACTAATGTATAAATGTATTATTGTTGACGACGAAGAACCAGCTCGATTATTATTAAACGATTACTGTGAAAAGATTGATGATTTAGAAGTTGTTGGACTTTTTAAATCGCCTCTACAATGCATTTCTACATTAGAAAAAGAGCCTATTGATATTTTATTGTTAGATATTAATATGCCTGATATTTCTGGAATTGATTTTTTAAAATCGCTTACCGTAAAACCCAAAGTAATTTTAACAACCGCATACAGAGATTATGCCGTTGAAGGCTTTGAACTCGAAGTATCTGATTATTTATTGAAACCTATTGAATTTCATCGTTTTTTAAAAGCCATTAACAAAGTAAAATCAACGTTTACAGAACAATCGACGACGATTAACACTACTGAAATAACAGGTAGTATTCAAGTAAAGGCAAATAAACGGCTTTATAAAATAGATTATGATGATATTTTATTTATTCAATCGAAAAGCGAATATGTAATGTACCACACAAAATCTCACGGAAAATTAATGGTATATGGCACAATCAAATCTGTAGAAGAAACCTTGCCAGATAAGCTTTTTTATAGGGTTCATCGCTCGTATATGGTTAATAAAAATTACATTCAATTTGTTGAGGGAAATCAAATTGTTCTGGAAAATGAAAAATTACCTTTAGGTGATAGTTATAAAAAGGACTTTATAGCCAAATGGTAATTAGTAAAGATTTCACAAAAACGGCAAAAGCTACTACATCCTCAATGGCAAACCCAACAATTCATACGTCATTGCGAGCCACTCACAAACGAAGTAATCTAACCATCTAAAGACCTAATACACCAATACAACTTGAAATTCCGACAAGGTCGGAAGCTGCTATCGGCAGTATATATAATTAAAATCCGTAAAAAATAGTGGAAGCCTTGGACGCTATTTAGGATTTTAATTATGGTTATAAGAGCGCCAAAAGCGCACTTAAAAATACCTTCGATAGTAAAGGGCTTTTTGGTTCGTTTTTGGCCCATCAAAAATGAACGTACAAACAAGAGCTATCCAACCACCTAACAATCTAAAGACCTAATACATCAATACAACTTGAAATTCCGACAAGGTCGGAAGCTACTATCGGCAGTATATATAATTAAGATCCGTAAAAAATAGCGGAAGCCTTAGACGCTATTTAGGATTTTATTTAGGATTTTAAGAGCGCCAAAAGAGATCTAATAAATCCATCCGTCATTGCGAGTGAGGTACGAACGCGGCAATCTAACAATCTACTGATCTAATAATCTAAGAACCTAACCAAAGATTCACCCGTATCTAAGTCGGGTCAAATCCAGGTCTTTCTCAGGTCTAATGCGTATAATTCCCGTATAACATTCAGGTGCATATCATAGTACACTATAAACAACGCAGCAGCAACCAAAACCACATATAATAGTAAGATCAATTCAAATATCAATTTGTTTTATAATGTTCTCGCGTTATGTAACTTGAGCTTTGGATAAAAGCGAAAAGTTCTAACTACAGTTTCTTTAAAAAATTTTATTCCAAAAGTTTCTTCTACAATGTTAATGGAACACTTTTTATGCGACGACGCAGGAGGGAAGCGTAATGTGTGTGTAATGGCAATTAGAGATTAATAATATGATTTTAATTATATAAATTCTATATTGATTTGCTACATTTGGAAGACAATATATAAATCATTAAAAGAAATAAAATCTGGAATTAAATTATAACATAGAAGCAAAAAGAATACTATCACTTAATAGACTTGATAAATCGAAAAAATCGGAGTTAGGACAGTTTTTTACTCCAACATCTATATGTGAATATATGAGTTCTATGTTTTCTAACTTGGATGGAAATATTAGTCTATTAGATCCTGGTTGTGGTTTAGGCTCTTTATTTGTTTCAGTTATTGAAGAATCACTTTTAAGAGGAAATAATGGAATACTTTCTATAAAAGGTTATGATATTGATGATAGTTTAGACGAAGAAATTATTAATACAATAAAATTGTGTCATAATCGATTAAATGGAGCTTGCGATATATCAATCCAGCATAGTGATTTTCTACTTACTGATATAAAAGAGAGGTTCACACATGTAATAATGAATCCTCCTTACAAAAAGATTTCAAGTAAGAGTGAGCATAGAAAATACTTAAAAGAAAATATCGGATTAGAAACTGGAAATTTATATTCTGCCTTTCTTGCAAAAGCAATAAAACTCACTAAAAAAGGAGGTGAAATTGTTGCAATTATTCCACGTTCTTTTTCAAATGGCCTTTACTTTAAACCTTTTAGAGAGTTTTTATTGAAAGAAACAAGTATTGAAAAAATACATTTGTTTGATGAAAGAAATAGTGCATTTTCTGAAGACAGCGTTTTACAAGAAAATATTATTATACATTTAGTAAAGGGGAAAAAACAAGGAAAAGTATTAATAACTTCTAGTCCTTCTGGTGATTTTCACAGAGACAAGCAAACGAATACTATGACAGCGGATGGATTAACACTACGAACTGTTGAATTCGAAAAAGTTGTTTACCCAAATGATAATGACAAATTTATACATGTTGCATCTTCAGAATTTCAACAAAAAATAATTGATAGGCTTTCTGGATTCACAAGTAGTCTAAAAGATATTGATATACAAGTAAGTACAGGACCTGTTGTAGATTTTAGAATGAAAGCAGATTTATCAATGAATCCAAAAACAGGATATAATCCATTGATTTATCCAATGCATTTAAAAAATGGAATTAATTGGCCAATAAAAGATTCTAAAAAACCGAATGCTATCAAATTAAGCGAAAAATCAAAGTCATCTTTATGGGAAAATAAAGGTTTCTTTTTATTAACCAAAAGATTTAGTTCAAAAGAAGAAAAAAGACGAATTGTTGCTACAATTTATGATTCAAGTCCAGTAGGAGATTTAGTTGGTTTTGAGAATAAACTAAATGTGTTTCATTCAAACAAAAAAGGTTTAGATTATAATTTGATTAAAGGACTTTATGTATATTTAAATAGTTCTTTATTAGACCAATACTATAGAATATTTAGTGGAAACACACAAGTTAATGCAACAGATTTGCGAGCATTGCATTACCCAAATAGGTTAATTCTAGAACAAATTGGTAAAGAAATTAAAAATAATATCCTTAGTCAATCTCAAATTGATTACAAATTAAATAAAGTTATTGAAAATATGTCTGATGAAAAATCTAAAAAAGATCCATTAAATAGTCAAACAAAGATTAATGAAGCTCTTGAAATTCTAAAAGCCTTAGGAATGCCTAGAGCCCAACAAAATGAACGTTCTGCTTTAACTTTATTAGCTTTGTTAGATTTAAAACCAAATCTTTCTTGGAGTGATATAGATTCTCCAATGATTGGAGTAACTCCAATTATGGATTGGGTTAGAGATGAATATGGTAAAGAATATGCTCCTAATTCTAGAGAAACTTTCAGAAGACAAACTTTACATCAATTTTTAGAGGCTGGTTTAGTAGCATATAATCCAGATAAACCAGATAGAGCACCCAATAGCCCAAAAGCATGTTATCAGGCCATACCAGAGTTATTAAGATTGTTGAATAATTTTGGAAGTCATGAATGGGAAAAATTATTGAAACAATTTCTTTCTAAAAGGAAGACTTTGAGAGATAAATATGCAATGAAAAGAAACCAAAGTAAGGTGCCATTAACTATTGATGGAAATTTATTTGAATTGACACCTGGTGATCATAGTGTTTTAATTAAAAAAATAATTGAAGACTTCGGGCCACAATTTGTTCCAGGTTCAGAGCTTATTTATGTTGGAGATACTGAAAATAAAACTGGATATTATCAGAAAGATAAATTAAAAAAAATTGGTGTTACTGTAAATGCTAAAGGAAAATTACCAGATGTAATTTTACATTTCACAAAAAAAAACTGGCTAATATTGATAGAATCCGTTACTAGCCATGGACCAGTTGATGGAAAGAGATATAATGAATTAAAAGAATTATTTAAAGATTCAACTGCGGAATTAGTATATGTAACGGCATTTTTAAATAGAAAAGCTATGGCTAAATATATTGCAGACATATCATGGGAAAGTGAAGTTTGGGTAGCAGATTCTCCAACTCATATGATACATTTTAATGGACACAAATTTTTAGGACCTTATAAGAAATAAATAAATGAAAAGACAAGCATCAGTACAAGATATAACATGGTTTTTGGATTTAAATAATGTTTCAAAATTAAACTTAAATCCACCTTATCAGAGAAGAAGCGTTTGGACTCCATCAGATAGAAAATTTTTTCTAGATACAATTTTTAGAAATTATCCATGTCCACCTATTTTTATACACAAAACAATAGATGATTCCGGTTCTACTACATATCATGTAGTTGATGGTAAACAAAGGTTGGAAACGATTATAAAGTTTGCAAATAATAAAATTGCAATGAGTAAAGAGTTTGGTGATGAAAGGTTAGATGGCAAACGATTTAAAAATTTAGATCCAGATTTAAAAAAGATATTTTGGAATTATAATTTAGCTGTTGATTTTATTGAAATACCTGAAGGATTAGATATAAATGAAGTATTTGATAGAGTAAATAGAAATTCTAGAAATTTAGAAAGGCAAGAATTGCGACATGCTAGACATAATGGTTGGTTTATAAATGAGGCTGAAAAAGAAGCAGATGACGATAAGTTTTGGCAAAATATCAAAGTAACTACTTTGGCCAAAGCCAAAAGGATGAAAAATGTGCAATTAGTATCTGAATTACTTTTGATACTGATTGATGGTAAAATTCATGGATTTAGTCAAAACTTTTTAGATGATAGCTATGCATTATATGAAGAAATAGAATTGGAAGGTGGAGAAACAATAGTTGATGAAGAAGAATACCTTGATAAAAAAAATAAAGTGAAATCTATTTTGCAAGAAATGGAAAATCATAATGAATGTGTCAGTACATATGCAAAAGTCGCTTATAATTTATATGTTCTTTTCGCTTTTATTGGTCTAGAAGATACTGGAAAAACACCAGTTGAATTGGCTCAATCATATAAAAATTTCATGGAGGAAATAGAATTATTCAAAAAATCTGATGACGCAGAAGAATTATTTAATAATCCTGATCAAAAATCGGAAAATTGGGAAAATGCTTTTAAATACTATAAAAATACTAGAGGTGCAAATACAGATTTATATCAACGTAATGAGAGGTATGAAGCATTGAAAGATGTTTTAAGTAAATAGAATGGAATGAAAGTAATTAATTCAATAAAATCTATTTATACTAATCAGGAAGTTATTAATAATACTCTGAAGTTAAAAGTAGACAGTATTTTTGAATCATCTAAACTAAAATCTTGGCATTATATAAGTAGAACTAAACCATTAGAAAGCTTTGCCCAAAAAATTGAAACTGGTAGAGTAGAGGATCCATCTAAAATGGAAGATTTTTTTGCATGTACTTTTGTAGTTGAAAATATGGGTCAAATTCCTTTAGCGGTTACTAAAGTTGAAGAGCATGCTAATATTCTATATCAAAGACCAAAAACTCCAGAGTTTACTCATAAAGATACTAGTTCATTTGTTTTTGATGATTTAAGGCTATATTGTCAGCTTAAAGAAACAAATTCTAGAGAGAAAGGACCAGTAAATGATATAATTTTTGAAGTTCAAATTAAAACTTTTTTGCAACATGCTTGGGCTATTTCTACACGAGAATTGATATATAAATCAGATGTGATTGATTGGCAAAAGCAGCGTATTGCTTATCAAATAAAAGCTATGCTTGAGAATGCTGAGATATCAATTGGTAATGCTACGCAAATAGAAGAAGTTAGGGGCTTACCAACAAATAATAGAAAAATAAAGAAACAAAATTTAATTAAGAGTTTTATTCATGCCAATTGGCCTCCTGAACGATTGCCGGAAAATGAAATGAGATTAGTAGATAACATTGAACAGTTAACAAGTCAATTCCACATAGAAATTAAAGATTTACAGATATTATTGAATGAAGAAGCAAAAGAAGGAAAGGGATATAATTCATTAAATTTATCGCCTTATTTAGCAATAATTCAGACATTAATAAATAAAGAGTCTATAGCATTTGTTAATTTCTTAAGAATTAAAAGAAAAAGAAACTATCCAAAGAAAATATTAATTCCAAGTAAAGAGCTTGATTTCACTTATATTGATTACAAATTGTTTGAAAAAAGTGATAATATAATTTTAATATGATAATAGCCTTTCTATTTGGCCTCATAAAATTTTGGTCAAAACAATAGGTGAATGTAACGATAATATTTTAGGGGTTTAGCAGTGTGCTTCTTAACTATTTTTATTTTACATAATATTAAGCACAATCTTAAATAGTTATTATGTTTCCAAAATATTATACTATTTTAAAGAATCGATTGAGTATCGATTTTTAAAATACCTACTTGAGTTTTTGGGTATTTATAAGAAATGTCTACCAGACATTCCTTTATAAATAGTGCATCAAGGCAAAAGATGATGAACTTAAAAAATGCTTATTGGAAGTTCTGTATATAACATGTGCATAGAAATTATCGCGTAGCGTAATTTTATGCTCTTGTGGCAATCCACGAGAATCTCGTAAAATTTTTTAACCAATACATTTTATCGTTTACGCGATTTTTAAACCATAACTAAAAGCTAGGCTTTTTTGTGCGCTGGCCAAGCGGTGGCAAATTGTGTTTAAAATAAATTACAAGAGTAATTTGATTTTATAAAAACAATCGAGCGTTTGGATAGCGGACATTTTACATAACGTCTAATTATAGGAACATTGCATTAACGCTGCGTAGCAGATCGATTTCTGGTTGAATCCCCAAGTACTGCACATACTTATGGAAACGGATATTTTATATAATAACATTATAGCTGACAATTGGTACTCTGACCTAGAAAACCTAATAACAGCAATTGTCCTATAATTTACATTATGTAAAATAGCGTTTGTAATAACAATACATAGTACAGCGTCCTAAACGCTATAAATACAAACTAGCACAGTCATTACATACCACGCTTAGTTAAATCATGTTCAATCTTAGACATAATCCATTTGGTAAGCTTCTTGGCTACAGTACCAATCACTATACGTTGAGACAACCACCAAAAAAATCCAGAAAACTTAGTGTTTAATTCAGCTTTTAAAATGGCTTTAACACGCTTTTTTATTGGCTTTTCCATAGATTTAAACGCAGCAACATCAAATTTCGGGAAGTCTTGCATCTCATAACGTGTAGGATTAGGATCATCATCTGCGTCTAATTTACTAACGTCTGGTATTATTGGCATATAGATTTTACCATCCACAACTCTACTAAAAGCTTCAATGGCGGCATCACTAGTACCATAAAACAAGTTATCTTTATCCTCAGCATGGCACTCAGCAAAAAAGACTCCTCTCAAGAAATTACGTGCGTTTTTACGGCCTAAAAAAAAGTCGTGCTTCCTAAATTCTATATCCAAAAAGCCTCCAAAACCACCAATACCTCCTGTTGCTAATGGCGGATAATCTACTTCCTCATCAACCTGGCCTAACTTTAATTTCCTTGGAAATGCCATAATCTTAAACACACCAGAACCAAAAGTATCACTCTGCTTATTACGAGCTTGGTTAAGTATCGTGGGCACCAAATGACCAACAATATCTAAAATACTGTTACGCTTATAATCTAGTGTGGTATCACTTTTAGGAGCATCCTTAAAACTAGGAAAAGGATCTATAAGTACTGTACCATATTTAGGGTTTTCGGCATCTTCTGGCCCATGGTGATCCTCTAAGCAACGTAAAACTTCATCAAAAGGCTCATTATTAATCGTACCACCATCTACTGCGGTAAATTCAAAGTTTTCTCCATGGTCGTCACTAAATTCTAAGTCCATTTGTGCGGTAAAAGCCTTGCGCGCTTTAAGGTTATGCTGCACATAGCGCATCGGAAATTCTGTATCAAAATAGCGTGGTGCCAATCCAACAGGAAATGCACCTGTGGCTTTTGTAACCTTAATTAAAAAGTCACGATTAGACTGTGCGTCTATTTCTGGCGACAAGGGTCTAAAAGGTAAATACTTATCCTTATCGGTTTTACCGTCATAATTCAATTTAAAATGCGCTACAATATCATGATTACTAATACGATGGCCAGGAATAGAATCAAGAAATTTAGACTTTATCCTGCTTAAAGTGACTTTATAATCAATAGGGCGTAAACTGGTTACAGTGAGCAGAATACGCAAGTCTTTAGAAATGTAACTTGGAAAGTTGTCTACACCAGCAGTTTTAGATAATTGTTCAAAAACACGCTCAGCAATAGTATCAATGGGTGCTGTATTTAATAAGGATGGTGCTCCCTTAGCTTTTGCCTTAAGATCAGACTCTGAAAGCATTTTTTTAAAGGTAGTCTCCCCTATGCCACTTCCATCATAAAGACTGTCATCATCATCTAAAAACACCCAGCTATCATAAAGAATATTACCTGTTTTAGTATGCGAAACTTTCTTAACAGGTGTAATAGTGCCATCTAAAAGTGCTAAAGCAGCAATCATACTTACCATACCACCAGCAGATGCTCCACCAATAGCATCAATAACCACATTATGCTTTGGAATACTATTAGGCTGCATGTGCGATTGTTTTGCCGTTTCCCAGGCAGATAAAGCTTCTAGAACATAATCCATAAAACCCGCTGTATATGCACCAGCTGACACAGCGCCAGCCATTGTTAACCCAAGATGAAATGTATTTGATTGCGACATAGTCTTATACTTTTATAGGTTATGAAATAACAACACACCTAATAATTAAACATGCAAAATATGTAAACAGAATTAATAATAAGGAGATTAGCTAAGGGATAATTAAAGATATAACTTTTAAGTAAAATGAAAATTAAAATCTGTAATTGTTTTGATGACAAATTGTATGAATTTCGATATTACAGTGAACCTTTAATACGCTACAACATGAAAAAATTAATTTTAAGTATTACTATACTAGCCACTATGCTGTTCAGCTGTTCGTCTTCCGATGATGATGACGATAACGGAAACAACCCACCAAACAACACTTTAATTGGGCATTATTCTCTTCGTATAAATGGAGATGGTTTAAATGATGAACTATTTACCTTTGATAGAGACACTATTGAAGGAGGAAACCTAGGTCTTAAGTTCACCTCTAGCGATAATAGTAGTAACAGTTTGTTTTTTGCTTTACCTAACGCACAAGAAGGCATACAGTATTCTATTGCTCCTTATGTAAATAATACAACTAGCACTTCTAGTATTATACTTTCAGGAAACGGTGTTTATTTATCTGTAGATGGTAATGTTTTTATTAATGAAATAGAAACGAATGGAGATTGCGCTACGTACAAAGGA
>NZ_JAOARH010000040.1 GCF_025210595.1 Winogradskyella sp.
AAGGATTTATAAATTTATAGGATTTAAGTTTAAAAAATTAGAACGTAGACTTCAGTTATTGTTATTTAAAGATTCTAAAACCAGATTATTAGAGTTTTTACAAGAGTTGTGTACAGATTATGGTTACGATTGTAATACGACTGGAGACCATATTATTAATCATCCATACACACAAAAAGATATTGCTTCTCTTATAGGGATTTCTAGGCCAACATTAAACATTCTTATGAATGAACTAAAAGAAGATGAGATTATTGATTTTAATAGAAAACAAATAAGAATTTACGCTACTTCTGCTTAAATTTGTATGTAATGAAAGCAAAATTCACAAAAAGCAATATAATATTTCTAATTATTATTGCAGTTCTCATAATTCCGCAGACGAGACAACCTATACAAATACTTATTCATAAGGCGTTGAGTTATATAAATCAATCAACAATGATTGATAAAGAAGATAGGGTAGCTGTAACTTATAATGATTGGCAATTACGATCAGACAGTGAGGATTCTGTATTAGCATTTAAAACTACAAAGGATAAAGTGGTCTTTGTTAATTTTTGGGCTACTTGGTGCCCTCCGTGCATAGCAGAAATGCCAAGTATTCAGGCTTTGTATAACGATTATAAAGATAAGGTAGAATTCTTATTTATTACTGCAGATAGTTTTGAAACAGTTAAAGCGTTTAAAGAAAAACGAGGATTTAATTTTGAAATATTTAATCCTTTAAACGAAGCACCAGAAGCGTTTAAAACGAGGTCTATACCAAGAACTTTTATTATTAATAAATCAGGCGAAATTGTTATTGATGAGTCTGGAGCTGTAGATTGGAATAGCGAAACAGTAAGAGAGCAATTAGATCAATTACTTTCGGAATAGATTATTTAAAGTATTTAAAAGGAACGATTAGCATTCCAAAGTTTTCACTATCTTTTTTACCTGTGTTTCTATGATGCATGTGGTGAGCGTTTCTGAGACCTCTTGCGTATTTATTATTAACATTTTTAAACCATTTAAATCGTTGATGAATAAAGATATCATGTACAATAAAATAGGCCATGCCGTAAACTAAAATACCTAAGCCTATTGGAAGTGTAAACCAAATGTCTTCATAATTCCATAAATAAAAACATCCCATACTTACTAAGGCGTAAAAAATAAAGAACAAATCGTTTTTTTCAAACCAGCTATTATGGTTTTTTTGATGATGATCTTTGTGTAAATTCCATAAAAAGCCATGCATTATATATTTATGAGTAAACCATGCGTTAAACTCCATAATAAAGAATGTTCCAAAAAATATTAATATCCAATAAATAGTTTGCATAACGATAGGGTTTAATTTTTATAATAAATTAAGTTGGTACTTAACATAACTTCGAGTTAATAATGCAATTTTTTTATAATTAGGCACTCGTACTCTGGTCGATTTTATTTCTAATGCAGGTGTGTCTTTTAGCTTTTTTAATAGCCTATGATAATAACGATAAGCCATAAATACTCCAAACTTTGCTTCTAAAGGTAAGCGTTTAATGCCTTTAAGTCCGTGAGAGAAATCTTTTTCAATATCATCTATAATGCGTCGTTTAGATATTTCGGTTAATTGACTTAAGTCTGTGTTAGGAAAATAGTTTCTACTTAAATCTTCTGAGTCGGCTTTAAGGTCTCTTAAAAAGTTTACTTTTTGAAATGCAGATCCTAAGCTCATGGCTGAATCTTTTAGATTTTCATATTTTTCATTATCACCTTTAACAAATACTTTTAAGCACATTAAACCAACAACATCAGCAGATCCATAAATGTAATCCTTGTATTCTTGTTCTGTGTCGTAGTTTTTTTTGTGCAAGTCTAATCGCATGCTATTCATAAAAGCATCAACTAAATGCTTATCTATGCTATATTTATGATAAGTTTCTTGAAAAGAATTTAAAATAGGGTTTAAGCTTATTTTGTCTGTTAGAGCATTTTCTAAATCAGTTTCAAAGTTTTTAAAAAGTTTTTCTTTGTTATAATCATGAAATGTGTCTACAATTTCATCAGCAAACCGCACAAAACCATATATGTTGTATATATCTTGTCTAATGGTTTCAGAGAGCATTTTTGTTGCTAATGAAAATGATGTGCTGTAAGCATTAGTTACTAGTTTGCTACATTCTTTAGAGACATTGTCAAAAATAAATTTCATAGTAATGTATGTTTTATAGCAATTAAACTTCGTTTTTATTTATAAGGTTGGCAACCAATTTTCCTGATATTAAAGAAGGTGGTACTCCTGGTCCGGGAACCGTTAATTGCCCCGTAAAATAAAGCCCATCAACTTTTTTGCTTTTTAATTTGGGTCTTAAAAATGCAGTTTGTTTTAAGGTGTTTGCCATTCCGTAGGCATTTCCTTTATATGAGTTGTATTCGCTTATAAAGTCGTTTACACAAAACGACTCTTTAAATAATATATGTTTTTTTATGTCTTGGTTGGTTAGATGTTCGAATCGGTTTATAATAATGTCAAAATATTGTTGTCTTAGTTCAGATGTGTCTTCAAGCCCTGGCGCTATTGGAATAAGAAAAAAACCTGTTTCACATCCATCAGGTGCCATGCTATTATCGGTTACAGATGGAAAATTCACATAAAACAACGGTTTTTTTGGCCATTTAGGATTGTCGTATATATCTTCAGCATGTGTTTCAAAATCTGTATCAAAAAATAAATTGTGGTGCTCTATGTTTTTTAATTTTTTATTAAAACCAACGTAAAAGAGTAGAGAAGATGGTGCAAAAGTGCGTTTGTTCCAATATGTTGCTGTGTATTGTCGGTAATTTGGATCTAATAAAGTTTCAGAATGATGATAGTCTGCACCACTTAAGATAATATCTGAGTCGATAGTTTTGCTATTAACTTTAATACTAGAGACTTTACCTTGTGAAATATTAATTTTTTCTACATTGCTATTAGTATAAATCTTAACACCTAGGCTTTCTGCTAAAGTTTTCATAGCCTTTACGATCTCGTACATACCGCCTTTTGGGTGCCATGTGCCTAAGCCAAAATCAGCAAAATTCATAAAACTATAAAATGAAGGAGTTTGGCTAGGTTTAGCTCCAAGAAATAATACAGGAAACTCTAGCGTTGAAATGAGTTTAGGGTTTTTAAATTTTTTTCTAACTTCAGAACTTATGGTTTTAAAAAAGCGATCAACCCTTGTAATAGTTTCTTTAGAAACTAACTCTAATGGTGAAATACCTGGTTTTAGTACAACTTTGTTAATAGCAATGTTGTAATGATCTTGTGCTTGAGAGATGAATTTACGTAGTGGTTTTGAACTACCACTTTCTATACGTTCAAATTCTTTACAAATTTGATCCATATGATCACCAATGGTAATGACTTCATCTGAGAAAAAAATTTTATAAGCAGGACTTAACTTATCTAGTTGATAATAATCTTTTGTGCTTTTCCCGAAATCATTAAAGAATTTTTCAAAAATATCTGGCATCCAATACCAACTTGGGCCAATATCAAAAGTAAAACCATCTTTAACAAGTTGTCTTGCTCTTCCGCCTACAGTATCATTTTTTTCATAAATAGATACCTTGTAGCCTGCTTTTGCCAAATAGCAAGATGCTGATAGCGAAGAAAAGCCTGAGCCTATTATAGATATTGTTTTACGCATAGTTTATTTTATATTATCCATCAATGTTTTTATATTATTAAATACAGACACGCTTTTAGGTAAACTATCTAAATCTAAAGTGCTTACCATTTGACCTAAAACCCATAGTTTGATGTTGGAATCATTAACAATTAATTCATTGAAATCATCTAAATATTTTTGGATAATGCTCTTCTCAGGATTAGTTGTGAAGTAAGATATGTAGGTAATATCGTCATAGTAATTTTTTAGATCTAATAAACTTTCTAACGGTACACTTAGCCCTAGGAATATGGACTGATAGCCTTTGTTTACTAGTTGGTAATTAATAAACATTAAACCCAATTCGTGTATTTCGTTTTCGGGTAAGTAAAGCACAAAAGTTTTTTGGGAGGTGTTGGTTTGTTGAGACTGAATTTTTTCTGTATTAATTAATATTTTTTGACGAATTAGTGCAGTTAAAAAATGTTCGTGAGCAGGCGTTATTGTGTCTGTTTGCCAAAGCAGACCAATTTCAGTTAGAAGAGGTATAAAAATATCATAAAAAACATCCTCAAAAGCTTTTTCTTTAAGTAGCGACTCATAGGTTTTGTAAAAAAGAGATTGATCAAAGTTGAGCATTGCTAATTTAAATGCATTAATAGAATGATTTTCTATATTGCTCTCTGTTGTAATTTCCCTAACTAGTTGAGGGATTTTATGCTCTTCTATTTTTGCTATTTTAGATATTTTATAACCATTGTTGTTAAGATAGCTTACATTAAGCAGCTTTTGAAAGTTTGCTAAATCGTAATATCTTATGTTGGTGTCTGTACGTTTAGGTTGTAATAGGTTGTAGCGTTTTTCCCAAATTCTAATAGTATGAGCCTTTATACCTGTTAGATTTTCTAGGTCTTTTATGCTAAATTGATTCTTTATATTGTTCATTCTTTGTTTGAAAAGTTTAAACAAAAATAGTGTTTTAATTGATAATACATATTAGAATTAACAAAATTTAAATAAATAAAAGATCTCATAGTAATGTTGAGTTATTGCTAAATCTCATGTAATCAATTATTCTTTTTGTGAATTATGTTAGATAGTTAATACTATTAACAATCTATAATTTAGAGGCTTTCTGTTACAGAAATCGGTTACTGTCTATAATAAAAGGATGCTAATTTTATATCTAATATGGCTGGTGCTTCTTTTTTAAAGTCATAAAAATTTTAGTAAATACTTCATCTCCTGCATTTTCAAAACTCTAATGCAATTGCTAAATATCAGTTTGTAGCATATTTTGATTTAGGTCAAAAAAGCAGCCTTTAATTCTCTCTAAGTTTGTTTCATAATTAAAAATGATGAAAAGGTTAGCGATAATTTGGATGTGCGTTTTTATGGTTTCTTGTACAAAAGACCATTCAAAGTTATATGGAACATGGGAAGTGGTAAGTAAATACTATGAAGGGAAATACAAGATTATTGAAGTTAATGATTCTATACAAGGTAAGGTGTTGTACTATAATGATAATACAACTGTAATTAGAGAAGGTGTAGGAAAAGAGTACTATGTTTTTAAGAATCTAAAAAAATCTAACAATACGTATGTAGATGCTATATCTGGTGCTACAAACACTAACGATTCTAAGCCTATTATAGAGCTTAACTTAAAACATGATGACACGTTAGTGGCAACTAGGTATATAAGTAATAAACCGTTAGAAGAAATTTGGGTAAGAGTAAAAGAATAAAAATTATATTATGAAAAAAGCAATTCAATTTTTAAGCATTAGTGTAGTGCTATCGTTATTAATAGTAGCTTGTTCTACAGACGATATTAGAAATATTGCTGGGTCAACAGATCCGGTAGATCCAGGTGTTCCAGGGCAAGTAACAGAGGTTAATCCAGTAGATATTACTATAGATGGGTTTGATTTTATGGAGAAAATGCAAGGACATTGGGTTGGTGATAATTTAGTAATTAACCAAGAGTATCCATTCTTTGCTTGGGATTACAGAGCTATATCACCATCTCATATTTTTGGTATTCATGAAGGTGGTTCTGGAGGTAACTTATTTACATCTTTTTTTGTGACCAACTTTAAAGGTAAACGTACTATTATGGCAAGAAATGGAGGTTTGCTAAATGGTATTTATCGTACAAGTTATTTTGTAATGGATAAAGTTGAAAATAGAGATAATAGCCGTTATTACAGATTTGTAGATGCTAGAGGAGGTGATGGTATTATGTTTATGGAAATTCGTTTTCCGAATAATTCAAATAATATATATTTCAATTCTTATACTAGTAATTTAGGAGATCGTATTCCTAATAGACACATGACATTTAGTGGTGTGAAAATGCATCCTGAACTAGCGCAAGAAGCAGCTGATGCTACAGGATATCCACAAAACATAGTTGATGCTGGCTTAGATTTTGCAGACGGATTTGTGGAAGAATACCTTTATGTTAAAGATGGTTTAACCGAAGCTAATTCTGCAACATTTTTAGCATTACAAGAAACTAATGATGTATTTGAACTAGCACCACAATCTGGAGATCCTTATACAATTCTAGATCATCCTAGGCTAGGAGTAATACAAGTTAATATAAATAGAGGTGATGTTCCTGCAGATCAACCATTACAATTGTATTTGTCTAGAGACCCTTTAACAGATGAGTTTGGCTATTTTACAGCTGATGTAAATGCCTTTAATACCATTTTACATTTTCCTATTTTATCTAATGGTGAAAATGAATTTTTAATGACCTATATGCATCCAGGAACCTATTACGTAACCATAGTGGCAGATATGGATGGAGACTCTTCAATTTCCGAAGGAGATATTACGCATGCGCAACGTATGGTAACCCTTTCTCCATTAGGGCAAGAGCAAATTACAATAGACAATATTAACGTTCAAAATTAACAACATACAATGAAGAAGTATATAAAATTTGGTATAGGAATTACTACATTAATTATAGGGCTAAGTTGTACTACAGCAATTATAGATGAAGGCGACAAAAACTCTTTACCACCATTAACTAGAGAGGTGACATACCAGTCAGATATACAATCTATAATGACAAATAACTGTATAACATGCCATGCAGGTCCAGTGCCAAGCGCAAGTTTAGATTTGTCTAATTATCAAAATACGAGACTTTCAGCTGAGCAAGGGAGCTTAGTATCTCGAATGAATAGTGTTACAAATCCAATGCCGCCAAGTGGAAAATTATCACCGCAGATATTACAGATTATAGATAAATGGGTGACAGATGGTTTTCCAGAAGACTAAATAATAGATAAGGTTTAATTAAAACACTTCTATAGAAGTATGAAAAATATATAATAATGAAAAAAATATTACCACTACTTATAGGATTGATAAGTTTAAATATCTCTGCTCAGAAATATTTTACAAAAACAGGTTCTACAGAGTTTAAGGCATCTGTAGAAGCATTTGAGCCTGTTGAAGCTGTTAATAAAAGTACTACAGTGATTCTTAATTCAGAAAATGGGCAAATAGCAGGTTTACTTTTTGTGAAAGCGTTTCATTTTGAAATTGCTTTAATGCAAGAGCATTTTAATGAAAACTATATGGATTCTGATAAATATCCAAAGGCAACATTTAGAGGGCAATTAGTAGGTTTTGACTTAAGTGAACTTACAACTCAAGAAAAAGAACTTAGTCTTAAAGGTACTTTAACTGTAAAAGGAAAAGATAAAATAATAGATACAACAGCTAAGTTAAAAAAAGAAGGTGACAAAATAATTTTCACTTCAGTTTTTGGTGTTTCTCCTCAAGATTTTGATATTAAAATTCCAAGTATTGTCCGTGATAAAATAGCAAAATCTATTAATCTAACCCTTAATTATGAGCTTGTTAAAAAGAAATAAAAAAGCGCTTATTGTTTTACTTGTTGTTTTAGTTGGCGGAAGCTTTGCAGTCTATAATTATGCTTACAAGGCACATAAAACTATAGATGAATTAGAAGTGAAGTTCTCTGGAACCGCAAAAGCATTTTCAGATAAAGTACATGAAGATGCTTTAATTTGGCAAGACGTAGTAGTTGAAATTGAAGGTAAAATAACCTCTATAGATAAAAAAGGTTTTGTACTAAATAATAATGTGTATTGTCAATTAGATGAGAATTTTTCTGTAAAAAATATAGAAAAAGGT
>NZ_JAOARH010000002.1 GCF_025210595.1 Winogradskyella sp.
CGATGTTTCATTACTTTCATTAGGATAAAACAATGCCAACACACCAGCTGTCTTAGCGCTTTTCGCTTTTTCTCTCATACGCTCAGCTAATTCTAATCTATAAGGAGGAGACATTTTGGCATGAGATGTTTCGCCCAAAAGTTCGAGATGTTTTATTTTTACTACAGATTCTAAAAACGTATTAAAAAGCATTTATGAGATTTCAATTAATTATAATTGTCGTTTTATTTTTATGGAACTGTGAAGATAAGCAATCTTCAAAACAAACCACATCTACCACTCCAAAAGATTCTATTATTCAAAAACCAAAAGAAACCAATAAAAAGGTATCTTCACCTGAGTTCCCTATTCTTAGCGATGATAATGCCATGGAGTTCTTTTTAGAATACTCTAAAGCACATAAAGAAGATAAAGTAAGGATTACTACAGACTTTGGAACCATAGATATTAAGCTTTATGACAAAACAAAATTTCATCGCGCTAACTTTATCTATCTCACCAAACGAAAATACTTTGATAATACCCAATTTTACAGAGTCGTTAAAAACTTTGTTATACAAGGAGGTAGTAGTGATGGTTTAGATTTGTATAAAAAACGACGAAAAATTGGTAAATATTTATTACCTCCAGACACCAAACGTGGTTATTCGCATCAACGAGGTGCAATCTCAATGCCAAGTAGCGAAATAGAAAATGCTTATAAATTAGCCTCACCGTTTCAATTTTTTATAGTTGTGAATAGAGAAAAAGCAAAACATTTGGATGGTGACTATACTGTATTTGGCGAAGTTATAAAAGGCATGGATGTAGTAGATAAAATAAATGCTGTAAAAACCGACGAAGGAGATTGGCCTATAGATAATGTGTACATTAGATCTGTAGAAATTATAAAATAATTAAGATTTCTACTACGCTATTTTTAATATCTTGTAAATCATTAGATACTTGGACTAAGCTCAGTATAACATTCACAAAACTAACTACAATGATTACTAAATCAATAAAAGCTACTATTATGGGTAGTATTATCTTATTTGCTAGTTGTAAAGAAGAACCAAAGACTAAAGACAAATTAATGACCAATAATGTCTTACTACAAGAATGGGAAGGTCCATATCAAGGTGTGCCTGCTTTTGACAAAATGAACGTAGCAGATGTTAAGGAAGCTGTAGAAAAAGGCATGGATCTTCAATTAAAAGAAATTGACGCTATTGCCAACAATACAGAAGCTCCTAGTTTTGAAAATACTATTGTTGCTATGGAAAGCGCTGGTAAGGCTTTAAATCGTGTATTTGCTTATTATGGTATTTTGAGTAGTAATAAATCTACACCAGAGTTTAGAAAGGTACAAGCAGAATTGGCACCAAAACTTTCTGAATTTCGTTCTAAAATTTCTCAAAATGAAAAATTATTTCAGCGTATCAAAGCTGTTTATGAGGCTTCTCAAAAAAAACCGTTAGAACCTCAAGAACAACGTGTGGTTAACCTTACCTATAAACAATTTGAAATGAATGGTGCCAATCTAGATGTAGAAAAAAAGAAACGCTATGCAGAAATAAACAAAGAACTTTCTACTCTTTATACAAAGTTTTCTAATAATGTCTTACATGATGAAGAAAACTATGTAACGTATTTAACCAAAGATCAACTCGGAGGTTTATCTGATGGTTTTATAAAATCGGCTGCAAAAATAGCTTCAGATAAAGGGCAAGATGGTAAATACGCTATTACAAATACGCGTTCTTCTATGGATCCTTTTCTCACCTACTCTACAAATCGAGAATTAAGGAAACAAGTTTGGGCAAACTACTACTCTAGAGGTGATAACGGAGATGAGTATGACAACAATAAGATTATTGCTGAAATTTTAAAATTACGTAAAGAGCGTGTTAGCCTATTGGGTTATGAGAATTATGCACAATGGAGATTACAAAATCGTATGGCTAAAAATCCTGAAAATGCTATGGATTTAATGCTTAAAGTATGGCCAGCATCAACTGCACGAGTTAAAGAAGAAGTGGCTGACATGCAAGTAGTAGCTAATGAATTAGGAGACAATATTACTATAGAACCATGGGATTATCGTTATTATGCCGAAAAAGTTAGAAAGAAAAAATACGATTTAGATAGTGATGAAGTGAAACAATATCTTCAATTAAACAAACTTACCGAGGCAATGTTCTTTGTTGCTGGAGAAATTTTCAATTATAAATTCACACCTATTAAAGAAGGTTCAGTTCCTGTATTTCATGAAGATGTAAAGGTTTGGGAAGTAACCAATAAAGATTCTGGCAAACACATAGGACTTTGGTATTTAGACCCTTATGCACGTGAAGGCAAACGTTCAGGTGCTTGGGCAACAACATACAGGAGCTCTACAACTTTTGAAGGACAAACTAACGTATTGGCATCAAACAATTCAAACTTTGTAAAACCCGCTCCTAGTGAAGCCGTTTTAGTATCTTGGGACGATGCTACAACGTTTTTTCATGAATTTGGACATGCACTACATTTCTTCGCTGCAGATGTTAAATACCCAACACTACAAGGAGGTGTTAGAGACTATACCGAATTTCAGTCTCAACTTTTAGAACGTTGGTTATCTACAGATAAAGTAATTAACACATACTTGGTACATTATAAAACTGGAGAGTCTATTCCTGCTGAGTTAGTTGAAAAAATCAAAAAAGCTTCAACTTTTAATCAAGGATTTGGTACTACTGAATATTTAGCTTCTGCCTTAATTGATATGAAGTTGCACTTGGCAGACCCATCAAATATTGATATTGATAAATTTGAACGTGAAACCTTAGACGAATTAGGTATGCCAAAAGAACTACCAATGCGTCATAGAACACCACACTTTGGTCATGTATTTTCTGGAGAAGGTTACGCAACAGCTTATTATGGTTATATGTGGGCAGATGTTTTAACAAGTGATGCTTCTGAAGCATTTAAAGAAGCACCAAGCGGTTTTTATGATAAAAACGTAGCTGATAAACTAGTAAAATACTTATTTGCTCCACGCAATGCTATGGATCCTGCTGAAGCCTACAGAAAATTTAGAGGCAGAGATGCAAAAATTGAAGCATTGATGAGAGATAGAGGTTTTCCTGTACCTAAGTAAAACAAATAGTAAAATGGCAAAAAACAAAACAAAAGAAACTGAAGTAAACGTTACTGATTTTATTGAATCTTACGTAGATAATGATCAAAAAAAAGCTGACAGTTATCAACTGATAGAACTCTTGAGTAAATGGTCTGGTTTTGAACCTAAAATGTGGGGACCAACAATAATTGGTTTTGGAAAATATCATTATAAATATGCAAGTGGTCATGAAGGAGATGCACCTTTACTAGGTTTCTCACCTCGAAAAGCTCAATTTTCTATTTATGTTTATTCTGATACAGATAATAGCAGAAATCTACTAGAAGACTTAGGGAAATTTAAAATGGGAAAGGCATGTATCTATATTAAGAGTCTTTCAGATATTAATATTACGGTTTTAGAAAAACTTTCTTTAGAGACAATCGCATACCTTGATGAACATCATGAGTGTGCTTGTAGAAACAAATAATAATCTAACTGCAAGAACTATTCATAAAAGCAGATTTAAAACCAAATTATAAGATTAATCTTCATTCTTATACAAACTCGGCAGACTTATCTTAAATTTAACAGCGAGTAATCTCACAACAATAACCACCAAACCTGCTATAACAAAAAGAGAATTTTGGCTTTCTAAAAACTCTCTCAATAAAAAATATGTAAGTCCACCCAAAATACAGGCTGTAGCATAGATTTCTTTCCTAAATATGACAGGAATTTCATTACAAAGAATATCTCGTATTACACCACCAAAACATGCAGTCATAGTGCCCAAAAACATACAAATAATTGGATGCAATTCCGCCGTTAACCCTGTTTCTATTCCAACAACTGTGTACAACCCAATTCCTATGGTATCAAATAAAAACAGAGAGCGTCTTAAATGTTTTAATTGGTTTCTAAATACTACTGCAAAAACAGTTGAAGCAAAAATGACATAGACATAAATCATATTACGCATCCAAGACACAGGCTCAATACCTACCATAACATCGCGTAATGTTCCACCTCCAACTGCTGTAACAAAAGCAATTATGATTACTCCAAAAGGATCCATGCGTTTGTTCATCGCAATAAGTACACCCGAAATTGCAAAAGCAATGGTTCCTAATATGTCTAAAGTTTGAAAAAACATTACATGTTCTGTGTATAGTAATTATAATCCTTTAAAATAGTATCAATAAACTGAACATCATATAGCTTAGATTCTATCCCAAGTGTATCACATATTTTAGTTTTTAGCAACGTAAGCGTTTTAAAATCGTTATTCTTTTTAGAAATAGTATAAGCTTCTTTTATTATCCTAACATCTTTGTCTGTGAGCTGTGTTACATTACTAAAAACAGGCTGATAATCATCTTCTATATCTTCTAAAATTGTACTAGTTATCTTATGCTTTTTCTTCACACTAATAACAACTGTTCCTGCTGCTGAATCACCTACACGTTGCTTTCTATCCGATAATAAAATGCTTAAAATCCCAATAGATGAAAAGAATAACCAAATATCTATAATTCGCAACATCCAACGTACCATAAAATTATACCATTGGGTTGGTGAACCATCTAAACGTACCACTTTAATCTTCATAATCATTTTCCCAACGGTTTGCCCTCCAAAAATAATATGGCATAAAGCTGAATAAAACAACGCTGGCAATGTAAATAATCCTAAAAAGCCTCGTCTTGTCCATGCGTCTGCATCAAAAATTGCAGAGAGATTTACAAGATTCTCCATAATGGTCATATATGTCAATAAAATAACACCATCAATTAAAAAGGCCACCATACGTTCTCCCAAACCAATTAGCTTATAATCTAGGTTAACATTTTGTGCAGTGTTAATTGCTAATTTGCTCATGGAAATGTATATTCGTTTTAAATTAAAATGATTTATGCGCGAGGCAGCTTTTGTAAAGCAAAATAAGGAAAAATGGATTGGTTTTGAAAACGCATTACATAATAATGCGAAAATAAATCCAGATGATTTAGCTTCTTATTATATACAACTTACAAACGATTTATCTTATGCCCAAACGTATTACCCAGAGAGTAAGACATTATTGTATTTAAACTCTCTAGCTTCACAAGCTCATCAAAAAATTTATGTCACAAAAAGAGAATCAAAAAACAAAATTATTTCTTTTTGCCGAGATGAGTTTCCTTTGTTTTTTTATCAATACCACAAAACACTTTTGTATTCATTTTTAATCTTTACTGCTGCAGTAATTATTGGAGTTGTATCTACACTAAATGATGATTCTTTTGTTAGACTTATTCTTGGTGATGCTTATGTAAATATGACGATTGAAAACATTGAAAAAGGTGAGCCAATGGCTGTGTATAAAAGTGGGAGTAATATTGGTACTTTTTTAGGCATAACCATAAACAATATTAGAGTTGCCATTTTTGCTTTTGCTTTAGGTGTATTTTTTAGTGTTGGTACCATTTGGATTTTGTTTAGTAATGGTATTATGCTTGGCTCGTTTATTACCTTCTTTTATAATTATGGTATTTTAGAAAAAACTTCAACTGTATGGCTGCATGGTACTATTGAGATTTCTGTTATAGTCATTGCTGGTTGTGCTGGTTTGGTGATGGGTAATAGTTTTTTATTTCCTAAAACCTACTCTAGACGTGTTGCCTTTATGAAAGGCGCCAAAGATGGATTAAAAATTTTAGTAAGCACCATACCTTTTTTTATCATCGCAGGTTTTATAGAAGGATTTATAACACGTTATGGCGAACAAATGCCTTGGCTTTTAGCTTATAGTATCATTTTTATTTCACTTTTTATTATTGTTTATTATTATATCATTTATCCTATATTATTGAATAAAGCCCAAAGCCAATTAACACCCAAGTTAACGTGAACGAAAACTATATAGAATTAAGAACCAGAAGTACATTTGGTGATATTATAAACACCTATTTTTTATTTCTTAAACATAACTTTAAATCCTACACTAGTTTATATTTAAAATACAATGCGGTAAGTATTATTCTTACTTTAATTTGTTCGTATTTATTAGTTACTGGTTTTATGGGCTTAGCCAGTCGAGATTTTAGGTTTGGCATGGGAAGTAATGTAGCTACCGAAAGTTATTTCATAGCTGGTGCTATTATTCTTTTATTAATTGTTTTTGTTACCTCGCTAATTAATTATAGCTTCTCAAGCTCTTATATAGCTGAATATGTTAATAATGAAGGAAAAATTGTCTCAAAAAACATTTGGAAAAGTATTATAGATAATATCGGTTCAATAATTATATTCATTCTTATTGGTGGGCTTATGTACATTGTATATATTGTAATATCTATGGTAGTATCTTTTATACCTCTCCTAGGTATGCTTATTCAATACGGATTAAGCTTTACAATGACAGCTGTTTTTGGCTTAACGTTTATGTCTATTTTTTCTACTAAAAAAAGTTTTGGTGAAGCTATTTCTGAAGGATTTAACTTTACGTTTTCAAATTTTTGGAGAATCGTTTTATACGGACTAGTAATAGGCATTCTTAATATGATGATTACTGTTCTAATACTATCTATACCTGGATTTATTATTGGAATTTATGCTTATTTTTCTATTGAAAGTAGTATAGATTTTACCACAAACACATTTGCTACTTTGGTATTTACATTTGGTTTTGCAGCATTTTTACTTTCTTTTATTTATACGCAAGCATTATCTCAAATATCCTATGGCATTTTGTATTACAATCTTTATGAGTTAAAACACAACGTATTTCTTAAGAAAAAAATTGATCAAATAGGTATTAATGAGTAAGATTACGTTAAAACATATTAGTACTGGTTGTTTTGTATTTATTAATACACTTATAGTAAATGCACAAGATGCTATTATCAAAAAAGACTCTTCTCAAATAGAGGTTACTTACTTTAAAGAGAATTTTAAAGAGAATTATACTGGTAGCGAGTTTAATTACTCTATTAATGACACTGATGGTATCAATTTAATACAACGTATCCTTAGAACGTTTTTTAATTGGTTAGGTGATATTTTTGGATTTGAAGTAGATTGGTTAGACTACAAAACTCTAGAATACATCATTTATGGTCTCTTAGGAGTTATCGTACTTTATCTTCTAATAAAGTTCCTACTACAAACACCTATCAGCTCAGTATTTAAAACCGAAGCTAAAACCATTGAAGGCTTTAGTTATGTTGAAGAAAACATAGAACAAATCGATTTTGACAAACTTATAAAACAAGCTCTAAAAGAAAACAATTATAGGTTGGCTACACGCTATATGTATCTAAAATCTTTAAAAGCTTTAGCTCATAAAAAAACAATAGAATGGCATTACGATAAAACCAACAATGATTATCTTAATGAAATAAAAGATTTAAAATTAAAGACTCTGTTTAAGCGTGTTTCGTATATCTACGATTATGTTTGGTATGGTGAATTTCCTATAGACAAAGAACGTTTTAATAAAAATAAAGACGATTTTAACCAACTCATAAAAACAACTCAGCATGGATAAGCGTTCTAAAATAGCGTTATACATCATTGGCACTGTAATTGTTTTAATGATGATTGCAGAAGTTACCAAACCAAAAGCTATAAATTGGCGAGACTCCTACTCTGCTGTTGATAAAATTCCGCTTGGTTGCTATATTCTTTTTAATGAATTAGATACTTTTTCAGATGATGAAATTTTAACTTCAGACCGTACTATATACGAATACTTAAAACGTGTAGACACTACAACACCAAAGACATTGGTATTTATTAACAATCGCCTTAGCTTCGATAAAGAAGAATCTAACGCATTGCTCAATTTTGCAGAAAAAGGAAATACCGTGTTTATGAGTTTCAACTATATTTATTCACAAGCAATAGACTCTTTAAACATTGCTATTATTAGGCAATATGGTAATTTTTACAAAAAAGAATCTGAGCATAAATTCTCGAGTCCAAGCCTTCAAAAAAACAATAAAAAATTTAAAGATGTTATTGAGAATAGCCGCTTTAGTTCTATTGATACTTTAAAGACAACCATTTTAGGTACTGTAACAGCAAAAGGTGACGATGATGTTGAAGAAACCTACCCTAATTTTATAAAAGTTGATGTAGGTGAAAAAGGCGGTCAGTTTATATTACACACTAACCCATTTGCATTTACAAATTATCATCTTTTGAACGATAAGGAAGATTACACTGCTACGGTTTTATCCTATCTTCCAAAGCAACAAATTATTTGGGATAATAATTACAAAAGCGGTCGTAAAGTTATTACCAGTCCGCTACGTTATATATTACAAAGCACTGCTCTAAAATGGGCTTTTTATATCAGTATGTTTAGCCTTATACTATTTGTCATCTTTAGAGGAAAACGTACGCAACGTATTATACCCGTTATAAATAAACTAGAAAATAGTACTGTAGATTTTACAAGAACCATAGGAGAACTTTATTATCAACATGGAGATTTCACCAACATCATAAAAAAGAAGATAGAATACTTTTTAGAATTTGTACGCAGAAATTATTACTTAGATACCAATCAATTAAACGTTCATTTTATTGAAAAACTAAGTGTAAAATCTACCAACACAAAGGAAGACACTAAAGTATTAATCGATTACTTAGTCTTTTTAAAATCGAAGACCAACCATACAGAACAAGAACTAATAGAGTTAAATAAAAAAATAGAACACTTTACAAAACACACAAGATAATGGAAGAACAATATAAACCATCTTCAGAAAACTTGGATGACACAAACACTAATGAAGTAAACGCAACTAATGAAGGTTTTAAAAATCGTATTAATTTAAAACCACTTCAAGATAGTGTAGCACAAATAAAGCAAGAACTTGCCAAGTTTATCGTAGGGCAAAATGAAATGATTGAGCTATTAATCATTTCTATTCTAACCAATGGTCACTCACTTATAGAAGGTGTTCCTGGTGTAGCAAAAACAGTTACTGCAAAACTTTTGGCTAAGACTATGGATGTCGATTTTAATCGTATTCAATTCACACCAGATTTAATGCCTAGTGATATTTTGGGCACCTCTATATTCAATGTAAAAACCAGTGAGTTTGAATATAAAAAAGGCCCAATTTTTTCTAATATTGTTCTTATAGATGAAATTAATAGAGCACCTGCAAAAACACAAGCCGCTCTGTTTGAAGTAATGGCAGAGCGCCAAATTACTATGGATGGTACACGCTATAATATGGAATTACCATTTTTAGTATTTGCTACTCAAAACCCAATAGAGCAAGAAGGCACTTACCGATTACCAGAAGCACAATTAGACCGCTTTCTATTTAAAATCGAAGTAGATTATCCTTCTCTAGAAGACGAAGTGCAAATCTTAATGGAAAATCATCAAAGAAAAGACGTTATGGATTTAAATACAATTTCACCAATATTATCGTCTGCTTCTATTAAAAAATACCAAGATTTAATAAAACAAATTGTAGTAGAAGACAACCTGCTAAACTATATCGCTTCTATTGTTAACAACACACGTAACAACGGAAACCTCTATTTGGGAGCTTCACCAAGAGCATCTATATCTATCTTAAATGCTTCAAAAGCAAATGCTGCTATTAACGGTAGAGATTTTGTAACACCAGATGACATAAAACGTTGTACTAAAGCTGTTCTTAAACACAGATTAGTGTTAACACCAGAACGCGAAATGGAAGCATTTACAGTAGATAAAGTTGTAGACCAAATTCTTGAAACCATTGAGATTCCGAGATAGTGAAACGGTTTTTTAAACATACATATTTAACCTTTAGGTTTTTTCTTGTAGCTATTGTATTTGTTGCATTGTTTATCTTGTCTTACCTATTCCCAGGGTTATTGGCAATCGTTACTATTCTGTTTTTTGTAGCTGTTGGTTTGGTTGTAATTGACCTCATATTACTATTTAAACAAAAGGGTATCTCTGCTTCTAGAATTTTACCAGAAAAACTAAGTAATGGTGATGATAATCCTATTGAAATAACACTCACTAACAACTATAATTTTAAAACCAATCTAACACTTATAGATGAGTTGCCATTTCAATATCAAAAGCGCGATTTTGAAATAAACACACATCTCAACACACATCAGGAAAAGAAAATTACTTATACCTTAAGACCTTTAGAACGAGGCGAATATTACTTTGGCAACCTCAACACATATGTTAATTCACCAATTGGTTTTGTAACCAGACGCTTTCAGTTTGCTAAAGACGCTATGGTACCAAATTATCCTTCGTTTTTACAATTGCGCAAATACATGCTTATTGCATTTTCTAATAAGCTATTTGAATATGGCCTAAAAAAAATACGTCGTATTGGTCATACCATGGAATTTGAACAAATTAAAGATTATGTTACTGGTGATGATATAAGAAACATTAACTGGAAAGCGACTGCAAAACGCAATCAGTTAATGGTTAATCAGTTTCAGGATGAACGTTCACAACCTATTTACAGTGTTATTGATAAAGGTAGAGCAATGAAAATGCCTTTTGAAGGGTTAAGTCTCTTAGATTATGCCATTAATGCTACATTAGTTATTAGTAATGTTGCATTAAAAAAACAAGATAAAGCAGGTATGTTTACCTTTTCTAGAAAGGTTGAAAATAAAGTTGTTGCTGAGCGTAGACCTTCTCAAATGAACAAAGTTTTAGAAACCTTATATAATATAAAAACAGATTTTTCGGAATCGGATTTTTCAAGATTATATATTGATATAAAACGAAACATTACGCAACGTAGCTTACTGTTACTTTACACTAATTTTGAAACTTTAGATGCGCTTCATCGCCAATTACCATATCTTCAATCTATAGCAAAAAATCATTTACTAGTTGTTATCTTTTTTGAAAATACAGAGCTAGACAAATTAACCAATATTGAAGCTCATAACACATTTGATATTTTTCAAAAAACCATTGCCGAAAAGTTTGTGTACGAGAAAAAACTAATCGTTAGTGAGCTACAGAAACATGGTATTCAAACAATATTAACTGCACCAGAGCATTTAACAATCAATACTATTAATAAGTATTTGGAGATTAAAGCGAGAGGGTTGTTGTAAATTGGGTTTAGGCGTGAGAAATTAGACATGAGTGATTAGTGATTAGTGATTAGTGATTAGTGATTAGTGATTAGTGATTAGTGATTAGTGATTAGTGATTAGTGATTAGTGATTAGTGATTAGTGATTAGTGAAAATAAATAACTTAATAATCCACTAAACAAATACACTAATAAACATCTCAACAATTAAACAAATCCACGATTAAACGTGTAAACAACTTAACAACTCATCCTCATAAAAACACAATTCGGTAAGAACGTTTATGTCTTATTTTAAGTTTGTTAGATATTTGAATCATCAAACAAAAAACATATAACCATTAACACATTACATTATGAAACATTTAATCTTAACATTCGCATTAGCTTTAACAACATTATTTGGTTTTTCTCAAGAAAATGAAGGCATTACTATCACAGTTACTATAGATAACGTTGCTAATAACAACGGAAAAGTGGTAATGTCTCTGCACACCTCTGAAACCTTTATGAAAGGTAAAGGTATTAAGAGCGCAGAGGCAAATATCAAAGACGGAAAAGCAACCGCTACTTTTGAAAATGTTCTATCTGGAGAGTATGCCATTATAGCACTACACGATGAAAACGATAATAAGCGTATGGATTTTAGAGAAAATGGTATGCCATTAGAATCTTACGGAATGTCTAATAACCCTATGTCTTTTGGACCACCACAATATGAAGACGCTAAGTTTAAAGTAAAAGACAACAACTTAGATCTTAACATTAGATTCTAAATAAATTTTCATCAATCAATCAATCAATCAATCAATCAATCAATCAAATATGAAGTCTTCAGTTATATACAGTAATTGAAGACTTTTTTATTAAAAGTACAACCTAAACATAAAATTTGGTGTAATACCAATAGAATAGCGCTCTATTAACTCTACAGAATCATTCAAACTATTGTTACCTCTGTATTCTCTAGAAATAAGATTATTTCGGTTATATAAATTCCTAACTGAAAAACCTATCTTGCCTCTTAATGCATTTTTATTAGATATCTTAAACGAATATGTTGAAGATAGATCTAAACGATGATAAACAGGTAATTGTCCAGTATTAATACCATTATTAAACTCTAAACCATTAGAACCTTCTTCTGCAATAGTATATGGTCTTCCTGTTTGCCATTTCCATCCTAAAGCTACTTGAAGTCCTTTTGTTTTATAACTTAAAGCTGTAGATATGGCATGGGTAATGTTTGTTCTAGAGTTAAAAGATTTACTATCGTTTATAGTCTTAAACTTATTTTTTGCTCTATTGTAAGAATAACTTATCCAAGAATTGAACCCATTAAATCGTTTTTTCAGGAATACATCTGTACCAATAACATTTTGATTTCCTTTATTAAAACCTATATTTTCAGGATTTAAAAAGCCTAAAGATAACGCTGAAATATTTTTCATGCGTTTGAAATAAATATCAGAGTCTATACTAAAACCACCCTTAGAATAAATTAAACCTAAGGATGCGTGTTTGCTATTTATTATTGGAGAATTATCGCCATTTGCCACACGCCAAACTCTGTTCTCTAAAGACAAATCGCTAAAAACAGTTTCATCTATTTCACTTAAAATTTGGTTTTTAATTTCTGCACTGGCTTGTAGCTTAAAA
The DNA here is from genome assembly GCF_025210595.1 of Winogradskyella sp. Lineage (GTDB taxonomy): Bacteria > Bacteroidota > Bacteroidia > Flavobacteriales > Flavobacteriaceae > Winogradskyella. The sequence continues at coordinate 12,828 of NZ_JAOARH010000002.1, forward strand.
CGTTCATTAAGATCTTTAAATATTAATAACCTAGGTTCTATTCGCATAGCATCTAATTCTTGAAAATAAGTACTTCTTAGACCAAATGAGACATCTAAAAAGTTAGGGTTATTATAATCTGCGCTCACAAAAGCACTATGGGTTTGCACAATGTTTTCTTCTGAATCGAGTATAAAACTTATGTTAGTAGTATTTAAAAACGCGTAGGCAACATCTTTTAATGTATATTGATAGCCAAAGTCGTAATTAAATTGCTCTGAAGCATTGTAATTTAATTCAGTAGATATACCTGAATCGAATATAGTGTTTCGTTTCTCAAAATCAGATACTTGCTCTTCATTTTCAAAAGTTATATAATTATAATTGAGCTCGTAATCAGAAAAATAAGCTTGTGTCTGTTGCGTTAGCTTATTATTCCATTTAGAAGTCCAACCTATTCCATAACCTGTATTTCTAATCTTTAAGAGGTCGTTAAAGTCTCTATTTGCTTCAGAATCTATTGAGATGTAATCTAACTCATTATCAATATTTATAATACTTGTATAAAAACTATGGTTAGAATTGAGTTTATAATTTAGCTTTATATTATAATCTATAAATGAAAAATTATTATCGCCATCTTCATTTTGATTAATCTTTGTACTTTCAAATACTTTATCTGCTAATTGACTAAAGGTATGAGTTTCATAAATATCTGTATAGCTTTTTCTCAACGATGCCTGAACACTTAACTTATCTTTTATAATTGGTATATCTAAAATAGCATCTGCATTAACTCCGTTAACACCTATTTCTGCATTAAAGCGGTTTGTTATTATATGCTTTGAATTAATATCTATAACCGACGATACACGTTCACCATACTTGGCATGTGTACCTTTATTAATAAATTTAATCTCTGATGCTACATTAGGATTTAAAGGAGATATCATTCCAAAAAGATGACCTTTATGATAAATATTTATACCATCCCAAATTAATCGGTTTTGATCTGCATAACCACCTCTAACAAAAAAACCAGAAGCGGTTTCGTTAGGACTCAATACACCAGGTAATAACTGAATACTTTCTAAGACATCTGGCTCTGTTAGACCAGGTAATATACCTAATTGAGAAGGATATAGTTTATAGGTACCGTCTCTATTTTTTTCTATACCTTTTGTAAGGTAACTTTTAACAAGTACTTGATCTAATACTTCCGTTTTTTCTATTTTTTCTTGAGGTAAGCTAACAACAACATAACGTTTTTCTATAACTCTATAACTAAGCGTAGTTTGTTTTTGTAATGCATTTAAAACTTCTAATAGTGTTCTTTTCTTTTGAGTTAATGAAACCCTTTTATCTTTTACATAATCATCTTTGTACGAAAACAAAACGCCATAAGTTTGTTCTATATTTTTAATAGCATCTTGCAACGCTACATCTTTAAGCTCAATGTAAAAAGCCTCTTCTTGAGAAAAGGCTATTGTAGGTAGTAACATTAAGACTAAGATATATATTAACCTCATTCTTTATATCTTAATTTAATGTTACGTTTTTCTTTTTCATTATAGGTAATATTGAGTGTTTCAAATACTGTTTTTAATGCAATACTTAAACTATCGTGCGGAAAACTACCAGTAAATGTTTCTGAATCATCTATTGCTTCGGTATTAAACGCTACATTATATTTATCCTCTAAAGCTTTTATAACATAACGAATTGGTACACTTTTAAAGGTGCTTTCACCATGTACCCAAGCAGGCATTCTTTCAGAATTTCCAAACAAATCTATAGGGCTTTCATTTATACTTCTAGCAGCATTATTGGGTAAAAGGATATTTTTAGATTGCTTTGTTTTCACTTGTACTTTTCCTTCGTAGCATACAACTTCAAAAAACCCATTAGTAGTATTAACATTAAACTGTGTTCCCAAAACAGACACAGAACCATTGTTAGTATTTACCACAAATGTTTCTCCTTTAGCTACTTTAAAATAAGCTTCGCCTTCAAGATAAAGTTTACGGTCATTTTCCCAATCCTCTTCATCGTAAATTATTTTAGATTTAGAATTTAAAATAACCTCAGAGCCATCTAAAAGTGCAATCGTTCTGTTTTCACCATAACCAGTTTCTATGATAACTTCACTATCATTTAAAAAAGTAAACAACCCAAATAATATTACAATTGAAGCCGCAATACCAACAACCCAATTGGTATAAAGTGGCTTAACTTTTGGCTGTTTTTTTTCAATACGATTTTTAATTTTCATAAACGAAGCATCCGTTGAAGCATCTAGTTTTTGCTTCACATTAAAACCTTCTCGTAGTTTTAAATAAGCAAAATAATCCTCCTCACTCACCAGGTGCTTTAGCTCCTTATCTGTAAGCTCACCTTCTAACCATTTAGCTAAAAATGTATCGGAACTATTATGTAAATTTTCTTTTTTCATTGGTTTCTATTTATAAAGACAACATAGAAACAAAAAACCCTACCTTTAAATTTCCAAATCATATATTTCCTATTTCTTTTCGCATTATAATAAGAGCTTGGTGCATTCTTTTCTCAACAGCTTTAACACTAATATTAAGATGTTCTGCAATGTCTTTATATTTCTTTTTTTCAACTCTATTCATTAAAAAAACTTCTCGCTGTTTTTCGGGTAATGATGCTAAAGTGCTATCTAACTTATCCATAAACTCTTTTTCGAGCATAATAAATTCTGGGGATTCATTAGTCCCCTCTTTCTTATTTAGCTTGTTATAATTTTGAACTACCTTTTGGTGCTTTACCTCATTTAAAAACATATTGTTAGCTATACTAAACATATAACTCTTTACTTTATCATAATCTACATTACTACAATTATCCCATAATTTTATAAAAACATCTTGCATTAAATCCTCAGCTCTATTTATATCTTGGGTTTTAAAAAACAGAAAACGCCTTACCTCTACTGCGTAAGTTTTATAAATTTTCTCAAAAGTTTTTGAGTAACAGATATTACGATTTTCAATAGACATTGGCGGTTTTATAATTAAGACCTCAAAACTATAAAAAAAAAATTTTGAGAAAAAAGTAGGGTTTTTTAAAAGAGTGTTGTCTAATTAACGATTAACCTCAATTCAACAAATTTAAAACCAAAAATAGTTAACATGAAAAATTTAAAATTAGCATTATTTAGCTTAGCTTTTTCTCTGTTAGTGTTCACATCGTGTACCAACAATGAGTCTATAGACCAAGACCAACAGCAGACAGAAGAAAGTGAGTCTGTAACGAATGCACTAACACAATTAAGAACTCAGTTTAATCCAGATGGAAATGTTATTGAGAGCGATAATCCTGCTGGTAATATTATATTAGATTTCTGTTTTGATTTTGTATATCCTTTAACTTTATCTTACAACAACGATTCTACTGTAACTGTAAATGATCTCGACGGATTAATTGATGTTATGGTAGCTTCTAACGAAGATTTATTTATTAACGGTATTTCATTTCCTTTTGATGTAGAAACCTTTAATGACGACACAGATACTATTGAAATTGAAACTATTAATAATGAAGCTGAATTTATACAGTTGTTATTAAGCTGTAGCTTTGATGATGATGATGATGATGAAGATTGTTTTGAAGAATATGATCCTGTATGTGTAGAGGTAATAGATCCTAACGGAAATACATTTATTGTAACTTACCCAAATGAATGTTATGCAATAGAAGATGGATTCACTGAGAATGATTTTGTTGAAGATTGTGAAGAAGATTATTATGTTGGAGGTATAGAGTGTTATGAGTTGAATTTCCCTATCTCTATAATCACAGGAGATGGTGACGAAATAACTGTTAATTCTGAAGAAGAATTAGCTACTGCCTTATATAATGCTAATACATTTAGTTTTGTTTTTCCACTAACAGTAACTTTAGATGACCAAACCGTTGTTACTATAGATGATACTGATGATTTAGAAGATATACTAGAAGATTGCTACGATAATTATGACGATGACGACGATGATTATGATTGTGATTATGACATTTCTGATTTAGAAAATGCACTACTTTCAAATTGTGATTTATACGAAATTGAATTAGAAAATCTAAATGACGATACTGAAGACATTTACAATGTAAACTTTAATCAAAATGGTGAACTAATAGTTAATGGAGAAATTACAGTTACAGATCTTGGATCTTGGAATATTACTGAAACAGAAGATGATAATCTTGTTTTAACCATAAGTGGTTTACAAAACTTTACATTACTTAACGGAAGTTGGAATTTTGAATGTGACGATGACGACGACGATGAAGAAGAACTAAGTTTTTATAACGATAGCTATGTAATAGACATAGAATGCGATGACGATGACGATGACGACGACGATGACGATGACGATGACGATGACGATGACGATGACGATGACGATGACGACGATGATGACTGCGACGAAGAAGACATACAAGAAGACTTAACAGAATGTGAGTGGTCTATAACTACTAGTATAGATTTAGATGGTACTGAAGGAGTATTTACTTTTACTAATAATACTGTTACAGTAACTACAGATAACGAAACCATAACAGGACAATGGGATTTATATAGCAATCCTCAATCTGGTGAAGTATATATGTCTATCTATTTACCAGAACCTTATGATGAAATTGCAAACTTAGATTGGACAGTTGTAGCTTGTGATGATGATATGATAGAATTGCAATCTAATAATGAGTTCATAGTTTTAGAACAAGAATGTGATTAAAAATAATAAGTTCATAAATTAAAAAAAGCCTTCAAGAAGTTTCTTGAAGGCTTTTTTATGAACCTTATACCGTTTCTCCTAACCAAGCTTTCATCATCCAAACAGTTTTCTCCTGCTCTGTAATAAAATCGCTCATCATAGATAATGTACCTTCATCACTAGCATCGTCAGCAGTTTCTAAAATACTTCGTTCTATTTTTAATAGTTCTGCAATAGAATCTACAATAAGACGTACTGCCTTTTCATCTATTGAAACATTTTTTCCAACTGGTACTCTTGCTGCTTTCGTATAATCTTCAAAAGTATGTAATGGTGTTTCTCCCAAAGTTAAAATTCGCTCAGCTATTTCGTCTACTTTGGTATTAGCATCAGTATATAACTCTTCAAATTTCTCATGAAGATTAAAAAAAGCCTTGCCTTTTATATTCCAATGTATACCTCTTAAGTTTTGATAATACAATTGAAAATTTGCTAATAATTCATTTAATTCCTGTGCTAAATCTTTTGTTTTTTTGGTATCTAAACCTATACTATTTAGTATCATAACTATTGTTGTTTTTAATTATGTTCAAAAATACCTTCAAATTAAACCACAACAACTATAGTTTTTATAAATAGTTTTTATATTTTTATAGTCTTAATAAATAGTTATGACAATTACACAACTTAAATATGCTTTGGCAATAGCTGAATATAAAAATTTCACAAAAGCTGCTGAAAAATGTTTTGTAACGCAACCAACACTTAGTACACAAATACAAAAATTAGAAGACGAACTAGATGTTATTATTTTTGATAGAGGAAAAAAACCAATTGAATTAACAGAGGTTGGTAGAAAAATAGTATTTCAAGCACGTAATATTGTTAATGAAGCAGAACGTATTCAAGACATTGTAGACCAACAAAAAGGATTTATTGGCGGCGAATTTAGATTAGGAATTATACCTACTATAATGCCAACCCTTTTGCCTATGTTTCTTAAAAATTTCATTAAGAAATATCCAAAAGTAAAACTAAAGATAGAAGAACTTACTACAGAAGAAATCTTAACACGTATTAATGATGGCCATTTAGATGCAGCCATTGCAGCAACACCATTAGAAAGTGATAACATAAAAGAACGCATTTTATACTACGAACCTTTTGTGGCTTATGTACCAGATAGTCACAGGTTAAAAGACAAGAAAACTATTGATGTAACTGATCTTAAAATAGACGACATGCTACTGTTAGAGGATGGTCATTGCTTTAGAGAAGGTGTCATAAATCTTTGCAAAACCTTTAAAGACCAGATAGATGACAACTTTCAATTAGAGAGTGGTAGTATAGAAACCCTTATAAAATTATCTAACGAAGGCATGGGAATGACGCTTCTTCCTTATTTACACACATTAGATATAAAAGAAAAGTTAAGTCCTAATCTTAGACACTTTGCAAAACCATCGCCTGCAAGAGAAGTAAGTATTATTTATCATAAAAGCGAGCTTAAAATGCAAATTATTGATGCCATGCACAATGTTATTTCTGGTATTATACGTGGTGCCATTGCATTTAGCGATGTTGAAATAATTAGCCCACTATCAAAATAAAAAAAGCGACTCTTAAGTCGCTTTTTTTTATGCTTTTAAATAAATTAAACATTGATCTAATTCGGGGTTTTGATTGATTAGGGACTGTATAAATATCTTTAATTCTTCAAGTTCGTGTGGCAGTAATCTTTTTACTGCTTTTTGCACTTCTTTACAGAATAATGTCGCATCAAAACTAACCTTATTAAGCACAGTTTTAGTGTACTCAAACATTGCTCTCGCCATAGGTATTTTTAAGTTTTAGGTTAAAAAAAAAAGTAATTTTCTTCTATAGGCTATTGTTTCAATTGAATCCCTAAGATAAAAAAAAATGCGTTTTGTTTAAAAAAATATATAAAATTTAACAGCATATTATGTTAAAAGTTAATGATTACTCGTTGAAAACAATCGTAAGAAAAAGAGATTTCCCACTATTTAAAACATTAAAAATCAACAATTAAAATTAAAATCTGTTATCACCATCTAATAAATCCCCAAGACCTCCTAAGATGCTTCCTTCCCCTTTAGAGTTTCCTCCAGTTCTTGGCGCAGAAGCAATAACTCTATTTGCTAAACGACTAAATGGTAACGATTGTATATATACTTTCCCTGGCCCTCTTAACTTGGCAAAGAATAAACCTTCTCCACCAAAAATGGAATTCTTAATACCACCTACAAACTCAATATCATAATCTACATCTTGGGTAAAGCCAACAATACAACCTGTATCTACACGCAAGGTTTCACCTGGCTGTAATATTTTTTCTGCCATAGTACCACCAGCATGCACAAATGCCATACCATCCCCTTCTAGCTTTTGCATAATAAAACCTTCTCCACCAAACAAGCCTCTACCTAATTTCTTAGAAAACTCAATACCTACACTAACTCCTTTAGCTGCACATAAAAAAGCATCTTTTTGACAAATAAACTTACCTCTAAACTCGTTTAAATCTATTGGTATAATTTTTCCTGGGTAAGGTGAAGCAAAAGACACATTTCGCTTTCCTGTAAGGTCATTATAAAAAGCAGTCATAAATAGACTCTCTCCTGTTAAAATTCGTTTACCTGCTCCAAGTATTTTTCCTAAAAAGCCTTTATCTTTTTGAGAGCCATCGCCAAAAATAGTATCCATCTTAATACCATCATCCATCATCATAAAACTTCCTGACTCTGCAATAACCGCTTCTTGCGGATCAAGTTCTATCTCAACATATTGCATTTCTTCACCGTAAATACGGTAATCTATTTCGTGAGCATTTCTATCTGTAAAATCTGGTAATCTTTCCATTATTTTTCGTTTTAAGGTTGATTTTCTTATATGTTGAATTAGTTTAAACTTTGTTACAGACTATTCAAGAAAAAGATTATTTCGTCGTATGTCCTCGCAATGAACTGTGCATAACTTTTAACTTTACACTTTTAACTCTTAACTTTTATCGTCCATTCAAAATTAAAAGACGACACCTCTACTCCATCTTTATTTATTCCAATAGCACTCATCCAAACCGTTTGTCCTTCACCAGTCTCAATAGCTTTAGCTATAGCATTATCTACTTTATGCCCTTCTTTGCAAGTAAAGGTTATTATACCTGTTGCTTTTTTTGTAAATGTGGCATTATTACTGGCTACTAACATCGATATTTTTTTTCCGCTTTCTGTTATCTTTTTTATAACCAAAGCACCTGTTGTTAGCTCAGCTGCCATACCTTGTACAGCCCAAAACATAGATTTAAATGGATTTTGATTAATCCAACGATGTTTTACAGAGACGACGCAAGTAGTATCATCTAAAGACCTAGTTCTTACACCAGTAAAATATGCTGCAGGCAACTTAAACATTAAGTACATATTAAGTTTAGATGGTGAAATACTCATTAAAATTGATTTAGAATTTTCACTAAAATAAATGAAATATTCAAGCTTAACTAATGTTAATGAAATGTTAATTTTTAGTACTATGCGTAACATAATACCTTTTAAAAGACATATATTTGTATAAGAAACTATTATATACTTTTAAAAATGGTAGACAATCATCATAAAAATTTAGCAACATTTATACATCTCTCCACCTTTACTAGGTTTTTTATTCCTTTTGGAAATTTCTTAGGACCTATAGTATTATGGGCAGCCAACAAAGACAAATCTACGTTTATAGATCAGCATGGAAAGCAAGCTATTAATTTTCAGATTAGTGTTTTGCTATATGCTATTATCATCGGTACTATAAGTGTCCCATTTTTCATCTTTAAGTTATTTAGAGGATTAGATGTTATCGATTTCCATGGATTTCACAACTTTCATATTAATGTTGGAGAGCCTTCTCCTCTCTTATATATAGGAGGCGGATTAGGTGCTTTAGCAGTTATTGCTTTTATAATTGAACTTGGACTAATTGTAAAGGCGAGCTTAACAGCTAGAGATGGAGAAATATACAAGTATCCGTTAACAATCAATTTTTTAAAATAAAATCATCAATAATCAATCAAAAAATGAACAGTTTAATCGAATTTAAGACCTTATTACTATGAAGATCGAAAATACAAAAGCACAAATGCGTAAGGGTGTATTAGAATACTGCATCTTATCCATCTTAAAAGATGAAGATGCCTATGTTGCAGAAATTCTAGGCACATTAAAAGACGCAAAAATGCTTGTTGTAGAAGGAACTATATATCCACTATTAACAAGACTTAAGAATGCTGGATTACTCAGCTATCGTTGGGAAGAATCCACATCTGGACCACCAAGAAAATATTATGGTCTAACAGAAACAGGAAAATTATTCCTTAAAGAGTTAAACACGACTTGGAGTGAATTACAAAATGCAGTTAACCTAGTAACAAGTACAAAAACAACAAAAAAATGAATAAAACAGTCAATATAAATTTAGCAGGTATATTCTTCCACATAGACGAAGATGCATATCTTAAGTTACAGCGCTATCTTGAGGCTATAAAACGTTCATTTACAGACTCTCAAGGTCGTTCAGAAATTATAGCTGATATCGAAGCTCGTATCGCTGAGTTATTCTCAGAGCGTATACAAAACGAAAAACAAGTTGTTGGAATCAAATTGGTAGACGAAGTCATTACCATAATGGGACAACCAGAAGATTACTTAGTAGACGATGAAATCTTTGAAGATGAACCTCGTGCTAAAACAACTTATAGCTCTAGACCAACTAAGAAACTATATAGAGATACAGACAACTCTTATATTGGAGGTGTTGCAGCAGGATTGAGCCATTATTTTGGTATTGAATCGCTTTGGATGCGTTTAATCTGGTTACTATTAGCCATTGGCTCTGGAGGTACGTTTGTTTTCATATATCTTATCTTTTGGGCTTTAGTACCAGAAGCTAGAACTACAGCAGAAAAGCTAACCATGACTGGTGATCCTGTGAACATCAGTAACATTGAAAAAAAAATTAAAGACGGCATTGACTCAGTCTCAGAAACTGTAAAAAATGTCGATTTTAAAAAACATGGCGAAAAACTAAAAGAGGGTTTTGATACCGTCTCAGACAACATTTCAGAGACGGTAAAAAACGTTGATTTTCAAAAACAAGGAAACCGTCTAAAATCGAGTTCTCAAACCTTTTTTGATTCTATCGGAAGTATCTTAATGTTCTTTCTAAAAATAATAGCAAAGTTCATCGGTATTATTTTAATCATTGTAGGTATAAGCACATTAATATCTTTAATTGTTGCTCTCTTTACCGTGGGTTTAGTAGACTCAATTCATTTTCCAGGTATGGATTTACTATATGTTGCAAATGCAGCTAACATTCCTATTTGGTTAATTTCAATGTTACTATTCTTTGCTTTTGCAATACCATTCTTCTTTGTTTTCTATTTAGGACTTAAAATTTTGGTTAACAATTTAAAGTCTATTGGTAATGTTGCAAAATTCACTTTACTTGGATTATGGCTAATGGCAATAATTGGTCTTGTAATTACTGGAGTGAAACAGGCTACTGAGCACGCTTTTGATGCTAAAGTTTCTACTACTGATGTATTAAACATAAAATCTAATGATACTTTAAATTTGAAAAGATTAAAATTTGATAAGTATAGTAGTTCTTTTTATAGTCATAATAATGAGTTTAAAATCATTGAAGATGACAATGGTAAAAGTATTATCTCATCAGATATAAGATATATTGTAGAATCTACAACTGATTCTGTTGCCTCAATTACCATTGAAAAGAAAGCTACTGGTAGAAATTATAATGTTGCTAGAACTAGAGCAGAAAACATTAATTATAATTATGATTTATCTAACGGAAATCTAAATTTAGATGCATTTCTCTCTACAGATGTAGACAATAAGTATAGTGAGCAAGAAGTAGTACTAATTATTAATTTGCCTGAAGGCACTATTCTACACACCAATAAAAATTTCCCTAGATATTACAGCTATCTAAGTAGTAATAATATTTTGAAAAAAATTAAAAAAGGAAATTATTATAAAGTTATAAGAGATGATGTAGAATGCCTAAACTGTATAGATGAAACTGAAAACGAAAAAGATTTTTCTAAAGAGGAAAAAGAAATTATTGAAACCATAACCAACAAAACGTCGTCTAACCAAGAAAAGCCAGAAGTTAGCCTTAAAGTAAACGAAGACGGTGTAGATCTAGAGGTTAATGACAATTGATACTATAAAAATGACAGTTCGGTAATATTAAATATAAATCAATTAAAAACATACAGATATTTGTTCTGTAATAATCAATCAAAAAATGAACCAATCAACATGTACTGAACTAGGTTTCAGTATCAAACTACTTTTGCTGAGCAGTATCGGATTCCTTTTGGTCTCTGGTATTGCCACAGCACAAGTGGAACAAAACAAAGTATCATCAATCAAAAAATCAATAAACGAAACTACAATACTGAACTTACAGAGTATAGTTTCAAACTAAAATCAAAAAAATCATGAGTACATTAGTAAGAGTTGTAGTAACAACCATTTTAAGCATTTTAATGCTCTCTTGTAATTTTTCAGTGGGCTTTGGTCCTGGTATTGATGGCAACAGAAATGTTGTTACACAAGAAAGAAGCATTTCGGATGATTTTGAATCTATAAAAGTGAGTCAAGGTCTAGATCTTTACATTACCCAAGGTAATGTTGTTACACTAAGCGTTGAAGCTGATGAAAATTTACACGATATTATTATGACTGATGTAGATAATGGAGTACTAACCATTTATACTACAGAGAATATTAGAAAAGCTGCATCTAGAAAAATTAATTTAAGTATTTCTAATATTTCAGCTATTAAGGCTACAAGTGGTAGCGATGTGTTTTCTACAAACACTATAGAAGTTGATGACTTAGAACTCAACACAACAAGTGGTGCAGATATGAAACTAGATGTAAAAACCAAAACATTAAATGCTCATTCTACAAGTGGAAGTGATATTAAACTTAGTGGAACCACAAAAACATTAATAGCAGAAGCTACAAGCGGTAGTGACATTAAAGCCTCTGACCTTAAAGCAGAAACATCTAATGTAAAAGCAACAAGTGGTGCAGATATTTCAGTTAACACTTCAAAAGAATTAACAGCAAAAGCAACAAGCGGTGGAGATATTAGATATTCAGGTAATCCTAAAAGCGTGAATAAATCTGATAGTTCCTCGGGTAGTGTTAGAGGAAATTAAAATATTATAGCCTTAATTTTTACAGAAACAAGCACCTCACAACCAATCAATTAAAAACCGTTTTAAATTCTTTATAGAGTTTGGGACGGTTTTTGCATATCTTTGTTTAATGGCTTAAAAAGTGACATTATTATTGATTTGTGTCATATTTATAGCATAATAAAGATAATAGATGAAAAAATTATTACTTACTCTGGTTATAATGATGGTAGCATCGCCAGCCATTATTGCTCAAGAAAAAATTAAAGGTGATAGAAATGTAACCATAAAGCAAACCTATATAGATGATTTTAAAACTATAATAGTAGATGGTGATTTTTCTATTGAAGTTGTTTACAACAGTAAGCCTTCAGTTAATATAGAAGCAGATGATAACTTACACGAAGTCATACAATTTAACGTAGTAGATGGCGTACTTTCTTTTTCGCAAACCATGCGAATCACTTCTAAAAAAAGGTTAAATATCACCGTAAATTATGGTGATGCTTTACAAAACATAGAAACTCGTGGAGATGGAGAAATTAGATCATTAACCTCTATGGAGCTTAGCAATGCTTCATTAATTACAGCAGATAACTCAAGAGCGTATTTAAATATAAAAACCAAAAACTTTGATTATAAGAGCTCAGGAAAATCTAAAACACGTTTAAACCTAACAGCAGATTCAACAAAAATTGAATTAAGTGACAATAGTAAATTAGACGCTTTAATTAACAGTACAGTAGCAAATTTTGATTTGTACCAGCGCTCAGATGCTGTTATTGAAGGTTCTGCAACTAGTTCTATAATTAGATTGGATAACTCTACAAGTTTTAACAGCCCAAAGTTTGATGTTAAAACCATAAATGCAACCTTAGAAGATAATAGCGATTTAACTCTAACTTCTACCGAAAGTATAACAATTGCAGCTTCTGGTGATAGCGAAATATACCTTTACGGAAATACTGCAATTACAATTACAAAGTTTGATGACACAGCAAAACTCCAAAAGAAGAAACGATAACTTAGCATGCCTTAAATAAAAAAGCCGAAGTTAGTACTTCGGCTTTTTAAATTTTATAATTTTTCTTCTAGTTATAAGTAGAAGTTACTACTTCAAAATCAGCCTCTTTAGCTGCTAAATAACGCTCAGCGTCTAAGGCTGCCATACAACCAGTACCTGCTGCTGTAATAGCTTGTCTATAAACATGATCTGCAGCATCACCACTTACAAACACACCTTCAACATTAGTTCTACTTGTACCTGGCTCTGCATTTATAATATAACCTGTTTCATCTAAATCTATCTGACCTTTAAAGATATCTGTATTTGGTTTATGACCAATGGCTACAAAGAATCCTGTTGCTTCAATTTCGTGCTTTTCGTTAGTTTGGTTATTAAAAACTCTAACACCTGTTACAACTTGCCCATCTCCTAAAATTTCATCGGTTTCTGTATTGTATAAAATTTCAATATTCTCGGTTTTCTTTACACGCTCTGCCATAATTTTTGATGCTCTAAACTCATCACGTCTTACTAGCATTGTTACTTTCTTACATAACTTAGATAAGTAGTGTGCCTCTTCACAAGCAGAATCTCCAGCACCTACAATAACAACTTCCTGATTTCTATAGAAAAACCCATCACACACTGCGCAAGCAGAAACTCCACCACCTAACTTTAAATATTTTTGCTCAGATGGTAATCCTAAATATTTTGCCGATGCACCTGTAGAAATAATTACAGTAGATGCATGTATTTCTTTTTCACCATTTACCCATACTTTATGTACATCTCCAGAAAAATCTACCTTGGTAATCCATCCATGACGTACATCTGTTCCAAAACGTTCAGCTTGTTTTTGTAATTGAATCATCATTTCAGGACCAGTAATTCCATCAGGATATCCTGGGAAATTTTCTACATCATTTGTTGTCGTTAATTGTCCACCTGGTTGTTCTCCTTGGTATAAAACGGGTTCCATATTAGCTCTAGATGCATATATAGCTGCTGTATAACCTGCAGGTCCAGAACCTATTATTAAACATTTTACTTTTTCTATTGTATCAGACATATCTTGAATTTTATTACTAAACAAAAGTAGCTTTTTTGATAGAAAACTTACAGTGAAGTTATTAACACTTACTATAGTGTTATAAAATTTGTAAATCCTTTTACCATTTAAATATAAATCATTAATTTATAAGAGTTTAAAAACTAAAGCTAACCTATTATGAAATCAAAACTCTTATTATTTAACATTGTGTTGTTATTAGCTTTATCGTGTAAAAACGAATCTAAAAGTAATAAAGCACCTATTGACGCTAAAGCTACCGAGCTTAATGAAAAGAAGAATAGTCTTAAAGGCACTTGGGAACTTACAGGCTTTTATAACTACAAGAATAATGTAATTGTAGATTCTTTTGATATGAATCCTGAATTTAGGCAATTAAAAATATATACAGATACTAAAGTAATGTGGTGTAAACATAGACCAGCAGATTCGTCAGAATGGTTTGGTTACGGCACCTATAAACATGATGGTAAAAAACTTACAGAAATATTAGACTTTGGATCTGCTGTTATGGACGAAGTGATTGCAGAAAAAAAAGAATTTGTTTTTGAGTTAGGTCTACATCCTAATAAATTTCAGCAAATAGAGCTCGATGAAGATGGTAATAGAATTTATTC
>NZ_JAOARH010000003.1 GCF_025210595.1 Winogradskyella sp.
TCATAAAGAAATCGATACGCTCTCTTACTGATTTTTCAGCAGCTTCAAATTCTTTAGTTTCTGTAGAAATAGGTCCTGTTCTAATATCATCAGCTAAGTAATCACCAATTGTATATGGTAATACGAAATATCCATCTGCTAATCCTTGCATTAATGCAGAAGCTCCAAGACGGTTAGCACCATGATCAGAGAAGTTAGCTTCTCCAATAGCATAACATCCAGGAATTGTTGTCATTAAGTTATAATCTACCCAAATTCCACCCATTGTATAGTGTGTTGCAGGATAAATCATCATTGGTGTTTTGTATGGATTCTCATCAACGATCTTCTCATACATCTGGAATAAGTTTCCGTATTTAGCTTCAACAATCTTCTCTCCAAGCTCAGTAATTTTTGCTGCAGAAGCATTATCAATACCCTGAATTTTAGCTTGCTCTTTTCCGTAACGTTGAATCGCAGATGCAAAATCTAAGTATACTGCTTCACCAGTTGCATTAACACCATAACCAGCATCACAACGCTCTTTTGCAGCACGAGATGCAACATCACGTGGCACTAAGTTACCAAATGCAGGATAACGTCTTTCTAAGTAATAATCTCTTTCATCTTCAGACAACTCAGTTGGTTTTTTACGACCTTCTCTAATTGCCATCACATCATCCATGTTCTTAGGCACCCAAATACGACCATCATTACGAAGTGACTCAGACATCAAAGTTAACTTTGATTGGTAGTCACCAGAACGTGGAATACATGTTGGGTGAATTTGTGTATAACAAGGATTAGCGAAATACGCTCCTTTTTTATGGATTTTCCATGCTGCAGTAGCATTAGAACCCATTGCGTTAGTAGATAAGAAATATACATTTCCGTAACCACCAGAAGCAATCACTACAGCATGTGCTGAATGACGCTCAATCTCACCAGTGATTAAGTTTCTTGTGATAATTCCTCTTGCTTTTCCGTCTACTACTACAACATCTAACATTTCATGACGGTTGTACATTTGGATCTTACCACGAGCAATTTGGCGGTTCATTGCCGAATATGCTCCTAATAATAATTGTTGACCAGTTTGTCCTTTGGCATAGAATGTACGAGATACTAATACACCTCCAAACGAACGGTTGTCTAATAATCCACCATAATCACGTGCAAAAGGCACACCTTGTGCCACACATTGGTCGATAATATTTGCAGATACTTCAGCAAGACGATATACGTTAGCTTCACGCGAACGATAATCTCCTCCTTTTACAGTATCATAGAATAATCTATATGTTGAATCACCATCTCCTTGGTAATTCTTTGCTGCATTGATCCCTCCTTGTGCTGCAATAGAGTGCGCACGACGTGGAGAATCTTGATATGCAAATGCTTTTACGTTATATCCTAACTCAGCTAATGTTGCAGCAGCAGAACCTCCTGCAAGTCCAGTTCCAACAACTATAACATCAATAAGACGCTTGTTTGCTGGGTTTACTAAGTCAATTTTATCTTTATAAGTTGTCCATTTATCTTTAATTGGACCTTTTGGTGTTCTTGAATCTAAAGCCATAATAATTTAAGATTAATGGTTAAAATGATGATATACTGCTACGATGATAAATCCTAATGGAATTAAATAAGAATATACTTTTCCAAAAGTGATCAATGCTTTTTTACGACCAGCTGTAGAACCCATAGATTGGAAAGCAGAAGTAAATCCATGTAATAAGTGTAATGTTAAAAACACAAATGCAATAACATAAGCAGCTACACGAATAGGGCTTACAAATTTATGTTGTAATTCTTCAAAGTATCTAAACTCTTGAGTTCCTTCAATAAGTCCAGACATATCACCTTGAATATACTTTACGTTCATTTCTGGAACCCAGAAATCAATAAAGTGAAGCACTAAAAATGCTAAAATTGCCAATCCGCTATAGATCATATTTCTACTCATCCAAGAAGAATTAGCTGCACCATTGTTTTTGGCATATTTTACACCAATTGCTTTTCTGTTTCTTAATTCTAATACAAATCCCATAACAAAATGGAATACCACACCAATAACCAATACTGGTTGAAGTGCCAATTGCACTAAAGGATTTGTTCCCATAAAGTGAGATAATTGGTTAAATAACTCCACACTAAAAAGGGAAGTGATATTGACCGCTAAATGAATAATTAGGAAAAACATGAGGAAGAATGCAGAAAGCGCCATGGCTACCTTTCTTCCTATTGAAGATTTGAAAAATCCACTCATAGTTGTTAGTAGTTTATATATATTTTTACAAAAATAAGGCTCTAAAAACGCATTAACAACTGACCTTTATCATAATTACTTATTTAGAATGGTTTTAATTAGATAAGCATAAAACCTGTCTCTTTAGACAAATATTATTAGCTTACTAAAAAGCAAAATGGTTTGCAATTACAACCTACATTAACTCACTCTCTTTCAAGATAAAAGAAGTATTTAAAAAATAGATTATTTATAACTTTCTAATCATTTTAGAAATTAATTTCTTATCTAGTAAATCGCCAATTTTGGAAAATAGGATCATCCGTAAATTCTCTTTCAATGACCAATTCATTATCTGTGAGTATTACTATTCGTTGAGCTATCATAGTATTAAGATCTCCTATTGATATCGATTGTTCATCACCTTCCTCAATGACAACTGAAGATTGTTGATTAAAAGACAAATTAACACCATCCATTTCAAAAGTTCCAGAATATTGAATCGTATCATTATCGTTATTATCGCAAGGATTGCCAGAAGTAGTATGTATATAAGTACCCTCTAAATTAAATATAATATTGTTTTGACTAGGACATAAATCTGCTCTAAACCATTGTCCTGAAAGTAAATCCATGTCAATAGAAGCAGTATTATTGTCGTCGTCATTTTTACAAGAAACAAGTGTAAATAACACTGCTACTAATAGTGTAAGTTTTTTCATAATTAATTGGGTATTTATTTAATTTCTAATTTAGTTTTGGCATCATTAATCTGTATTGTATAAATGCCTTTTGGCAAATAATATTTTCCGTTACCAGATTTATCAACGTTCAATTCTTTATTTTCTTTTTGTAAGGCTTTTTTTCCTTTTTTAGTTAAGGTTAAATCGTAATCTGCATAATTAAATCCTTTATCAACCATCATAGTTATACTACTAAGCTCTGCACCTTCTTCTGATAAGATTTTAATCGTTTTTTCCCCAGATGTATTGCTATAAAATTGAATCGTTTCTTTTGGTTCATATGCATCTGACCATTGACTCCAAGAACTTCCCCAACGGTTAGAATGATGCACTGTACGCATATCAAAAATGGTAATTGGCTGTGACTTTACATCTGCATTCATTTGCTGTAAAGCTTTAATATTTGTTTTATAAATACTTCTTCCATGCGTGCCTAATAGCAGATCTTTTGCTTCTGGCTGAATTACAATATCGTGTACTGCTACATTTGGAACTCCTTTAGAAAACACTTCCCAATGATTTCCCATATCGAAAGACACATAAGCACCATTATCTGTACCTAGATATAGTATGTCCTCATTTTCAGAATCTTCTTTTATCACATTTACTGGTGAAGCTGGTATGTTGCTACTTATATCTTTCCATGTTTTACCATAATCATCACTCATATAGACATAAACTTTAAAATCATCCCAACGATAACCATTCAATGTTACATAAACACGCTCTTTTTTGTGCTGTGATGCAATCACACGACTTACCCATAAATCTTTCGGAAAAGCATTTGAAATATTAGTCCAACTTCCACCTGCATTTTTGGTAATATGAACTAAACCATCATCGCTTCCTGTATAAATCAATCCAAATTGAAATGGACTTTCAGAAATAGACGTTAATGTACCATAAGCTACATTTCCTTTTTTGCCTCCTTTGGTTAAATCGTCACTAATAGCTTCCCAATCGCTACCTTGATTCATAGAACGCATCAACTTATTGCCTCCTAAATACAAAATATCCTGATTGTGCGACGATAATAAAATTGGTGTCTGCCAATTAAAACGATATGGGTTTTCTCCCAAAGTATGTTTTGGTTGAATGTACGTTTGTGCTTCTGTTTCAAGATTCAATCTATAATAATTTCCAAACTGATAACCTGCATATACAATGTTAGAATTACGATTATCTATTTGTATATGCATACCATCACCTCCCATTATAAATTTCCATGGATATTGCCCTTCTTGATACCAAGCTTTGTCTTCTCTGGCATTATTAGCACCAAACCAAACACCATTGTCTTGTAAACCACCATAAACATTATATGGTTTTTCATTATCTACATTTATAGCATAAAATTGTCCAACGGATGGTGAATTGTTCTTTATCCAGTTTTCACCATCATCGTAAGTAATATTTACACCTCCATCATTACCATCTACCATGTGGTTTGGATTTTTAGGATTAATCCACAATGCATGATGATCTGCATGCACATTCTCAGCACTAATTGATGTAAATGTTTTTCCTCCGTCTTTAGATTTTAGAATTGGCACTCCATAAATGTATATATGATCTTCATTAGCTGGAGACACATGGATATGCCCAAAATAATACCCATAACTGTAGTAAATTCCATCTAAATAATCGTCGTGCGTTTTTTGCCATGTTTTGCCACCATCAGTACTTTTATAAACCTCAGCACCAATTACAGGAGTATCAAATAGCATCGAATTAGCATCCTCTAAATATTTAGCTAAATCTATTGGCTTTACATTACCAGAACGTACCATTTGCTTTACGTTTTCTGCTCTATATTTTTCCTGAAAATTATTGGTTTTTAAAAAGGCATTTAGCTTTTTGTCCTCAAGCGCTAAAAAATCCGCATTAGACATGGTTTTAAAATCCTCTTTTGTTAAACCTTGCTTTTCTTCTTTCTTATCATCTTTTGGTCTTCTAAACTGATTATCGTGAATGGCATATACCACATTATCATTAAACACAGCTACACCAATTCTACCAACACCTTCTCCTGTTGGAAAGCCACTTTTTTTGGCAGATACTTTTACCCAAGTTTCTCCAGCATCTGTGCTTTTGTAAATTGCAGAATTAGTACCATTTCCTGTAAAATTCCAAGCTTTTCTATCCTTAGTCCACGAAGTCGCATACATCACATTGTAATTATTAGGACTATGTTGCAAATCAATAACACCACTCATATCATCAACGAAAAGCGTTTGTTTCCAAGTTTTTCCTCCGTCAGTGGTTTTATAAATACCTCGTTCTTTATTGGGTGAATATAAATGCCCTGTTACACCAACCGTAATAACATCTGCATTGTCTGGGTGAATTAAAATTGGTGCAAAATGGTGCGCATCCATAAGTCCTAAGTTTTCCCATGTTTTGCCATTATTGGTTGATTTTAAAAGTCCAATACCAGCATAAGAAGAACGTGATGCATTATTTTCACCTGTCCCAACATATAATGTGCGTGTTGGCCAATGCACAGCTATATCACCAACATTTTGAGTGTCTGAGTTATCTAAAACAGGTGTAAACGTAGTACCATTATTTGTGGTATGCCAAACACCACCTGAGGCATAGCCTACATAAAATTCTGAAGGCATTTCAGGATTCACATCCACATCAACCACACGACCACTCATTATGGTTGGTCCAATATTTTTAAACGGCACATTTTTAACTATAGATGTTTTTGCCATAGCGCTTTTTTTAGCTAAAGCTTGCTTTATAGTTTCAGCAGAAGTTGACGGTTGTTGCGCAAAGCTTATAGCTGTACCAAGGCAGAGAAAAAAAGATAGGATTTTTGTGTACGACATGTTGTTGGTTTTTTAGAGCCATGAATTTACTCATAATGCCAAAACTCACAAAATTCATATTTAAAGTTTAACAGAAAACGCTTTTCAGCTTTTACCTGACGTTTTCTTTGTTTATTTTTGATGGACTGAAGTTTTATCGTCAATTTGAGCCTATATAGAGGAATTTTTATCGTACTTGTTCTCGATATAATATTCTTGAATTTATTTATAAACGTAATCTAAGAAAACTCTCAAACTGACATTAAAATACTTCGGTAAGTTCAGTATGACGTACAATTAATATTAATAAAATTCCCTCTTTCACTTTGATAAGTTCATTGTAACGCTTGGGAATAAAAAATAACTTTTTCTGATGAAATATCTTCCAATAGACCGCAACCTCTTTATAAAAAATCGTAAAAATTTTATGGCTCAAATGAAGCCAAATAGTTTAGCGGTATTTAACTCTAATGATATATATCCTGTTAGTGCAGATAGTACTTTACCATTTGCCCAGCATCGTGATATTTTTTATCTCAGTGGTGTAGATCAGGAAGAAAGTATTTTAGTAATGTTTCCAGATTCTCCAAAAGAAAAACATCGTGAAATACTATTCCTAAAAGAAACCAATGAACATATTGCTGTTTGGGAAGGTGAAAAATTAACTAAGGAAGCTGCTTTAAAAACCTCTGGTATAAAAACCGTGTATTGGTTACAGGACATGGAAAAAGTGATGTTTGAATTGATGACGCAATGCGATACCGTTTACATTAATACCAACGAACATTACAGAGCTAGTGTAGAAACCGAAACACGCGAAGATCGTTTTACCAAATGGTTAAAAGATAAATATCCTGCACATGCTGTTGCCAAGAGTAATCCTATTTTACAACGCTTACGTTCTGTTAAAGACCCAATAGAATTAGATATTATGCAAAAAGCCTGTGATATTACCGAGAGAGGCTTTAGACGTGTGCTTAATTTTGTAAAACCAGACGTTTGGGAATATAATATTGAAGCAGAGTTTATGCACGAGTTTTTAAATAACCGTTCTAAAGGTTTTGCTTATACACCAATTATTGCAGCAGGAAATAATGCTAATGTCTTACATTATATTGAAAACAACCAACAATGTAAAGCTGGCGATTTAATTTTAATGGATGTTGGTGCAGAATACTCCAATTACTCTAGCGATATGACGCGTACCATACCTGTTTCTGGGAGATTTACCGACAGACAAAAAGCGGTTTATAATGCGGTTAATAGAGTAAAAGATGAAGCTACAAAAATGTTAGTTCCAGGAACGCTTTGGGAACAATACCATGTTGAAGTTGGTAAGCTAATGACTTCTGAACTTTTAGGCTTAGGACTAATTGATAAAGCCGATGTACAAAACGAAAACCCAGATTGGCCAGCGTATAAGAAATACTTTATGCATGGTACATCGCATCATATTGGTTTAGACACTCACGATTATGGTTTATTACACGAACCAATGCAAGCTAATATGGTCTTTACGGTAGAACCTGGTATTTATATCCCAGACGAAGGTTTTGGAATCCGTTTAGAAGATGATGTAGTAATACAAGAAACTGGCGAACCGTTTAACTTAATGCGTAATATACCAATTGAAGTGGAAGAGATTGAGGATTTGATGAATTCTTAAATTATTTTACGGTTTAACGTAAAAGAAATCTATAAAAGCAGCGTAATTTTCGCTTTAATTTTGAGGTCGTCAAAATAATTATATGATAAAAGTCACTTTGTAGTTTGTGAGCTTTTTCTATCTTTAATATCCCTTAGAATTAATTCTTGTTTTCTTATTTTATAACAAACATTTCTGTTTTTATTTAACAGATAATGAAAGGTGTCTATGCATAATAAAATTCCAATTATAGATTTATTCGCAGGGCCTGGCGGTCTTGGTGAAGGTTTCATGTCCATAAAAGATAATGAAGGTAAATCTATTTTCGATATAAAACTCTCCATAGAAAAGGATATAAATGCTCACAAAACACTGACATTAAGAAGTTTTTTTAGGCAATTTGTTAAAGACAATAAAAAGGTGCCTGAAGACTATTATAATGCATTGAGGGTGTCTGATATTTCAAAAAGAGAAATCCTTATTGAGAAAATGTTAGATAAATATGAGGAGGGAACTATTGCAAGAAACGAAGCGAAATTAATTGAGTTAGGGTCTAAAAAATGGCCTGCCAAAAGGGTAGATAGAATAATTAAAGACCAATTAGGAAATGTTAATAATTGGGTTTTAATTGGTGGGCCTCCATGCCAAGCCTATTCTAATGCAGGAAGATCTAGGGTTGGAGGTATAAAAAAAGAAGATCATAGAGTTTATTTATATGAAGAATATCTTAGAATTATAAAAAGGCATAAACCTTCTGTTTTTGTAATGGAAAACGTAAAGGGTCTATTATCCGCTAAAGTTGACGGTGAGAAGGTCTTTGATTGGATGAAAAGGGATTTGAAAGTTGGCAATAACTATAGTATTCATTCTTTAGTTAAACCCATTGAAAAAGATTCAGATTTTCTAATTAAGTCTGAAAAATTTGGAGTACCTCAAATGAGGCATAGAGTTATCTTATTAGGTATAAGAAAGGATTACAAACATTTAGGTGATTATTTAAAGGAGAAAAAGGAAGTCACCTTAAAATCTGTGATAGGAAATTTGCCAGCTGTCAGAAGTGGATTAAATAGAAGGTTTACGAGTTATCATGATAACGAAGTTTATAAAAATGGTAAACCAAAAAGACTATATCAAAATCTTGTCGATTCAGATTCTGCTTGGTTAAAAGAAATGTCACAAAACATTAAGCAAATTAAGAAATGGGGAGAATTAGAGTTAAACGGATTGTCTTCAGGACCAAAGAATATTGAAGAAGGTACAGGAGCTGAGTTTATTAAGGCCAATAATGTTATTGCTAGAAATCATGTACTTAAGGATTGGTTTGTTGACAAAAGACTGAAAGGAATGATTAATCATCAATCTCGATCACATTTAACCCAAGATTTAATGCGTTATTTATTTGCTGGGCTCTACGTAGAAAAACACGAGAGATTTCCTCGTTTAAAAGATTATGCAAGTCATAGTAAAGATTTATTACCAGATCATGCAAGTGCGGAATCAGGAAAATTTGCGGACCGTTTTAGGGTACAGGTTCCAAATAAACCAGCAACAACAGTAACCAGCCATATTTCAAAAGATGGACACTATTTTATTCACTATGACACCTCTCAATGTCGTTCTTTAACAGTTAGAGAGGCAGCACGAATTCAAACATTCCCAGATAACTACTTGTTTAGAGGAAGTAGAACAGTTCAATATCATCAGGTTGGTAATGCAGTGCCACCTTATTTGGCATTTCAAATATCAGAAATAGTAGTAAATATTTTAAATCAAAAAAATGGTTAATGGATATAGATTTTAATAATATATCACAAGAAGAAACACCACCTGAAGCAAGTGCGATGATTAATACTTTTCGCGCCTTTGGCTATAATTTAAGAACTGCTATTGCTGATATAATTGATAATAGTATTTCAGCAAAGGCTGAAAATATTTGGATAGAATACAAATGGGATGGAGCGGATTCATGGGTAACAATTACCGATGATGGATTAGGAATGAAACTTGACGAATTAAAATTAGCGATGACACCTGGAAGCCGTGATCCAAAAGACGATCGTGAAGAACATGATCTAGGTAGATTTGGACTTGGTTTAAAAACGTCATCCTTCTCTCAGTGCAAGAGATTGACAGTTGCCACTAAAAGTGAAGGTTTTAAGGTTATTAATCGTTGTTGGGATCTAGATTATGTAAACAAAACAAAGAAATGGTCCCTATTAGACTATCTGTCGGACAAATCACTTGCAAATAAGTTAGAGGAATTAAACTCTGGCACAACTGTGATATGGGAAAAGATGGATCGACTTGTTGGGAATACCAACAAGAACAACGAAGCCGCTATGAATGTTTTTCTTGATGAATTCGCTTCAGTCGAAGATCATTTAAGCCTTGTTTTCCATAGATATATGGAACAAAAAAGGGTTACACTTTATTTAAATGGCAATAAGTTAGAACCATGGGACCCTTTTATGAAGCAATCTGATGGAGGTCAATTTGTAGCACATGAATCCTTAGACAAAGGTCAAGTGAGTGTTAAATGTTACGTTTTACCTCATATTTCTAAATTAACAATTGAAGAAAGGAAAAAGGCAAAGACTGAAGAATGGTATAAACTTCAAGGATTTTATATATATCGTCAAAACCGATTACTCTTACATGGCGATTGGCTTGGTTTGTTCTCAAAAAATGAACATTTTAAAAACGCAAGAATATTAATTGATATTCCAAATAAATTAGACCACGATTGGAAAATAGATATAAAAAAAGCGACTGCCACACCTTCCTTTAATGTTAGAAAAGATCTCATAAGATTAGGTAAGCTAACTCGATCTAAGGCAGGTTCAATTCATAAGTTTAGAGGCAACCAGATTATGTTAGATGACACTATCACTTCATTTGATTTTCAACCTATTTGGAAAGCAAGAAAGACAAGAGATGAATCGAGACATTATTATATAAATCAGGACCATCCTATTATTAAGAATTTACTAGAAAAGGAAACTATTTCTAAGAAAGAAATGAAGTCTGTTTTAAGACTTATTGGAGAAACAACACCTGTTGAGTCAATTATTCAGTTTCACAGTGAAGAACCCGAAAGTCATGAATTAAGAGATTCAGCCAAGGAATTGGACCAAGGAACAATCGAAGTTGCAACATTAATGTATAAATCTCTTAAGTCTCAAGGATTAAATAATCAAATTGCAATTAAACAAATTTTTAACATAGAACCCTTTAATCAATTCCCAGAATTGGAACAATACTTTAATTAATGAATCAATTTGAAAGTGCAAGAAATATTGCTCATGTTCTTCTTGCAAAATACGATAAGGAACAATTAAATACAGATATTCTTCAAAAGGAGATTAACAATGTGTTTAAGATGAATGGATTTGATAAGGTTGATAGAGATGATTTAATCATCCAGTTGGAAGCTGATTTAAATATATATTCAGGTAAAGCTACAGAATTAGTAGAAAAGGACGTAAAACCCTGGTTAAGTGATATCAAAGCATCTGTTAAGTGGCAATTATGGGATCGTTATAAATTATATCTAAGAGCTAAAGATGGATCTTTCCCAGTAGATAGTGTTGATGATTTAACTGACAAAATCTTAGATAAGTGTGTAAATCCTAAAATAAAAGGAAGTTGGGATAGAAGAGGAATGGTTGTTGGTAATGTGCAATCAGGTAAAACGGCTAACTATACTGGATTAATCAATAAAGCAACAGACGCTGGTTATAAGCTTATAATAGTTATCGCAGGTATTCATAACTCTCTAAGATCTCAAACTCAATTAAGAGTTGATGAAGGATATATTGGTAGAAAGAGTTCAGACTTTATAATGCGCCAGAGAAATGTAAAAGTAGGTGTTGGAAAATATGCATGTGATACGGAAATATATTCTTATACTTCGTCTGATAACAAAGGTGATTTTAATCGATCAATTGCTAGTAGAATAAATGTTCCTATTGGAGGTAAAAGCCCTACTGTTCTGGTTATCAAAAAGAATAAAAGTATTTTAGAAAACTTAATCCTTTGGCTTAATCAATTTGCTTCTGACGTTAATGGTGAGCGAAAATTAATGGATGTTCCAATGTTAGTGATTGATGATGAAGCAGATAATGCATCTGTAAATTCTGGAACCCAATACGATGTAAGAACAATTAACCGCTTAATTAGAACCTTATTGAATCTATTCAATCAAAACACTTTTATAGGATATACTGCCACACCTTATGCTAATTTATATATTCCATCTTCTTGGAGTGAGGACCTTGAAACGTATGTTAAAGATGTTAAGTTAAAAGTGGGAGAAGATTTGTTCCCAAGAGATTTCATTGTAAATATTCCACCACCTTCAAACTATTTAGGAGCAGCTCAAGTTTTTGGATTTGAGAATGAAAATACAGGAGAAGCAGCTGAAGGTTTGAATATAATTAGGTTTGCTGAAGATCAGGAACCGTGGATTCCAAAAAAAATCAATAAACATAATGCAGAAGATTTACCAGATGATGTTCCTGTAACTTTAAAAAAGGCAATCAAAGCATTTATTTTAACGAACGCTATTCGAAGGTTGAGAGGACATGGAAATAAACATTCCTCTATGTTGGTCCATGTTGCGTTGAGAGTTTTATGGATTGATAGAATTGCTTGGATAGTAAATGAAATATTAAGAGGATATAAAAATCAAATTAAATCAGGTCAAGGAAACATCTTATATGACCTTGAAGAGATGTTCTATAATGACTATATGCCTACAACTAAAGATGTTAAGGACAATATCGCTTATAACGATCCAAAAATAAAGACGCATACTTGGGAAGAAGTAAAGTCGGAATTAATTGCTGCCGTAACTAAAATCGAAGTACGTTCAGTACATGGTTTGAAGAAAACAAGCGCACTCGAATATCATAGAATTGAAGAGATTGATTATGAGGCTCACAAAAAAGTAGGGCTTTCAGTAATTGCAGTAGGTGGTAACAAGTTAGCTCGAGGAATTACACTTGAGGGGCTATCCGTCAGTTATTATTTAAGAACAACTAGAATGTATGATTCACTTATGCAAATGGGTAGATGGTTTGGGTATAGACCTGGTTATGCGGACTTGTGCAGATTATACACTACATCTCAATTGATTAATTGGTATAGGCATGTAACAATGGCGACAGAGGAGATGCGTAACGATTTTGATGAAATGGCAGCAAATAATATGGTGCCTAAAGATTATCAATTGAAGGTCCGTACACACCCAGGTATGTTAATGGTGACATCGTTAACAAAAATGAGGGAACATGAGAAGATTCAGGTTGGCTTTTCTGGTAAGCTAATTCAAACATATACTTTTAATAAGGCTGATGTAAATTCTAATTATAAAGTTTTTAAGTATTTGCTTTCACGTCTTAATACAACACCTCAAAAAATTAAAACTGGACAGAATAAGGTCAATGCATTACTTTGGAATAAGGTTGACTCTGTTAAGATTTTAGATTTCATTTCAAGTTTCAAAACACCAATACATCGCTTGGATATTATGAAATCTTACATTGATAAACAAAATAATGAAGGGCTTCTTCAAAAATGGTCATTAGCAGTTTGGGTAAATTCTAGAAATGATAGTAAAAAAGAAAAATGGAAATGGTCTGGAGGAGAATTTAATGCTGGATTACCTACTCGATCTTTCGTAGGCAATGAAACTAAACAATTATCTGTGAAAGGAAGCAAAAATGCAATATTAGGTAAGGAACATAGGATGGTTGATTTGGGACTAAAGATCGGAGAGAAACCAAGTGAAGATGATTTAAAAGAAATTAGGAAAAAGTTGCAACAACCTTTGATAGTGATTTTGCCAATTGATTCTTCTGATTATAGTGGGATAGAAAATAATTTACCAATTATCGGTCTAGGTATAATTTTTCCAATAATTGAATCAGAGAAGAAATTTGAATATGCGGCTAGACCGTTAAATCCTGATTTTGAAGAAGAACCTCAAGAAAGTGATGATAAATCAGACGATGAATAATATTAAAAACATCTGGATTAATCAAGAATTGAATTCGGGTTCATTCACAATACGTGAGCATTTTTTTGTTAATGAAAGTCTTAATTGTTTTGTAGGTCGAATTGGTGCGTCAAATGCAAAAATGTTTCAAATTGAATTAGATAAAGGAACGCAAATTCATAAGAACTATTTGAAGCGTTTTCATGGAGTTGAGATTAGAGTTTTAGATTCTAAAAAAGATAGGAAAGACATTACCATTATACTTTCAGACAATGATTTATTGGATGTATTTATACTTTTTCTTGAAGATTTGATTAGAAGCCTTAAAACTACAAATGATGAAAATGATATTCCATTAGTCCTAAATGAAAAAGTTGAATATTGGAGAAAACTATTTGCAAAGATAAAAGGTGAATTGCTTTCCAAAGAGAGACAAAGAGGTCTTTATGGAGAGTTAACATTTTTAAACTCTCTATTGAACCAATCTAACGATTTTGTTCAGACAATTTCAACTTGGACGGGACCTGACGGTTCAAATCAAGATTTTAGTAATGGACTATCAGCAGTTGAAGTTAAAAGTTCTAAGGCAACCAAACCAACAGTTAATATTGCTAGCGAGTTACAATTAGATTGGACAATCTTAGATAACCTTTATTTACATGTTATTCACATAGATGAGTTAAATAATGATTCAAATACTTTAGAAAAATTAATTGAAGATATCAAATTAAAAATAGTAAAGCATCCTAATTTACTACGTTTATTTGAAGAAAAACTAAATCTAGTAGGAATTCCTTTTGGAGAAGAGAAGCATTATAATGAAATAGGATTTGTTATTCGTTCTCAAAGAGCATATAGAGTCCAAAATGGTTTTCCTGTGTTGATTAATGATACGATTAGCAATGACGCTATTCATAATGTAAAGTATCAAATAGATCTCACGGCTCTAGAGCCTTTTGAAGCTAAGCTCGAAACTGTTATAAGTAAAATGATATGAGTAATACAAAAACTCAACATTCTGATTTCGAATTAGAACAATACACACAAGAAGTTTTTCATGAAGTAAATTCATTAGCCTATTCCGATGAAAATGGCGCTTCTAAAGAGGACAAGTTCACTGAATATATAATGGAGATTTTGGCGGAAGCTGGAGAAACAGAAGGCATAAGATTATGTCCATATGTTAAAGAGAACCGTTTCGAAAATATTGATCTTAAAATTAATGGTTATTCCATTGAAGATGGGTTTGAAAGTGTAGACCTTTTTATTACTCATTATTCAGACACAAATGAAATTTACTTTTTAAGAAAGCCTGAGTTTGACGGATTATTAAAATGGTCAACTAAATTTTTAAATGCAGCATTAAAAGGGCATTTAAATGAAATTGAGCCTTCGACTGAAGCACATGGTTTAGCTAGTCTTATGAAAAAGCACAATAAGGATTTTATTAGAATAAATATCTTTGTAGTATCTAATGGCAATATTCCTTTTGACGCACCTAAAACTAAAATTAAAGGATTCGATGATCTTTTAGTGAATGTTCATATATGGGACTTAGAGAGATTACATCGTTTATCTCAATCAAAATATAATAGAGAGCCCATTGAAATTGATTTTAAAGAAACTTTAGGTGTTACTATTCCTTGTTTAGAAATGCCATCAAAGAATGATCTTTACGAATGTTATTTAGCAATTGTTTCAGGAGATACCCTTGCTGCTTTATACAAGAATTATGGTACAAGATTATTAGAAAGTAATGTGAGAGCATTTTTGCAACAAACCGGAAAAGTTAATCGTGGTATTAGAGATACGATTCGCTATAATCCAGAAATGTTTTTACCTTATAATAATGGTTTAGCTACTACAGCAATAGATGTGAAAACTGAACAAATTCAAGGTCAAAATTTTATTACAAGTGTTAAAGATTTTCAGATCGTAAACGGTGGGCAAACAACGGCCTCTCTTTTTCATACATTCAAAAAATTCAAATCAGACCTTTCCGAAGTCTTCGTTCAAATGAAATTGACAGTTATCAAAGATGAAGAAAAAAAGAACGAAATGGTACCGAATATTTCTCGCTATGCTAATAGTCAAAATAAGGTTTCAGAGCTTGATTTAAGTTCTAATAATGCTTTCTTAATAAAACTTGAAGAATTATCAAGAACAACTTATGCCATTAATCCAGATGATAGAAACAAACAATCTATTTGGTTTTTTGAAAGAGTTAAAGGGCAATATAAAGAGTCATTAAATAAAGAACCTACTGCTGGCAAACAAAGAGCATTTAAATTGAAATATCCAACCTCTCAGAAGATATTAAAATCTGAAGTAGCTAAGTACATGAATATTTATAATAGAATACCATATCATGTTTCTAAGGGAGCACAGAAGAATTACAATATTTACCTTAGAGAAGCTGAAAAAGAATATAAAAAAAAGAAACCTACTCGTATAATGTGGGAAGACATAGTTGCTAATGCAATACTGTTTAAGGCAACTGATAAACTTTTTGGAAGAAAGAATCAAGATCCGATAGGTGATACAAATATTAAATCCCACACAGTTGCTTACACTTTATCTCTTTTGCATGAATTAACCGATGGAAAAATTAATTTAGGAAAAATATGGAATAAGCAAGTTATAGATGAATCATTCCAAATAGAATTAAAAAAGGGCTTAATCTATGTATATAGGTTTTTTACATCATTAAATGTTTTACTGATTAGTGAAGCAGCAAAATCGGAAAAGACTTGGATCAAGTTATTAGAACAAAAAAAATGCCCTTTTAATCTTGAGATATTAAAACCATATATCGTAGATGAAAAGGAATACAAACAAAGATATGAGGAGAATGAAGACGATAGTGCAGAAATACGTAAATATGATAATTTAAAGCGTATTTCAGATTTAGGCCTTAGATTCTGGGATGGCCTATTCAAGTATAATATTAGAACTAATATATTATCAAAGTATGAAGATAATATGTTGTCAAGCATTCGGAGAAAAATGAAGTTTTCTGGAAATTTTACAGAAAATGAAATTTCAGTTGGAGTTAGAATTATTAAGAAGTTAGAACAATTAAAAGTCAATTTTAAAGATATTACAATTTTAAGTCAACTTGATGAAGGTGAAAGAATTGATCCATCCGCATTGTACAATAGACTTCTTTTAATTGATAGTTCTATGTGGAGTCAGATAATTGATTTAGGAGAGCAAACGGGTTCACTTACTTTTAAAGAATTAAGTGTAATTAAAACCGTTAGACAAAAGCTTAAAAGAAAAGAAAACATTGACCTGAAAAGAATGAAAATAGTTGATGAGTCTTTAAAAAAGTTGAAGAAGTTTGGAATTAAAGTATAATCCAATGTCTAAAAATTAAATTATTATGGCAGAACGTTCAAAAGAATTAATTCAAGTTGGTTATTATTTATCTAAATATGGGAAACAATATCCACCAAAAAGATTAGGCACGGATAAATGGAATGAAGCTTATAGAATGTTTTATGACACCTTAAATGGAGATAGAGCTGTATTAGAATTTGAGCACAGCTTAAAAAATTCAAGAGATGGTTTCGATAGTTATTTTCCTGAAACCAACAGAGAGGGTTGGAAAGATGAAGACGGTAATCCAGCTAACTTAACTGGCTTTTCTGCTGATGTTTACAGTGAATTTATCAATAAAGATGAAATTCAAATTTGGTCTATAATTAAGTCTTATTTAGATATTGATTATAAAATAAAGCCTGTTATATTTAATGATTTAATTGCTGAAGATAATGCTGGGAGTGATTCGAATAAAACCAGAACTGAGGGAGGAATAAAAGTTAGAATATCCAAAACTATAGAGAGAAGTCCAAAATTAAGACAAGAGGCGTTGAATATACATGGATATAAATGTCAAGTTTGTAATTTTGATTTTGAATTAACTTATGGTGATTGGGGAAAGGAATTTGCAGAAGTACATCATGTAAAACCATTATCAGAATTAAAAGGCGAGAAATATGAAACTGATCCTTATAAAGATTTAGCCGTTTTATGTGCAAACTGTCACAGAATGCTGCATAGAAAGAAAGGTATAACTCTTACTCTAGAAGAATTAAGAAAAAAATTATATAAAATCACTTCGTAAACACAAACAACCGCTCCACACTTTCTTTAGTGGATAGGTTTTTAGCATGCCAGGAAAAGGTAGTTTTAGCCCCTTTTTCCCAAATGCATTTAAAGTCCTCAGGTGCATTGTATTCGCTTATAAAGACTTGGTGACCCGCTTTACTTTGTTGTCTGCACCATTCCCAAAAGACATCATGGTTAAACTTATCTCTGTATTTAGTCGTAGATGCATAAGGAGGATCGCAGTAGATGATACTGTTTTCTGGAATCTCTAAATCGAGATAGGATTTGCAAGACAATTGCACTCCTTCTAAATTGGGCACTTGTTTGGTAATGTTTCGGTAATGCTCAGACCAATAATCACGTTTCCCTTGTTTATCGCGTCGGTAACCTGCAAACCATTTGCCGCCAAACGAGTTAAACCCAACATAAGCAACCAAATGCTTTGGATACTCGCTTTGGTTATATTTTATGTGTCGGTATTCTTCTTCACTTACGGATTTTGGCGGATCCCAATTCTCGTAAATCAAGGCTTGCCACATTGCCATTAACTCTTGGTGCTGATCGTTAGCAATACGAATACCGTCAACCTTATCTATCATATTCATACCACCAGCAAATGGTTCTAAATAAACTTGATCGACTTGTCTATCCTTTAAAATTATTGGTAAAAGATCTTTAGCAAAGCGTGCTTTGCTTCCCATATACTTCATTGAATTCTCTGTTTATTCTTTGATTAATGGGTCTTTTTAAGTTCTAAATCATGAAAATCGAAACTGAAATCTGTGATTGGTGCAATGTATTTCATTGTGGCAGAAACTGCTTTTTCATTTTCATTAAAAGTGAATTGTACAAATACATCTGCATCGTAACTTCTATCGTTCCACTTGGCAACAAAAGTTGTAGCATTGTACGGTAGTAATTCACCAAACAATCTTGGCGAACGCACACATTTGATACTGTATTTTTTTCCGTCGTGAGAAATAACAATATCACCAAACCAATCGTCCGTATAAGTACCAACAATTTGTTCTGGTGCTGGAATGGTTAAATGCATTTTTGCTTTTTCTACTTTAGCAAAAACCTCAGCTTTTAAGCTGTCATTATATTTTAAATAATCTGCATTACGTTTCCCTAAACGTTGCAACCAAGCTCTATCTTCATAACCTAAATACGAATCTTTAATAGTATTGGTAATTGTACTAAATGCAGAGCCATTCATTTGGTTGGTTAGTACCACAATAGCCAAATCTAAATCTGGAATCATAGTAAACTGTGTTACGGTTCCTATCAATCCTCCTGTATGATACACTTGTTTGTATCCTCCTTTTACATCAGTAACAAACCAACCTAAACCATAGCCTTTAAAGTTAGAGTCGTAAGTGTCGTTAGCTCTCACTTTTAACGGAGTTTGCAATTGCCAAAGCTCATGAAATTGGGCTTCACTTAACAAACGTTCTCCGCTTTCGGTTACAGCATCGTTCATTAAAAATTTTGCCCATGCCATCATATCATGAACATTACTCACAATACCACCTGCTGCATTTGCAGTTTCGCTCCAATCGTGTGGAATCTGAATTACTTTGCCTTCCGCTCTAGTATGCGCTTCAATAATATTCGATTTGTCGGTAACACGATTATAAGATGCCTTAGAATTTTTCATCCCAACAGGTTTCATAATTTTAGTTTCAATAAAATCTTCCCAAGATAATCCACTTACACGTTTCAAAACTTCACCAGCTATGATAAACATGTTGTTATTGTAGGCGAATTTGCTTCGGAAAGAAGTTTCAGGCTCTAAATATTTTACCTTATCAATTATATCCTGAACTGAAAAATCATTGCCTTCAGGAAAGAACATTAAGTCTCCTGCTCCTAATCCCATTCCGCTTCTATGAGTTACTAAATCTCTAACAGTAAAATGCTCAGTAACCCAAGCATCGTGTAGTTGAAATTCTGGTATATGTTTTCTTACAGGATCATCCCAATTAAGTTTCCCGTCATCGACCATCATTGCCAACGCAAAACAGGTAAACCCTTTGCTGTTAGAAGCAACACCAACTAAAGTGTTTGAATTCATGTCTTTTTTACTGGTTAAAGAACGTACTCCATAGCCTTTAGCATACACTTCTTTACCGTCTTTATAAACACCAACAGAAATACCTGGTACATCAAAAGTTGTAAGCGTTTCTTTAATCAATTTATCAATTTGAGCTTCTTTCAATTGAGCAGACAAGCTTATGCTACTTAAAAATAAAGCTAAGATCAGTAGTCGTTTTAAAAACATGGGATTCTTAATTTAAAATGAATAGCTTCAAATATAATAAATGTTACGGATGATTGAATTGTTAAACTACTTTCAAAATATATCTTTGCAGCCATGATTTTAGATTATAAAAACATAGCGGTTCATTACACAGTTTCTGGAGAAGGTTCTACAGTAGTTTTACTTCATGGGTTTTTAGAAACTGTTGCCATGTGGAAAGAAATAGTACCAGAATTTTCGAGAAGTCATCAAGTAGTTTGCATAGATTTATTAGGACATGGAGAAACAGATTGCTTAGGCTATGTACATACTATGGAAGATATGGCAGGTGCTGTTTTTGCTGTATTAAATCATCTAAACATTGAAAAGGGTGTCTTTATTGGTCATTCCATGGGAGGTTATGTGGCTTTAGCATTAGCCGAAAAAGAACCTCAATTGTTTGAAGGCTTGTGTTTAATGAATTCCACCTTTGAAGATGATAATGAAGACCGTAAATTGTTACGTACTCGTGCTAATGAAATGGCAAAGACTAATTTTGAAAATTTAGTACGCATGTCTTTTGCTAACTTATTTGCAACTGAAAGCAGAATTAGTTTTAAATCTGAATATAATAATGCATTGCAAACAGCTCTTAACACTTCGGTACAAGGTTATATTGCTGCTAATGAAGGTATGAAATTAAGACCTAATCGATTTGAAACTTTTAAAACACTAAACGCTCATAAACTTATTATAGTTGGAAAAAAAGACAATCTAATTAATAGTTCGTGTCTTAAAAATTGTATTGAAAATACTTCGATTCAATTTGAAGAATTATCTGAAGGACATATGAGTCATATTGAAAATATACCAGAATTATCTTACCTATTATTGCTTTTTATCGAAAAATAATTCTCATTAACGTTTTATTGCGTTTATTTTTCTAAGTTTATTGCACAATTAAAAAAGTTTATCATAAATCTTAACCTACCATGTCAGCCACAAAAATTTATTGTGATTTTTTTGGACACAACTACGAGGTTACAAAAAAAGTAACCAAGCACGTTAAGGAGTACACTTGTACGCGTTGCAAAAAGCAGTTGACGACTAGCAGTAATGGTAAATTAATTGAGCTTACACCCAAACACAAAGAAATAAACTCTACATTAGAGCGTATCTACAATAACAAATTAACACGTTTAAAGCAAAAATCTATCAGTTCATCGATTTGTTGATTGTTGAAAACTTGTGAACAACTCTTTTTCTTATATTTAAGTCCCTATACTGAATTAATCCGTAACTAAGAAAAGTACTCTCACAATGAAAAACGTTTACTGCTCATTATTTGGGCATGAATATAAAGTCTCTAAAGTTGTCACCTATCATGTAAAAGAGTATAAGTGTAAACGTTGTCATTCTGAAATGACTATTGATGGTAATGGCAATTTAATTCCGCTTACACCAAAATATAAAGAAATTAATTCTGTACTCAATCGCGTTCATAATAAACGCTTAGAAAAAAGCAGAAAGCTTTTTATGATTGATCTTTAAGAGCATTCCAACCTTTAGCGATTATAGGAATTTTTTGTTCAGCTCTAGTTACCAAATGCATTCCATTCGCTTCCTCTGTTATATATCCAATTACTGTTAAATTAGGATTGCCTTTAATTTTAGGATAATCTTTTTGAGAAATTGTCATCAACAACTCATAATCTTCACCACCATTTAATGCAATAGTTGTACTATCAATGTTAAATTCCTCACATGTAGAAATTACTTGTGGATCTAACGGAATTTTGTTTTCATAAACATCAACACCTACTTTACTTTGTTTACATAAGTGAATAACTTCAGAAGATAATCCATCGCTAATGTCAATCATACTAGTTGGTTTAACCTCTAGCTGTTTAAGCAACTCTACAATATCTTTTCGTGCTTCTGGTTTTAATTGACGCTCAACAATGTAGTTATACA
Organism: Winogradskyella sp.; assembly: GCF_025210595.1. Taxonomy (GTDB): domain Bacteria; phylum Bacteroidota; class Bacteroidia; order Flavobacteriales; family Flavobacteriaceae; genus Winogradskyella. The sequence continues at coordinate 21,759 of NZ_JAOARH010000003.1, forward strand.
TAGACAAATCTGGTTGCGAATTAGGGTTTACTTTAAAAACTTCTTTTTCGCGCTCCAAAATTTGTAAGCCCATATAAGCACCACCAATATCACCGGTAACAACTAAAAGGTCGTTTGGCTGAGCCCCAGATCTTAACACCTCATTACCTTTATCAACTTCTCCTATAGCAGTTATAGAAATAATTAAACCTGAAGTTGACGATGTAGTATCACCACCAATAACATCTATGTTATAGTATTTTGCTGCGGTTGTAATTCCTGAATACAATTCTTCTAAAGCTTCTAAAGGAAACCGATTAGAAACTGCAACAGACACTGTTATTTGAGTAGCCATGGCATTCATAGCATAAATATCTGAGAGATTAACCATAACTGCTTTATAACCTAAATGTTTTAATGGCACATAACTCAAATCAAAATGCACTCCTTCTACCAATAAATCAGTAGAAACCACAATCTGCTTTTTACCATAACTTAAAACAGCTGCATCATCTCCTATGCCTTTAACTGTTGATTTATGGTTAATTTTAAAATGACTGGTTAAATGTTCAATAAGCTTAAACTCACCAAGCTCACTCAATGGTGTACGTTGTGGATTTTTATCTTCTATCATGTTGCAAAAATATTATGCTTTTTTTAAATATAAGCGCCTTATTTAAGGTTTATTACACTGTATTATAAATGATGTGCAAAATTTACTGTAAATTGCTAAAAAAAAGCTTATACTGCTCGATTGGCAAATTACAACTATTGTTTGTGCATATTAAGCATAATGCCAGAAGCATATTTTTACAAAATTTTGAAAAAATGAAACTTAACTCTTTTAAGAGGTTTTCCTATGCAATTTTTATAATTACTTTATTTTCTTCTATAACATTTGGATGTTCAAATGACGATAGTAATGCTAATGATGGAAATAGCCCAACTTCCCAATCTCAATTTCCTTGTGTTAACGGTTTTTCTAATGGTTATCCATGTAATGGCTTTGATCTAATGAGTCACATACCTATTGATGTACTTGGTGGAGATGGTGCCAGAGGTAATGATTCTTGGGGATGGACAGACCCACAATCTGGAAAAGAATATGCTTTAGTAGGGACGACAACAAATGCTGCTTTTGTAGACATTACAGACCCTTCTAACCCTATTTTTTTAGGAATCTTACCTACAGCAACTTCAAATAGTGTTTGGAGAGACATTAAGGTTTATAACAACCATGCTTTCATTGTAAGCGAAGCTGATAATCATGGTATGCAAATTTTTGATTTAACACGTTTAAGAAATGTTGCAAACCCACCAGAAACATTTACTGCAGATGCGCATTATACAGGTTTTGGTAGTGCCCACAACATTGTTATCAATGAAAATAGTGGCTTTGCTTATGCAGTAGGTACAGATACCTTTAATGGAGGGCCTCACTTTGTAAATATTCAAAATCCAATATCACCTATTGCTGCTGGAGGATATGCAAATGCTGCTTATTCTCATGATGCTCAAGTGGTCACATATAATGGTCCAGATGCTGATTATACAGGAAAAGAAATTTTAATAGGAAGTAATGAAAATGAAGTTGTTATTGTTGATGTTACAGACAAAAATAACCCAACTCAAATTTCAACGATAGATTACAGCAATATTGGTTATACACATCAAGGCTGGTTTACCGAAAACATGGAATACTTTTTACTTGGTGATGAGATCGATGAAATTAATTTTGGCTTAAACTCTAGAACTGTTGTTTTTGATTTTAATGACCTAGATAATCCTGTAATTCATATGGAATATTCAGGACCTACTGCAGCTATTGATCATAACGGTTATGTTGTAGGCAATACATTTTATATAGCCAACTACACAGCTGGACTTAGGGCTGTTGATATTTCTAATATTGAATCTGGCGTTATGACTGAAACTGGTTTTATTGACACCTATATCTCAAATAACAATACTGCTTTTAATGGAGCTTGGAATATCTACCCATTTTTTGAAAGTGGTAATATTGTTGTCAGTGATATTGATGGAGGATTGTTTGTCGTTAGAAAAAGTAACCCTTAAAATAGGGTAATCACTATCTCAATTGTTATATATAAGATTATAAAAAAAATATTATGAAAAGTAAATTTCCCCATTTCTTAATTCTCTTATTGTTTTTATCTCAAACACTTAGTTCTCAAACCAACTGTGTTAACGGATTTGCAGGTGAATATCCTTGTAATAATTTAGATTTAATATCTAATATTCCCATATCCATATTAGCAAATACAAGTGGAAATCCTGAAGGAAGTGATGTTTGGGGCTGGACAGACCCAATAAACAATAAAGAATATGCCATAGTTGCAACAACCAACAGCACCGCTTTTGTAGACATTTCAGATCCTTTAAATCCTATTTTTTTAGGACGCTTAGATACATCAGCTGGAACAAGTTTTTGGAGAGACGTAAAAGTGTATAATAATTATGCATTTATCGTTGCCGATAATGTTGGCCCTCATGGTATGCAAATATTTGATCTAACACGCTTAAGAAGTGTTACTAATCCTCCACAAACCTTCACTACAGATGCTATGTACACTGGTGTTGACAGTTGCCACAATATTGTTATAAATGAAAGCAAAGGTGTTGCCTATTTGGTTGGCTGTAATACCTTTAATGGTGGCCCACACTTTATTGATATTTCTAATCCTGAAAATCCCGTAAGTCTTGGTGGATATTCTGCTGAAGGCTACACTCACGATGCCCAAGTCATTACATACAATGGTCCAGATTCTGATTATACTGGAAAAGAAATTCTAATAGGCAGCAACGAGAATAAAGTAGTTATTCTAGATATTACCAATAAGAATAATGTTATTAAAATAGGAGATATTGATTACCCTCAAATTGGCTATACACATCAAGGCTGGTTTACAGAAGACCAACGTTATTTTATATTAGGAGATGAAACCGACGAACAAAGTTATGGTATAAACACCAGAACTATTGTGTTTGACTTTTTAGATCTAGACAATCCTGTTCAATCCTCAACTTATTTTGGAAATTCTTCTGCTATTGATCATAATGGTTATGTTTTGGGTGATGATTTTTATTTAGCAAGTTATAGAGCTGGTTTAAGATTACTAGATATTTCAAACATTCAATCTCCAACTAATTCAATGACTGAAATAGCATATTTTGACACATATCCTACTAATGATGGGACAGCCTTTAACGGAGCTTGGAGCGTTTATCCTTATTTTGCTAGCGGAAACATTGTAATTAGTGATATTGAAAGAGGTATGTTTATTGTTAGAAAAAATCAAACTTTATCTGTTAGTGATGATGAACTTAAAACAAGTTTCTCTCTTTCTCCAAACCCAACAAGCTCTTTTGCTAAAGTTAAGGCTTCAAAAAATCAAACAATTAATTCAATTGAAATCTATAATAACTTAGGTCAGAAGCTGTTTTCAAAATATAATATAAATAATAGCACAGTTACTTTACCAACATCTAATTATAAGTCAGGTATATATCTAGTAAGAATAAATAATAAAATTACCGAAAAGCTTGTTGTTAATTAGAATCATAGCTTTTAAAGTCAAAGTTTAGTTGTTATAAATCATGAAACTTAAAAAGATAACACATATAATAATTGCCTGCTTGTTTTTAAGCGTTATTAATTGTTCAAAAGACGATTCTCAACCTTCAAATCCATTTCAAGGTGTGGTTGAAAAAATCACAACCTACGGAGGTTCAAAAAACGAAAGCGCAAAAGCCGTTACCAAAACCAATGATGGTGGTTATGCTGTTTTAGGACATACGCAAAGTATAGATGGTGATATTACAGACAAACAAAATGAAAACTTTGATTACTGGCTATTAAAATTTGATTCTGAAAACAATCTTCAATGGTCTAAAACTTATGGAGGTTCTAATGACGATAGAGGAAATGACATTATACAAACAGCAGATGGAGGCTACATAGTTATTGGTTATAGCTCTAGCAATGATGAAGATGTTTCGGAAAACGCAGGTTTAAGAGACTACTGGCTACTAAAATTAGATGCATCTGGTAACATTATTTGGCAAAAATCCTATGGCTACTCAGGAATCGACGTAGGTCATAATATAACACAAACAAATGATGGTGGATTTTTTATAACTGGAGTACTAGACGTTACAGCATCTGGTGGTGAGGGAAATACGTCGAGAAATGCCAACAGACATGCAGGAGGAGATTATTGGGCTCTTAAATTAGACACATCTGGCAATATTGAATGGAGCAAATATTTTGGTGGAGGGTTTACAGACACACCTTATGATGCTATACAAACCAATGATGGCTATATAATCGTTGGTTCTTCAGATAGCGATGATGTAGATATTTCAGACAATAAAGGTACTTATGATTTTTGGGTGGTAAAAATATCTAACACAGGATCTATGATATGGGAAAAATCATTTGGAGGTGATGAAATTGATGAAGCAAGAGCAATAGCAAGTACTAATGATGGTAACTTTATCATTGCTGGAGACACTAGAAGCAACAATACAGACGTTAGTCAAAATAATGGCGCAGCCGATTTATGGCTTATTAAAATTTCACCTATTGGAGATTTAATTTGGGAAAAAACTTATGGCGGAAGTAGTTTTGATGTTGCAAGATCCATAGAAAGAACAGAAGATAATGGTTTCTTAATTTCTGGTAGTTCAAGAAGTTCAGATGGCGATCTTTCAGTTAATCAAGGGCAAAATGATGCTTGGGTGATTAAAACAGACGCAAATGGTCAAATACAATGGCAAAAAACAATAGGCGGAACTGATATTGATTTTGCCTTTGATGCTACCGAATTGAATGACAACACCTTAGTTGTAGTTGGCGAGTCTAACAGCAATGACTTAGAAATAGAAAACAACAAAGGATTTACCGACCTATTAATTGTAAAAATAGATTAAAAACATGCTAATAAAAACGAAAAAACTAATCACTCTTTTAAGCATAATTACTTTGCTTACAGCATGCAACTCTAGTGATGACTCAGATGAAGTTCAAGAAATTTCAACGACATTTAAGTTTACCCACAACTGGGACGGAGCCTTAATTAGAGATTATAATTTTGGTCCAATTCAATATGTAACGGAACATGGAGAATCTATTAGTTTTGAAAGATTTCGTTATGTTATTTCAGATATAATCTTCACAAAAGCTAATGGAGAACAAATAGAACTCGATGTTTATAACTTGGTAGATCTCACCAATGAAGTGAATATGGAGTACACACCAAACATTCAAATTCCAATTGGAAATTACACTAATGTTTCATTTACTTTTGGACTAGACAATGAAGATAATGCCGAAAATTACACAGATTTAAATTCAGCGTCTTTTAATGTACCAGAAATGATGGGAGGTGGTTATCATTATATGCAATTCGATGGTAAATTCATTAACTCTAGCATGGAAGAGCAAGGTTTTAATTATCATGCTATTAGAGCTGTTGATAATCCTGGTGCTAATCCAACATTTCCGCAAGATACCTTTTTCACAGTTAATCTAGGCGCTATAGATATTACCAATAATATAGAAATAGAAGTGAAAATGAATATTGCTGAATGGTTTAAAAGCCCAAATCTATGGGATTTAAACATTTACAACCAGATGTTAATGCCAAATTCTACAGCACAAATAATGATGTATGAAAATGGACAAAATGCATTTAGTTTAGGTGAGGTTTTTCAATAACAACAAGAGATGAAAAAAGGATTATTTCTATTTGCTATGCTATTTTTATTGAATTGTTCTAATGATGATTCTAGCTATAACCCAACTCCCTTACCTTTAAATATTCCTGAAATTTTTTCAGAAAACATTATCTCACCAATAATCCCAACAGATAATCCTCAAACCGTTGAAGGTGTCGCTTTAGGCAAAAAACTTTTTTTTGATAACATTCTATCTGCCAATAACACCCAATCTTGTGCATCATGCCATTCTCCTCAAAAAGCATTTTCAGATCATTTACCCACAAGTTTTGGTATAGATGGTTTTGCAGGTAGTCGTAACACCATGCCAATATTTAATCTGGCCTGGAATTATGGAGAGCGTTTTAATTGGGATGGTTCTGCTTTAAATCTAGAAAGGCAAGCAGAAGAACCTGTACAAAACCCGATAGAATTGCATAGCGAATGGAATAATGTTGTAGAACGTTTACAATCTCATCCAGAATATCCAGAACTGTTTCAGTTGGCATTTAATACTTCAACCATAACTAAAGAACTCACAACTAAAGCTATTGCACAATTTGAACGAACTATAATCTCTGCTAATTCTAAATTTGACAGATACTCCCAAGGACAAGCAACATTAACCGCTCAAGAAATAAATGGTTTAGACATATTTCTAAGAGAAGATAAAGGCGATTGTTTTCATTGCCACGGCAATCCTAATAATCCTCTGTGGACAGATAATGATTTTCATAACAACGGGTTAGATGCTACATTTACAGATTTAGGATTAGGTGCAATTACTGGAGATCCCAATGATAATGGAAAATTTCGTTCACCATCTTTAAGAAATTTAGAATTTACGGCACCTTATATGCACGACGGTAGATTTGCAACACTAGATGAAGTTATAGATCATTATAGTGAAGGGCTTCAAAACTCACCTACAATAGACCCATTAATGAAACAAATAGCTCAAGGAGGTGTTCAATTAACTACTCAAGAAAAAGCAGATCTCAAAGCATTTTTACTAACCCTTTCAGATCCTTCATTTATCAATAATCCAGAATTTCAAAATTAATTTTGTAAGAATAATCGCTTTAAAAGGTGTATTTCATCGAAAATATACGTGTTTTGTCATTGATTTGTTTTTAAATAACTAAATTTTCAATCCCAAATCTTTTCGATGAAACCAACTATAAACAAAACATTACCTTGTGCGGTATTTGGACATAATTATGTAAAATCCAAAACTAATGATGATCACTCATCTGAGTTAACTTGTAGTCATTGTAACGCAATTGTAAAAACAGATGCTAATGGTAATTTTGATGAATTAAGCATATCTAATAAGCATATTCAATCTACATTAAGGCAGTTATTTCATCTAAACCTTCAAATTTCTAAGCCTAAATTTTCTTAATCAATAGGCAATTTCTATCAACTCATATGCTAATATAATGTTAGTTAATGTGATAAAACCTTAGTTATATAGTATATTTGCGAACTATTTAGATATTAATCTATATTAACAGGTATGATAAAAGTTTCTGAAACAGCTAAAAATAAGGTAGTCCAATTAATGAATGAGGACGGCTTTGACCCAAGCACTGACTATGTCAGAGTTGGCGTTAAAAGTGGTGGTTGCTCAGGATTATCTTATGATTTAAAATTTGACAAAGAACAACTGGAAGACGATAAAGTTTTTGAAGATAATGGTATAAAAATTATTGTCGACAAAAAAAGCTTCTTATATCTAGTTGGAACAACATTAGAATACTCAGGAGGATTAAACGGAACTGGTTTTGTGTTCAATAATCCAAATGCGAATAGAACATGTGGTTGCGGCGAATCATTTTCGCTATAAACGCATCTAAATCTTCCAAAAAAGGAAGACTTTAAAAACATTAAATTTTGAACATGTCAAAATATACAGAAGACGACTTAAGGGAAGAATTAAAAACCAAAGAATATGAATATGGTTTTTATACAGATATTGAATCTGAAACATTCCCTGTTGGTTTAAATGAAGATATTGTACGAGCGATTTCTAAGAAGAAGGAAGAGCCAGAATGGATGACAGAGTGGCGCTTAGACGCTTTTAAAATTTGGAAAGACATGGTGGAGCCAGAGTGGGCAAATGTAAACTATGAAAAACCAGATTTTCAAGCTATCTCGTATTACTCTGCACCAAACAGCAAACCTAAGTATGACAGCTTAGATGAAGTAGATCCTGAGTTATTAGCAACCTTTGAAAAACTAGGAATTTCACTTGACGAACAAAAAAAATTAGCTGGTGTAGCTATGGATGTTGTTGTAGATTCTGTATCAGTAGCTACCACATTTAAAAAGACACTTGCAGAAAAAGGTATTATCTTCTGTTCTATAAGTGAAGCGATCAAAGAACACCCAGAACTAGTTAAGAAATATATTGGAACGGTTGTACCAAAAACCGACAATTTCTATGCAGCTTTAAACTCTGCAGTATTTAGTGATGGTAGTTTCTGTTATATTCCAAAAGGTGTAAGATGTCCAATGGAATTATCTACATACTTTAGAATCAATCAAGCAGGAACAGGGCAATTTGAGCGCACATTAGTTATCGCCGATGAAGCTAGCTACGTAAGTTATCTCGAAGGTTGTACAGCACCTAGTAGAGATGAAAATCAATTACATGCAGCAGTTGTAGAGTTAATTGCTTTAGATGATGCTGAAATAAAATACTCAACAGTTCAAAACTGGTTCCCAGGAAATGCTGAAGGAAAAGGTGGAGTTTACAATTTTGTAACTAAACGTGGTATTTGCGAAACCAACTCAAAAATTTCTTGGACACAAGTAGAAACTGGTAGTGCTGTAACTTGGAAATACCCTTCGTGCGTATTAAAAGGTGACAACTCTGTTGGTGAATTCTACTCTATTGCAGTAACTAATAATTTCCAACAAGCTGACACTGGAACAAAAATGATTCACTTAGGAAAAAACACTAAGTCAACGATCATTAGCAAAGGTATTTCAGCAGGAAAATCTCAAAATAGCTATCGTGGATTGGTGCAAGTAAGTAGTCGTGCTGAAAATGCTCGTAACTTCTCTCAATGTGATAGTTTATTAATGGGTAATGAGTGTGGTGCGCACACCTTCCCTTACATTGAAGCTAAAAACAAAACCGCTCAAATAGAACACGAAGCAACGACTAGTAAAATTGGTGAAGACCAAATTTTCTATTGCAACCAACGTGGTATTGATACTGAAAAAGCCATTGCCTTAATCGTTAATGGATTTAGTAAAGAAGTATTAAACAAATTACCAATGGAATTTGCTGTAGAAGCACAAAAGCTACTAGAAATAAGCTTAGAAGGTTCTGTTGGGTAATACATTTTCCTGCGAAAGTAGAAATCAATGAAGATTAAGTTCATTCAAAAATGATTCTTGCTTTAGCAAAAAAAATAGATATGAAAAAAATTGCAATTCTTTTACTAACTCTTTTCAGTATTTTAAGCTGTAAAAATGAAACAAAGTCAGAGGTAAACTTAGAAGAGAATCGTTCAAAATCTTACGATCAAAACGATGGCTTAATTACCATGAAAGGGGATTTTGTTTATGATTCTCAACAAAATGCCGCAGTATTTGAAACTCCAAATGGCACCATTTATGGCGTTGTTGTAGATGATAATATGCACAAGCTAAATGAAAAAGCAAAGCCTTTTAAAGCAGACAAATACTCATCTGTGCAAGTTACTGTAAGAGTAAAAAGAATTAAAAACACTAATCCTAAAATTCTTTGGGAAAACAACCTAGAAATAAAGGATATATTAAAAGTAGAGAAACCTGATTCTAAAAAAGAAGACGTTATAAAATTAGCAAACTAAACAACTATGTTAAAGATAAATAACTTACACGCTAGTGTAGAAGACAAAGCAATTTTAAAAGGGATTAACTTAGAGGTTAAACCTGGCGAAGTACATGCCATTATGGGACCAAACGGTTCTGGTAAAAGTACACTTGCTTCAGTAGTTGCTGGTAAAGAAGAGTACGAAGTTGGACAAGGAGATATTATTCTTGAAGATGAAAACATAAACGAATTAGCCGCAGAAGAACGTGCTCACAAAGGTGTGTTTTTATCGTTTCAATATCCTGTAGAAATACCTGGTGTTAGCGTTACTAATTTTATGAAAACAGCTATTAACGAAACTCGTAAGGCAAAAGGCTTAGAAGATATGCCTGCAAATGAAATGCTTAAAATGATTCGTGAAAAATCTGAGCTTTTAGAGATTGACCGAAAGTTCTTGTCGCGTTCTTTAAATGAAGGATTTTCTGGTGGTGAGAAAAAACGAAACGAGATTTTTCAAATGGCAATGTTAGAACCTAAGTTAGCCATTTTAGATGAAACCGATTCAGGATTAGATATTGATGCTCTTAGGATTGTAGCTAATGGTGTAAATAAGCTAAAATCTAAAGACAATGCTATTATAGTGATTACTCATTACCAAAGGTTATTAGATTATATAGTACCAGATTATGTACATGTACTATACAATGGTAAAATTGTAAAATCTGGCACAAAAGAATTAGCTCACGAGTTAGAGGCTAAAGGATACGATTGGATAAAAGAAGAAGTTAATCAGTAAGTAGAAAATCAGCACACAGTCATCACTACGCAACCAATAAAAACTGCTAACTGAAGACCGGTAACTGAAGACTTAATAACATATGGAATTAAAAGAAAAGTTAGTATCTTCTTTCATGGCGTTTGAGAATACAGTAGATATAGATTCTCCTATACA
>NZ_JAOARH010000041.1 GCF_025210595.1 Winogradskyella sp.
ATTCATAACCCGGAGGTCTCGAGTTCAAATCTCGATCTCGCTACAGTAGTAAAAGCCCAGTATTAACGTACTGGGTTTTTTTATTAACATAAAGCAATACTTTGATTATATACAATTTACCATAAAAAAATATTAGCACTCAAAAACATTTTAGGCTTTTGCTATTGTCATAACCTCAAAAGAATAGATTCTCTATATAGTGTAAACTGTTTTTCTTACAATTTCAAAAAAGTTCAAACAATTAGCTTTTAGGCTTCGTTAAATTATTTATTTTCGAGACATAAACCATTCATTGCTATACTTTAATTGAAAACTAATTCTAAATCCATCGCTGTACTACCCTTTGTCAATATGAGTAATGATATTGAGAACGATTATTTTTGTGATGGTATTACAGAAGAAATCATTAATGCATTAACCAACATTAAAGCGCTAAAAGTTATTGCAAGAACATCTTCATTTGCTTTTAAAGGAAAACAAATAGACGTTAGACAGGTTGGAAAAGAATTAAATGTTTTAACAATTTTAGAAGGTAGTGTTAGAAAGGCCCAAAATAGAATTCGTATTTCTGCACAATTGATAGATACTGCAGATGGTACTCATTACTGGTCTAAAAGTTTCGACAGAGAGCTAGATGATATTTTTAAACTTCAGGATGAAATCAGCCTTTTAATTGCCGATAAAATAAGAGAAAATTTTGGTCACTTTAATGTTGATGATTCTTTAATAACCCATCATAATATTTCTACGGAAGCTTATAACAATTACCTAAAAGCTAAAAAACTTATTTCGCATTTTAATAAAGATGACACTTTAAAAGGAATTTCAATATTGAAAGGCATTATTGAGCAACACCCAACTTTTGCATTGGCACACGTAAATGTGCATTATGCCTACAATATACTTGCTGCTGGTGGATTAATGCCTGTAAAGGAAGCTTTTGAAATAGGTGGAAATTACCTTGATACTGCGCACAAATTAAAAATAGAGCTTCCAGAAGTACATCATTCTTTGGGTTGGGATGCCCTCAACAAAAAATGGGATTTTAAAGCTGCTGCTTCACACCTAAAAAAAGCACTGCAATTAAAGCCAGGTTACTCCGATGCACATCAAAAACTATTCATCACCCTAATTTTGGAAGGTAACCTAGAAGAAGCCAACTACCATATAAATAAAGCATATACATTAGATCCATTAAATGATTTAAATAATTATTTTATGGGTTACAACGCCTATATCAATAAAGATGAAAAGGCAGTTATTACCCATTTTAAAAGATGCTTTGAGATAAACAATAAATTCATTGTAGGTTATGGTATCTATGCTTTGGCTTTGGCTTGGCAAAACAAACCTCAAAACATAATTAAAGTTGCCAGTAGTATTCCTGAAATGGAAGGCTCTAAAATAGAGCAGCTAATAATGACAACCATAGCGTATTGTTTATTAAAAGAAACCTCAAAAGTAGAAACCAATTTAGACTCTCTAATACCATTACTCAATTCTGATAGCAGAGAGCGCATTAGATTTTTCTTGATATACATCTATACCTTATTAAAGCAATATGATAATGCTTTAGATTTAATAGATGAAGGCATTTTACATAAAGAACCATTAATGACACTGCTTAAAGTAGATCCTTTATTGCAACCTTTACATACTATAAATCGTTTTAACAAACAGTTACAAACCATATTTGCACTATCTAATCAAATCCAATCTAAAATAAAGACCGTTGAAAAGCAATTACTATCAAAAGACCAAATAGAACATTACCAAAAAGCAATTGTATTCTTAATGAATGAAGAAGAATGCTTTTTAGACACCACATTATCATTACGTACTTTAGCTGGTAAAATTAATATTCACCCAAATCATTTATCGTGGTTGCTTAATGCAAGTTTCAAAAAAAACTTTAATGATTTTATAAACACTTATCGCTTAGAGTACTTTAAAACTATTGCTTTAAAGCCAGAGTTTAAACACATCACTATTCTTGGTCTTGCTTACGATAGCGGCTTTAATTCTAAAAGTGTTTTTAATACATTTTTCAAAAAAACGGAAGGCATTACACCTAGCAAATGGGTGCAGCAGCATTCTAAATAAACCGTTTCTTGTTGTAAATTCCGAACGTTCTAAATTATAATTCAGAACGATTGCCTTGGTAATCTAACGAATCTTTGCGTCATAATTAATAATCAAAAAAACGAACAATTATGACAACTTTACACAAATTCTTAGTAGCATTAATAGTAGCAACAATAATGCTTTTTACATCATGTTCAAAAGATGATGACAACAACACATCTACAACTAACTACACAACCGTTGAAAATTTATTAACCGAAGTCGATTTTCAAGGTTATGCCATTGTAACTAAAAACGGTAATGATTTAGTACGACAAGGCTTTGGGTTAGCCAATGAAAACACAGCATTGGCTCAAGATTACGAACTTGCTTATCGCATTGGTTCAGTTTCTAAAACATTAACAGCAGCTGCTATTATTCAATTAAAACGCGATGGTTATATTACAAGTTATAATCAAACTTTAGATGAATTTGATTCTGAGTTTCCAAACGGAAATCAAATAACAATCGCACAGTTATTATCGCATCAATCAGGTATACCAGATTATCAATATGTGGTTGAAGAAGCCACAGAACAAGGATATTTTTTTGATGAAGAAGACATTTATGAAGTTATTATAGAACTAATTTCAGAAAATGGTCTCAACTTTACACCAGGCACTGGAAAACAATACAGCAATTCCAACTACCTTATCGCAGCTTTACTGGTTGAAGAGCTTACTGACATATCTTACCACGATTACATTCAGCAAAACATTTTTAATCCATTAGAAATGACTAATACTTACAAAGGCACAGATGCAATTAACGCGAATAATCATGCAGAAGGTTATAACAATGGTAATACAAACAGCGTATATCCCATGAATTTAGCTTTTGGTGCTGGAGATTTTAGTAGTACACCAAAAGATATGGAAACTTGGACCAATGCCGTAAATACAAATTGGTTTACAGCTTCTGAAAAAGCCGAAATATTTGCCCAAAATGTACCAAGTGGCTATGTAGATTTTGGCTTGGGTTGGTTTACCACGCAAGAAGGTAACACTACACTATATTGGCACGGAGGCGATATTGATGGCTATTGGAGTATGATTGGTTTTGTACCAGAACACAACGCTACCATAGTGTTATTAAGCAACCAACAAGACGATTCGGGAGAACAACGCAATACCATTATAGAACAACTGCTAACAAACGAGTTTAATTAAAAAACTCATAAAAAATGCAACATACCAATGTGTTATTAGCAGGAGCTACAGGCTATTTAGGTGGGTATTTATTAAAAGTTTTAATTGAAAAAGAAAATCAGGTGGTTGCCATCGCCCGAAAATCAAATCAATTAGAAAACAGTAATGAAAACTACCTAGAAATAAAACTAGCCGAAGTCACCAAGCCAGAAACTTTAAGAGACATTTGCAAAGGCATTAACACAGTGATTTCAACCGTTGGTATTACACGACAAAAAGATGGTTTAACCTATATGGATGTAGATTTTAAAGCGAATATGAACTTACTTAAAGAGGCTAAAAAAAGTGGTGTTAAACACTTTGTATATGTTTCAGCTATCAATGGCGACAAATATCGAAATTTAAAAATATTTGAAGCCAAAGAAAAGTTTGTAGATGCTTTAAAATCTTCAGGGTTAAATTATACTATAGTAAGACCAAATGGTTTTTTCTCGGACATGAAAGATTTCCTAGAAATGGCAAAATCTGGTCGAGTGTATTTGTTTGGGTCTGGTAATCAAAAATTCAACCCAATTCATGGTGAGGATTTAGCAAGAGCTATTGTAGATACTTTGAGTGACTATAACAAAGAAGTAACCATAGGAGGTCCTGATATTTTAAGCCTTAACGACATTAGCAAATTGGCGCTAATGTCGTTAGATAAACCAATTAAGATATTGCACCTACCAGATTGTTTAAGACGATTAACCATTTGGTCTCTAAGAACCTTTACTTCTGTTAAAACCTATGGTTCTATTGAGTTTTTTCTAACCTTAACGGCAGAAGATAATATTGCACCAACGTATGGAAATCATAAATTAAAAGATTACTTTAGAGAACAAGCTAATAAATTAGAATTATGAACATTCCAGATCCAAATACGGTTTTTCCGTTAGCCAATTATAAGAACCTTTGTTTTTTAAAAAACTACATCAACAATCCTAATATTTTAGTTGGTGACTACACCTATTATGACGATTTTGAAGATGTTTCAAATTTTGAAAAAAACGTAAAATACCATTTTGATTTTGTTGGTGACAAGCTCATTATTGGTAAGTTTTGTATGATTGCTTCTGGTGCAACCTTTATTATGAATGGTGGCAACCACTTAACCGAAGCTACATCTGCCTATCCATTCGCCATATTTGGTGGTGCGTGGCAACATGCAATGGATGGCAAAAGCTATCCAACCAAAGGCGATACCATAATTGGTAACGATGTGTGGATTGGTTACGATACTACCATTATGCCTGGTGTAACCATTGGTGATGGTGCCATTATCGCCACAAAAGCAGTAGTTACAAAAGATGTTGCACCTTATACTATTGTTGGTGGAAATCCTGCAAAACCTATTAAAAAACGATTTTCTGATGATACAATTTCAAAACTATTGCAACTAAAATGGTGGAATTGGGATATTAAAAAAATCACCAAAAATGTAGAAAAACTCACTTTGCATCCTGAAGCTTTATTTTAAAACTAAACCCTAAGAACTAATTAGGCTTAACACTAAAACTGTTAAGCCTTTTTTATTCACGAATTTATAAAACAAGCAACAAGTGCTGAATTTCAAAAAAGGTTTCAAATCATAATTCAGGACGATTAGCTTTCAATTCTAATACATCTTTGCATCATCAATTTATCAATCAAAAAACGAACAATTAAAAACTAATTATATGAGAAATATACTTTTAGGTCTAGCATTATTTGCCGGATTATTCTGCTATGGTCAACAAAACATACATATTGAAATTGAAAAATTATTTAAAGCCCAATTAGAAAAAGAAAACATTAAAAGTGGAATTCTGCACGTATATTCTAAGTCTAACGGAATTGATATTCAGCTGGCCGAAAGTGAAGAAGATTCCATTTCAATAAATAGTCCATTTTATACAGCTAGCGTAACCAAAATGCTAACCGCAACTGCAATTGGCATTTTAAAGGACGATAACAAACTAAAGTTTGAAGACAAAATTGCTAAATACTTACCAAAAAATTTAATGCATAATCTTCATGTTTTAGATGAAAAAGACTATTCAAAAGAGTTAACTATTACGCATTTATTACAACATACTTCTGGCTTGCCAGATTATTTTACGGATAAGACCAATGATGAAAGTCCGAATATCATCAATCAACTATTAATGAATCCAAATAAGTCCTGGACTGCTGAAGAAATGATTCTGTTTACTAAAGAAAAAATGAAACCTCACTTTGTTCCTGGCACAGACTATCATTATACAGATACAGAGTATGTACTTTTAGCATTAATCATTGAAAAAATAAATGGCTTACCATTAGACGAGTTCTTTAAGCAATACTTTTTTCAACCTTTAAAAATGAATAGTTCTTTTATCAACTTAAAGTCGTCACCTATAGACAATACACTTCCTATGGCTAAATTTTATGTTGGAGATATTGAGTTGTCATCAATTAAAAGCTTAACTGCAGATTGGGGAGGCGGCGGATTAGTGTCAACCACTCAAGATTTGATTAAATTTTCAAAAGCCTTTAACAATGATTTAATTATAAGTAAAGAAACACGTTTAGCAATGCAAAATTGGGTACATGAAACAAAAGGAATACAATACGGTTTCGGTATAAGAAAAATTTCTATCAACAAATTAACAGATACAGAAACAGACTTAGAACTTATCGGTCATTCGGGTAGTACAGCATCATTTTTATGGTATAGCCCACAGTTAGATGTTTATATTTCAGGCACCTTAAATCAACTAGAAGCCTCCAAGAGTGCATTAATTTTAGTTTATAACATTTTAAATGTTATAAACTAAAATTAGATCAAGCCTATTTGAAGAAAATTACATTTCATCGATTTTTTTTGCTTTTCATGGATTAAATTTAGAATTAATTGATATATTAGCGGACACATAAATTTCATTTAATCCCAAATCAGATGAAAAAAATCACTTTGTGCTTAACCGCTATACTACTATGTTTTCTGAGTATAAATGCTCAGCAAACAGAAAAAGAAAAAGCAGAAAATTTACTTGAAACACAAGGAGAGTTAACATTCACCTTTAAAGTAGATAATAAAAGTCAGTTAGAGTTATTCACTAATAATCTATCTATAGTTCATTTTGATCCAGAAACAAAAACTGTAAAAGCTTGGGCAAATGAAGAACAATTTAGACTATTTGAAGAAAACAATATTGCTTTTAAAGTGCCTATGGATTTAAACATGGTTGATGAAACTTCTATCTATGATGTAAGACCTTTAGCAAGTAGAAGTACGATGTCTACACTTACCTTTCCATTAGGAAGTTACCCAACTTATGCAGAATATGCTCAACAAATGCAAGATTTTGAAGATGATTATCCTGCTTTAGTAGAAAAAGTAAGTATAGGTGCTACAGGACAAGGAGACAAGGAAATTTTGTTTATAAAAATTTCTGATAATGTATCTGTTGACGAGGCTGAACCAAAGCTAATGTTTACCTCATCTATGCATGGTGATGAGATTGCAGGTTACCCTATGATGCTAACATTAATTGATTATATATTAACTGTATATAATGATACAGGACACGCAGACCATGCCAGAGTAAAAAACTTAGTAGAAAATGCTGAGATTTGGATTAATCCGAGCGCAAATCCTGATGGAACTTACCATAACAGTGCATCTAACACTTCTGTCGCAAATGCAAGACGAGGAAATGGTAATAATATAGATCTCAACAGAAATTATCCCGATAATGTTGCAGGTGCTCATCCAGATAATGAAGCATATCAAACAGAAACCATTGCATTTATGAACTTTGCAGACCAACATAACTTTGTTATTGCGGCAAATTTTCACGGAGGTACAGAATTGGTAAATTACCCTTTTGATAATGCTTATGCCTCATCTCAATACACACATGCTGATAATGATTGGTATGAGTTTGTTGGTGTAGAATACGCAACGCATTGCCAAACAGATGCTAATGCTGGCAATACATCAACACCTTCTTACACAAACAAACCTTCTTACATGACAGATGATGAGGATTGGGACGCTAGTTCAGGTAGCCAAGCTTGGCATAATAATTATGCACAAAGTCCTGGTGTAACACATGGTGCTGAATGGTATCGTGTATATGGTGGACGCCAAGACTACATGAATGTTTATCATCAATGTAGAGAAACAACTATTGAGCTGTCTGACACTAAAATTTTACCTGAAAGCTCTCTTATAAATTACTGGTATTATAACAGAGATGCACTGTTAGATTATTTAACACAAGGCACTTATGGATTTAGAGGTGTTGTAAAAGATGTTTCTACCACAAATACAATAGAAGGAGCTACTATTACAGTTGTTGGGCATGATGCCTATGGCTCTGAAGTATCTTCAGATACCAATGGTGATTTTTACAGACCAATAAAAGGAGGTACTTACGATTTAATGATAAGCGCATCATGTTATCAATCAGTAACATTAAGTAGCCAATTTATATCAGATTATTCAATTGTAGATTTATCAGAAATATTATTAACTCCATTAACACCAGCTATTCCAGGAAGCCTAAATGTTACAAATATTATAGCATCTTCAGCAACCTTAAATTGGACAACTACAACTGGATCTACGTTTGATTTAAGGTATAGAGAAATTGGTTCACCAATGTGGACTGAAATTTTAGACATTAACACAAACTCATACGATCTATCTGACTTAAATCCAGAAACAAATTACGAATATGAGGTTCGTTCTAACTGTGGATCAAATTCATCATCATATTCTACCACAGATAACTTTACAACAGGTACAGTTTCTTATTGCGATGCTCAAGGCAACAGTGTAGATGATGAATATATAGGTGAAGTAACCTTAAATGGAATCTCTAATAACTCTGTAGATACTACAACATCTGGATATTCAAATTACAGAAGTCAATCTATATTTAGCCCAATAGAAATAGGAAGTATTGGTAATACTATTTCAGTTATGAAATACTGGGAAGGCACCCAGTATAATGAAGCAGTATCAGCATGGGTAGATTATAACCAAGATGGTATTTTTACTAATAATGAAAAAATATTAGAAGCTGGCGCATATGTAAACCCACAAGTAGTATCAAGTACATTTACAGTTCCAAACTCAGCAAAGACAGGAGATACTGTTATGCGAGTTATTATGAAATATCACAATAATTCTAATGAAGGAACTATTCAAATAGATCCGTGTGAGTCATTTCCTTATGGTGAAGTTGAAGATTATACTGTCAATCTATTTGACCAAACTCTCAGCATAGCTGATAGTACCATTGATAAGGTTAAGGTATACCCTAATCCATTTACAAGTAGCATAGACATAAAAGTACCTTCAATACTCATAGGTCACATATTTCATATAAATATTTATGACACATTGAATCGAATAGTCTATTCAGATAATTTAGAATTAGTAAACTCTAATAATATTAGAATATCAAATCTAAACGCTATTCAAAAAGGAACTTATATTGTTGTTTTAAAAGACCTTACAACAAATAAAAGTTTTGTCAAACAACTTATTAAAAACTAAAATAATACAAACAACTGATAATCAGATTTTTAACTCCAAAACCATGCATTTCGTCGAATATTTTTGCACTTAATAGAATTAAACAGTATGTTTGACATATAAATTTAGTCCCAAACTAAACTTAACCGCTTATGAAAACTATTACTCTAACCTTAAAAGGTTATGCTTTGACTGCATTAACTTTTTTATTATCAGCATCTCTTTTTGCACAAGATTTTAAGGTACAACACATACAAGATGATATAGGCAACTCTGGTGGCACGAACACCAGTTTTTCTTCTGTGTCAGCTTTAAATAATGCTTTTGTATTAGCTAATAATAATAGGAAAGTATCAGCTGGTACAAATAGCTCTAATAGTCATTTAGAAGCTGATGATTTATCAGGCGCAAGAGTTCTTACAGGTACTAACACTTTAAGTTATTATAGACAATCTGGTTCTAGCGGATTTAATATGAGGTTTAACTCTTCTATATGGGAATATATAGGTTCTCCTGGCGGAAATAATGAAATGATTGTTAGAGGAAGATATGTTATTAATCTAAACGGCGGATCCAACAGTGTAACACATGCACTCTCAGGCATTGTTAATGCAAATGACTGTATTCCTTTTATTACTGGAATTATAACCAATGATGGTACAGATGGTGCAGATACAGGAACTGCAATCGCTTATTTAGAAGATGCATCAACATTAAGAGTAGAAAAAGGCACTAATGCCAGTAATGTAACTGTATATGTTACAGTAGTAGAATTTATAGGTAGCAATTGGACCGTTTTACATGGTGATTCTGGAAATACAGCAGGAGATACTGGTAGTATTACATTAACAAGTAATTCAGACGGTTCTGGCACAGCTACAAGTGTTAGTGCTTGGAGTGAGGCTATAATTTTAAGCCATCATAAAGGAGACAATGTAGCTGGTGCTAACCAAGCAATTGAAGATAATTGGCCTGTCATGTATCCTGGATCAAATAACCAAACCGTAGATTGGTCTTTTCAAAGTGGTCATGGCTCTAATGGTACAAACAAACAATTTATTCATGTTTTAAATCATTCTGACTTAAATGTTACTAGATTTCAAAACACCTCTAACACACAAGGAGAAACAACAATTAATATTAGCTCTGCTGGTTTATCAAATACAAATGAAGCCTTAATTATAGGATCATCTATTAGTACAGGAGGAGGAACAGCATATGCCAGAGGTTGGAGAAATTATTATTTTAATTCTGCAACCCAAGCAGCACATTGGTCACATAGAAGTGGAAACACTATGTCGCACGAAATTCAAATTGTAGATTTAAGCAATTTAGCAGCACCATGTTTAACTTGTGCTGCTGATCCTGAAATTGACATTTTAGGACGAGGATCATCAATACCTAGTGGTGGTGGTAATACACCATCAACATCTGACGATACTGACTTTGGCAGTGTTAGTGTACCTTCTGGGACTAATGTCAATACTTTTACAATAGAAAATACAGGAACTAGCATTCTTACATTAACTGGTTCATCTCCTTATGTAAGTATAAGTGGTACTCATGCCGCAGATTTTACAGTTACTACCACACCTTCATCTACTATAGGAACAAGCTCTAGTACAACTTTTGCTATTACTTTTGACCCTAGTGCAGTGGGATTAAGAACTGCTACGGTAACTATAGCCAACGACGACACTGATGAAGACCCTTACACTTTTAATATACAAGGTACTGGAACAACACCTCCTTATTGTACATCTAATGGAAATACGAGCTACCAAACAGGTGTTTCAAATGTTACATTTGAATCTATTAATAATTCTGATACCGTCAATAATGATAATGCTTATGAAAATTTCACAACAACTCATATTGCAAACGTAACACAAGGAGGTACAGAAACCCTTAGCGTAAGTGTTAATACTGATGGTGGCTATACAGTACATACATTTGCTTGGATCGATTGGAATCAAAATCAAGATTTCACAGACCCTGGAGAATCATATGATTTAGGTGACACAAATACAGATGGTGCTATTACACCAGCATTATCAATTTCAATACCAGCTACTGCTACATTAGGTACAACAAGAATGAGAGTCTCAACAAAGTATGGCTCAAACCCTACAAGTTGCGAAACTGGTTTTGACGGTGAAGTTGAGGATTATGGAATTGTAGTCAGCTCTTCAGCTCCTGCCCCAGAAATAAACATAACAGGTTTAGGAAACCCAATCTCCAATGGTGATAATACACCTACATCTGCTGACGACACAGATTACGGAACTACAGGTACTGGCACACCAGTATCTCACACTTTTACAATTGAAAACACAGGAACATTGTCATTAACTGTTGGCTCAATTACAATTGGAGGAGCCAACCCAACAGATTTTGCTGTATCAGCAACACCAGCAAGTACAGTTAACGCATCATCTTCAACAACTTTTACTATAGATTTTGACCCTACAGCTAATGGTACTCGTACAGCTATAGTATCTATTGTTAATGATGATAGCGATGAAAACCCATATACATTCACTGTTTCGGGTATTGGAGTTGTTCCATTAACTGAAGGACCAGGTGGAGTCACTGCTGACTTAGAATTATGGTTAAAATCTACAGATGGTCTAGGGTACACAGATAGTCAAAGTGTATCTCTATGGGCCGACCAAGGACGTGGTGCAGATGCTACAGTAAATACTGTAGGTCAAGAACCAACATATAGAGACAACACAGCTGATAATATTAATTTTAACCCTGTTGTTCAGTTTGATAATGTCTTCTCTTCATTCACTACAGATGATGATTATTCTTATGACGATACCTCAACTGAATTTTTAGAAGGTACTTCTGGTCTTTACACACAAGATATGTTTGTGGTAATTATTCCAGATGAAACACCTATAAATAGCTCTTTTGGTTTTATGGATGTATTTTGTGGTGATGCTGACTCAGGCACAAACGCTACAGATGCTACAGGTATTGGATTTGGTGATTACACAGGAAGAGTTACAGATGAGTCTATTTGCTTTGCAATAGACACATATGATACTGGTGTAGCTGGTGATGGTTATGCTGTGCATGATGGTCCTGGCACATCTTACAATAATGTAGGTATTGTAAATGCTAGAAATAATATAGGCGCAACTCAACAAGAACTATATTATAATGCTAATAATATTGAAACCACTCAAAATGATATCGCTTCATTTGTTAATGTAAATGATTCTAGATATTGGATTGGAAGAAGTGAAGGTTGGGAAGCAACCACTAATGCTCGTATAGCAGAAATTATTACTTTCTCATCCCGAAAAGATGATGTCAACCTTACACAAGAAAGAAATAGAATACAATCCTATTTAGCTGTAAAATATGGTATTACCCTTGGTGTTAATGGTACATCTCAAGACTATGTTGACAGTGATGGTACTGTAATATGGGATCAGTCTGCTAATTCTGGATATAACTATGATATAGGTGGTATTGGTAGAGATGATGATTCTGACCTTAACCAAAAACAATCTCGTAGTGTTAATAATGCTTCAGATGGCACTGGAAGGACTGAAGGTATTCTTACCATAGGACTATCAGATATCTATAACACTAATAATATCAATAAATCCACTAACCCAACCACATTTAATGACAAAGAATTCTTAATGTGGGGAAATAATGGTGCTAATCTAGATTTAGCTGCTTCTGTAATTTCTGTAAACATGAGTTCAGGTATTGCTCCAAGTTTAAATACTGATGTTACCTTTACTGGCATGCAACGTATTTGGAAAGTTGTTGAAAATGGTGGAGACATACCAACTGTAAAAGTTAGAATTCCTCAAAATGCTATAAGAAACATAGCACCACCAGGTAATTATTACATGTTCATTTCTAATACAGGTGTTTTTGACCCAACAGCCGATTATAGAATTATGACTTCTGATGGTAATGGTAACTTAGATGCAGAATACGATTTTAATGGTACAAAATATATTACGTTTGGATATGCACCTGAGATTGAGTTTACTCGTTCTGTTTATTTTGATGGATCTGCAGATTATATAGATATCGAAGACAACTTAGACTTAGACCCTTCTGGATTTACAATTTCAGCTTGGATAAAGCGCGATGCTGCAGATAGTGGTACAAAATCTATTCTTTCAAAAAGAGATGCAGCATTTACTAGTGGATTTGATTTTACTATTTTAAATGATAATAGAATTGAAGTATATTGGAAAAATGGTTCTAATCAAATTACAACCTCTAGTACAAGTATACCTGATGACGAATGGCATCATGTCGCTGTCATTTATGATGGTTCAGAAGCTTACATATACATTGATGGTGTATTAGACACAAATCAAACTAGAACAGCTCCTGTTTCAACAACCGACTCATTTATAATAGCAGCTGCAGGAAAAAGTTCAACAACACAACACTTTCAAGGAAATATTGATGAAGTTAGAGTATGGAATACAGACCTTACCTTAGACCAATTGCGCTTTGTTATGAATCAAGAAATAGCAGATAACGCAGGTCAAGTTATGGGTAATGTTCTACCTACAGCTATAACAAAAAACGATATTAATGCTGTTCCTTGGAGTGAGTTAGCTGGTTATTATCCAATGTCTGTTTACACATACACAAATACAAAAGATGCTTCTGGAAATGGAAATCAAGGTGCATTAAGAAATCTTGATACAGTTGATAGACAAACTGCACCACTACCATATGTTTCAACACAAAATGGCGATTGGGACACTAGTACAACATGGACAAATGGAGATGTACAATACATACCAGGATCAGCTTCTATTGTAGATCCTACGATTACTGTAAATTGGAACATTGTAAGAACAGACCACAATGTAACTATGGACAACTCGTCTTTACCAGCAGGTAATAACGATAATAGAGAAGTTCTTGGTCTATATGTAGATTCAAACGAATTAACTATAAATGGTGACAACGCTACTAATGCTGGTTTTGGCTTAACGGTTTCTCATTATATGGCTCTAGAAGGTAAATTAGACCTAGAAGGAGAATCACAACTTGTTCAGCCTAATGATAGTGATCTAGACATTATTGCTAGTGGCCAATTAGAAAAAGATCAACAAGGTACTGCAGATACATTTACTTATAACTACTGGTCTGCACCAGTTGGTGATGTAGATATTGCAAAAAATGATCATCGTTATACAGTGCAAGATATTATGTTTGATGGAGCTAGCTCGGTTAATTTCTCTACATCTGGTTATGATGGTAATTCCTCTACACCTATTACAATTGCTGATTATTGGATTTGGAAATTTGCGAACCTTACAAGTGATGATTATTCTGCATGGCAACATGTAAGACGTACAGGAAACATTTTTGCAGGTGAAGGTTTCACCATGAAAGGTCCTGGTACAGGTTCAATTTTAACAGATCAAAACTATGTATTCTTAGGAAAGCCAAATAATGGAGATATTAGCTTAACTATCAATTCTGGAAATGACTATTTAGTTGGTAACCCTTACGCTTCTTCAATAGATGCTGATGAGTTTATCTCAGACAACACCAATACTACTGGTACATTATATTTCTGGGAACATTGGGGAGGAGGTTCGCATGTACTACGCGAATACCAAGGTGGTTATGCACTATACAACTTTTCTGGAGGTGTACCAGCACCAGCACCAGATCCTGATGTAGCTCAGGTAGGTGTCGGTACAAAAACACCTGGCAGATATATACCTGTAAGTCAGGGATTCTTTGTATCTGGTGTAAGTGCCGGAACCGTAAACTTTGAAAACGACCAACGTGCCTTTGTTAAAGAAGGAGCTACATCTGTATTTATGAGAACTGCAAATTCTACTAATTCTCAAAATAACGATGCCGCTGCTGATGATAGAATGAAATTTAGAATTGGCTTTAATGCTAGCTTTGATATGCAATTGCACAGACAACTTTTATTAACTATTGATGATAACACAACAACTGGTGTTGATTGGGCTTATGATGCTAAATTATATGGTGATCAAACCGATGATATGTACTGGATGATTAATGATGAAAAGTATATTATTCAAGGTAGTAATGATGCGGAAGAATCAGCTGTGTATCCTTTAGGTGTAAAAGTTAACGAAGATGGCTTAAACTCTATTACCATAGATGCCTTAGAAAACGTACCAGATGACCTAAATATCTATGTGCATGATATTGATTTAGAATTATATCATGATTTAAGAGTCAGCGATTACGAAGTTTTCTTAAATACTGGTGAACACTTAAACCGTTTTGAGATTACCTTTAGTTCAAACTCTGAAACATTAGGTATAGATGATGAAACAAACGAAACGTTAGATATTCTTTACTCTAACGATAAAGAAAGTATTGTATTAATTAACCCTAATCTTGTAGATGTAAAATCTATAGCGTTATTTAATATGTTAGGACAATCTGTTCATACAATAGAAAATATTTCGGAGAGCGGTTACTCTGAATATGAAGTTAAGAATTTAAGCACCGGAACTTATGTTGTAAAGTTATATACTGCAAGCGGTTCAGTATCGACAAAGAAAGTTTTAGTAAAGTAATTTTTTGCCCCAAATCTTAAATCTTAACCTAAAAAAAACCCTGAATCTCTTCAGGGTTTTTTTATTTTTTATAGTTTCAATTACTTCTTATTGTAACTCAGAAAATAAATCTTTAAGTTGTAACTTCTTCTGCTCGCCACTTGTCATATTTTTAAGTGTGAACATTCCAGAATTTAACTCTTCCTCTCCTACTAAAACCACAAACGGAATACCTCGTCTATTGGCATAAGTCATTTGTTTTTTCATTTTAGCAGAATCTGGATATAACTCAGCTTTTATACCTTGTTGTCTTAATGCCGTTACTGCTTTTAAACAAGCCAATGCTTCATTCTTTCCAAAATTAATAAACAACACTTTTGTTGCATCTGTAATAGTTTCTGGAAATAAATTTAACTCTTCCAACACCAAATAAATACGATCTAAACCAAAGCTGATTCCTACTCCACTTGTATCTGGTTTTCCAAAAATACTAGTTAAATCATCATAGCGACCTCCACCACCAATAGAGCCCATTTTTACTCCTTCTGGAGCAGCTACTTCAAAAATAGCACCTGTATAATAGTTAAGTCCTCTGGCTAAAGTAACATCTAACTGAAGTTTTGCTGTTTTTAATCCTATACTAGAAATTGAAGAATTAATAAACTCTAATTCTTCAATACCTTTTAGTCCTATTTCAGAAGCATTTAAAATAGCTTTTAAACGTTCTACCTGATCACCAAAATCTCCATCTAACGAAAATAAAGGCTGAAGCTTAGTAATACCATCTTCAGAAATACCTTTGCTTCGCATTTCTTCTTTTACCTTCTCCTCTCCTATTTTATCGAGTTTGTCTAAAGCAACTGTAAAATCTATGAGTTTATCTTGTGCACCAATAACTTCTGCAATACCAGATAAGATTTTTCTATTATTAATTTTTATGGTTACACCTTCAAGCTTTAAAGCAGTAAAAACGGCATCGTACAACTGTACAAACTCAACTTCTTGAAATAATGATTTAGAACCTACCACATCTGCATCGCACTGATAAAACTCTCTAAAGCGTCCTTTTTGAGGTCTGTCTGCTCTCCAAACTGGCTGTATTTGGTAACGTTTAAAAGGAAAAACTATCTCGTTCTGATGTTGAACTACATAACGTGCAAATGGCACAGTAAGATCGTAACGTAGGGCTTTTTCCGAGATTCTTGGAGTAATTAAACTTTCAGATTTAGATTTATAATCATCTTCTGAAACTTTTTTCAAGTACTCTCCAGAATTCAATATCTTAAAAATCAAACGATCTCCTTCATCTCCATATTTACCCATTAAGGTTTCTGAGTTTTCAAAACTTGGGGTTTCTATAGGTTGAAATCCATAACGTTGAAACTGCTCCTTAATCGTCTCCATGATATAAGAACGTTTTGCAACTTCTTCTGCATTAAAATCTCTGGTTCCTTTAGGAATACTTGGTTTTTGTGCCATATGCATCTCCCACAAAAGTGGGAGTCTCTTTTAATTATTACTATTACTTTTTGAGCAATACAAAGGGTGAAAAGAATATTAAATTCAGACACTTCGACTGCGCTCAGTGTGACTTGTGACATTAAGAAAAGTTAATCTCACAAGTCACAAAAATATTATAAATTTTAAAGGCAATCTCAAGTAATTTTAAATTTATAGTAACTTTATGCTGTTTGAAACGTCTTATGGTTTTAAACAACCCAACTAACTTTAGATAAATCTATGTTTTCACTAGCTAAAGAGAATGTTAAAATTGCTTTTGGTTCTATAAAAAGTCAACTACTTCGTACCATTTTAACGGTTTTAATTATTGCTATTGGTATAATGGCATTGGTAGGCATATTAAGTGGTGTTTCGGCTTTAGAGAATACAATTTCTAGTAATTTTTCGTCTATGGGAGCCAATACATTTAATTTTCAACGCTACGAGTTTAGAGCGCAACGCCAAAGTAGTAGAGAACGCCAAAAGGTTAATCCTATTATTAGCTACAGAAATGTTAAAGATTTTATTGATAGCTACGATTACCCATACACTAAGGTTGCAGTATCATTCTATGGCTCTAGAGCTACAGAAGTAAAATATGGAAACAAAAAAACCGATCCGGAAGTGGCTATTATTGGTTCTAATGAAAATTTTATAGAAAACTCTGGATTAGAAATTGAAAATGGTCGTTCTCTAAATGTTGCTGATGTAGAAAATAACAATGCGGTTTGTGTTATTGGTAGCGATTTGCAAAAAGCGTTGTTTCCTGACGAAAAGCCGCTAGATAAAATTATAAGCATTAGAGGTTCTAAATTTAAGGTTATTGGAGTTTTAAAAGAAAAAGGCTCAACCTTTGGTAATAATCAAGATTTAAGAGTTATAATGCCTATACAAAAAGCCCGTTCTATTTTTACAAACCCTAATATTAATTATACTCTTAGCGTTAAAGTAGACAAAAATGATATGTTAGAAGGCGCTCAAGATGATGCCATTATTACTTTTAGAAATGTGAGAGGCTTAAACCCTATTGAAAAAAACGACTTTGGTATTGAGCGTAGCGAAGATTTAATTAATCGTGTAGCAGAAAACACTGAGACTTTGTATTGGGCTGCTTGGATTATAAGTGTCATCACCATATTTGGATCTACTATAGCTCTTATGAACATTATGCTTGTTTCAGTTAGTGAACGTACGCGCGAAATTGGTGTTCGTAAAGCACTAGGAGCCAAACGTAGAACCATTGCTTTTCAGTTTTTTATGGAAACGATTATTATTGGACAGCTTGGAGGTATATTGGGAATTATACTAGGTATTTTAATTGGTTGGGGAATTGCAGCAGGTTTTGAACTCGAGTTCTCTACGCCTTGGGTAGCTATGATTTGGGCTACAAGTATTGCGTTTATTGTTGCTATAATTTCTGGATTGTATCCTGCTACAAAAGCTGCAAAATTAGATCCTATTGAATCTTTAAGGTATGAGTAATATCTTCTTGCTAAAGCAGGAAAATTAAAGTCATTATAAATCTTACAATCTTATTTATTAAAAAATCAAAAATTCTAAAATAATCTAAGAATGATGACGGTAGCCTCTATTTATCCTTTTATAAGATTCTCAAAATACTGAAATAGTTCTCCTTTGGTAATATTAGCTCCTTGTTGTACTAATTTAAAAATATCTTGATGCTTATCTTCTGAATATTCTTTTTTAGCGTTGAAAAACTCTATATCATCAGATAACAAATTATCTCTTAACCATTGAAACCCTTCTTTTGTGGTTAAATCTGTTTTATCTTCTTTTAACTTTATAGCGATTAGGTGCATATCTTTTTCTCTGCACTTAAACAGATGCAACTGATTTGAAGAAATATGTTCTAAGTATTGTACTTTACTCAATACGCCATACCAAACTAAATCACTAAAAACATCGAGTTCTTGCTCGGCAGCTTCTGGTTTATTCTTCTTTATATCTTCCCACTCTTCTGCAGTTATAGATTGTGTTGCCAAAAAATTAATAAACTCTTGGTGTAATTCTTCAAACTGCTCTTTTGTTAATCTAGCGTATTTCATAACATTTCTCCCACAATCTCATTTCACTTAACATTTGTAATAGCGTAAAGTGGGAATCTTTTAAATTATACTTTTATTCTAAACTTTTGTGCTGAAACTAATTAAACAAACTTGCACAAGTTTGTTTCTACATTTCTTATTAATAAAAAAACCGCTTAGAAGACTAAACGGTTTTTTTATTTAAATAATAATAGTAATTATTTTTCTGCAACAACCTCAAAAGGGAAGTCTACAGTTACTTCTCTGTGTAATCTTATTACAGCATTGTATTTACCTAAACGCTTTACATTACCACCAATTACATTAATATATTTTTTGTCAATGCTATGACCTTCTTTTTGTAAAGCATCAGCTAAATCGATATTGTTTACAGATCCAAACAATTTATCGCCAGATCCTACTTTAGAAGTAATTTTAACTTCTAATTCAGCTAAAGCTTTTGCTGTTTTTTCTGCTTCATCAATAATTGATTTCTCTTTGTATGCTCTTTGCTTTAAAGTTTCAGCTAAAACTTTTTTAGCAGAAGGAGTAGCCATTACAGCATGTCCTTGAGGAATTAAAAAATTTCTACCATAACCGTTCTTTACTGTTACAATATCGTCTTTAAATCCTAAATTTTCAACGTCTTGTTTTAATATAAGTTCCATTGTTATGATATTTTATTTTAATAAATCTGCAACATATGGCATTAAAGCTAAGTGTCTAGCTCTTTTTACTGCCACAGATACTTTTCTTTGGTATTTTAAAGAAGTTCCTGTTAATCGTCTTGGTAATAATTTACCTTGCTCGTTAACAAAGCTTAATAAGAAATCTGGATCTTTGTAATCTATATACTTAATACCAGACTTTTTAAAACGGCAATACTTCTTATTTTTTTGAGTTTCTATATTTAAAGGTGTAAGATATCTAATCTCACCATCCTTTTTTCCTTTTGCTTGTTGTTCTATTGATGGCATAATTAAGCTTTTTGTTTGTTTCTATCTCTTCTTTTATCAGCCCAAGCAGCAGCGTGCTTGTCTAATTTTACAGTTAAGTAGCGCATAAAACGCTCATCGCGTCTAAACTCTACTTCTAATTGCTGAATTGCTTCACCAGCAACATTGTAATCAAATAAGTGATAAAAACCACTTTTTTTGTTTTGGATTGGGTAAGCTAATTTTTTTAAGCCCCAATCTTCTTTGGCTACCATCTTTGCCCCTTTAGAAACAAGAAAATCTTCGTATTTCTTTACTGTCTCCTTTATCTGATCTTCAGATAAAACGGGATTTAAGATGAAAACAGTTTCGTAACGATTCATAATAATTTAAATTTGTTTATTGTTAAAACGGGTGCAAAAATACACATTAATTCTAATTATAACAACGTTTTTCACTGTAAAATTTTAGTCAATTTCAGCAAAATATCCATGTTAATTTTTACACTTTGTCGGTAAAATTTGTTTTTTAACCGAAATTATTGTACTATTGTCGATATCTTAACCTAATTAAATATAAATGTTATGACTTTAAACTGTGTAGTTGTTGATGATTCTGCGATCCAACGCCTTTCAATTGTAAAGTTAATTGAGAATCATTCTTCTCTTAACCTTATTGCAGAGTACAGTAGTGCTCTAGAAACAAAAAATGGTCTTAATACCCATAAGGTCGATCTTATCTTCTTAGATATAGAAATGCCAGTATTAAATGGATTTGAACTTTTAGATGTACTCAACAATAAACCCCAAATTATTTTTGTTACAGGTAAAACTGAATATGCTTTTAAAGCATTTAATTACGATGCTACCGACTATCTTCAAAAACCAATTACTAAAGAACGTTTTAATACTGCTGTAGAAAAAGCCATTGAGCAGCATAAATTAAAACTAGACTTTAACGAAACTGATGGTGAACACATTTTTGTAAAAAGTAACCTTAAAAAACGTAAAGTTTACATTAAAGACATTAAATGGATTGAAGCCTTAGGCGATTATGTAAAAGTAGTAACCGAAGAAAACAGTCTTGTAGTATTATCTACAATGAAAGCTTTTGAAAAAGAATTACCTGAAGGAAAGTTTTTAAGAATTCACAAATCTTATATCGTGAATTTAGACAAAATTGATCGCTTTAACAGTAAAAATGTTGAAGTTGGAGCTTATGAAATTCCATTGAGTCGAAATAAAAAGACCCAATTAGTAGATGCATTAAATAACATGTAAAAACATTACTTTACTATTAAAAAAATTACATTTATTAAAAAATCTCAGTAGAAATGCTGAGATTTTTTATTTTTAATAATTATCTACATTCAACACCACTCTTACAGATCTAAAATCTTTAATAGCATTAAAACTATTCTCAATCTTTTTAATAGCTTCTTTTGTTTTAGCTAAAGATTGTTGTTGTGGAATCTTAACTAGAATATTCTTATTATATAAATTACGTATTCTTGAAATAGGTGGAAATTCTGGTCCTAAAACATTAGTTTTAAACACTTGTCGCAAAGATTTTGCATACCAATCTGCTGCTAAATTAACACGATTATAATCCTTATGCTTAAATGTAATTTTAATCAATCTATAAATTGGAGGATACTTAAAATTATATCTATCATTCATTTGCTCACCAAACATCTCTTTATAAGCATTGGTAGAAACTTGTTGTAAAATATTGTGATGCGGATTATAAGTTTGAATTAACACTTTTCCTCTTACATCTGTACGTCCTGCCCTACCAGACACCTGAGTCATTAATTGATAACTACGCTCATGAGCTCTAAAATCTGGAAAATTAAGCATATTATCTGCATTCATTATTCCCACCAATTTTACATGTCTAAAATCTAATCCTTTAGTTAACATCTGTGTACCAACCAAAATATCAATCTCGCGTTGTTCAAACTTATTAATAATTTTATCAAACCCATATTTACCTCTGGTAGTATCTAAATCCATACGAGACACCTGCTTATCTGGAAACAACTCTTTTACCTCTTCCTCTATCTGTTCTGTACCAAAACCTTTAGTGTCTAATGTAGCATTACCACAAGCTTGGCAACTTTTTAGCATTACTGAATTATAACCACAGTAATGACAACGTAACTGATCTCTATATTGATGATAGGTTAAACTTACATCGCAATTAGGGCATTGTGGTGAATGACCACAAGTTGTACACTCTACAATTGGTGAAAATCCTCTTCTATTCTGAAATAATATAATTTGAAAACCTTCATCTAAAGCCTCAGCCATTTCTTCTATAAGTCGATCTGAAAAATGACCTTTCATCCGCTTGCGCTTGTACTTATCTGCTAGATCTACCAGCTCAATATCTGGCATTAGCACATTATTATATCTTTTGGTTAATTCTACCAAACCATATTTACCTTGGCGCGCATTAAAATAACTTTCTAAACTTGGTGTAGCAGAACCCAAAAGTGTTTTTGCCTTATGCATATTAGCTAAAACTATAGCTGCGTCTCTAGCATGATAACGAGGAGCAGGATCAAACTGCTTATACGATTGCTCGTGCTCTTCATCTACAATAACAAGCCCTAAATTAGAAAACGGTAATAATAAGGACGAACGTGCTCCAATAACAAGTTGAGCTTTTTCTAAATTACCCAATACATTATTCCAAACCTCAACACGCTCGTTGCCTGAATATCTACTATGAAAAACAGCTACTTTTTCTCCAAAATAATTTTGTAAACGCTGCACTAACTGTGTGGTAAGTGCAATTTCTGGTAATAGATAAAGTACTTGTTTTCCTAATTGAATCTGCTGCGCTATCAGTTTTACATAAATTTCGGTTTTACCAGACGATGTTACACCATGTAGTAGTGTTACCGATTTATTTTTAGAGCTTGCTTCTATGGCATTAAAAGCCTCCGATTGTGTTTCACTTAATTGTTTAGAATCTTCATTACCATTACTTTCAAACTGAACACGATCAGTTTGTATATAGTATTCTTCTAAAATTCCTTTTTCAATTAAAGTTTTAATCACAGCTGAAGATGAATCACTTCGCTTTGTTAATTCAGACACCTTAATGGGTTTTTGCTCAGAAGCCTCTAAAGTAAACAGTGCTAAAATAACTTGGCGTTGTTTTGGCGCACGACTTAATGTTTCTAGTAATTGCTGAAGCTGCTCTTCGGATTTATGTTGTTCACAAAGCCTTACATAACGGACTAATTTAGGTTTATATTTCTCATAAAGCTCTTCTTGTAAGTGTAAGACACCTTGCTCTACCAAACCTTGTATAACAGGTAAAACCCTTTTTTTATCTAAAATAGAAACTACATCTTGTATTTTTAAAGACGATTGATATTGAAGCGCTTCATAGATTAAAAATTCATCATCTTTTAATTCAGCATCATTAACGTCTGCCCTTTCATTTTTAGAAATTATAGTTTCACTTTCTAATATAAATGCATTTGGCATAGCAGCACGCATTACTTCACCTAAACTACACATATAGTAACTAGCAATCCATTCCCAATGTTTAAGTTGAATTTCTGTAACAACAGGTGCGTCATCTAAAATTTGATAAATCGTTTTAGCATCGTAAACTAATGGCGGATTGTTATGAATTTTATAAGCTAAAGCAGTATAGACTTTACTCTTACCAAATGGAACCGCAACGCGCATTCCTACTTTTAAGAATTTTGCTTCGGCTTCCGTTACATGATACGTAAATGCTTTTTGAAGCGGAATCGGCAATATGACATCGAGAAAATAGATAATAGATAGAGATTAGATGAAAGATCTTTTCAAAACTAAATAAGACACTAATTAACACGTTTCCAATACTGTGTTTTATAAAAAAACCCAATATAACCCCTTACTTGAAGTGTATCCTTATCATCTTCAATTTTTAGTCTGCATTTGTATTCTTTTCCATTTTCTGGATTAAGAATAGTACCACCTTCATACACATCATCATCTTTTTCTAATCCTTCAATGATAACCATATCTTTTATAGGCTGATCCTTTCGTTCTCCTTTACATTGAGAACACTTAGGGTTTTCTTTTAACGGATTGATTAGCTCAACGATTTTACCATAAATTTTGCCTTTATCTTCATAAATCTCAACGATTGATTTTTCCTTTCCGGTTTCATCATCTATAGTTTTCCATTTGCCTAAGATATTCTGGGCTGAACCAAAGTGGCAACCTATTAAAAAAAGTAATGCTATTATAATTCTATTCATAATTCTTCATTTTTCTCAACCTTCTAAGCGAAGCATTCAGCTCGTAACCCAAAAGCAATATATTAGAGTTTAACCATAAATATAGTAGCAAAATCAATAATGCACCAATAGAACCATAAAGTTTATTATACTGCGAAAAATTATCGATATATACACCAAACAAATACGAAGTTAAAATAATAAGCAAAGTTGTTAATAAGGCACCTATTGAGAAAAAACGCGTATGACGTCCTTCTTTTGTACCAAAGTAATATAATGTTGCTGTTGCTAAATACACCATAAGTACAAAAAACATATACTTTGCAAAAATTATCCAACCAACGCCTTCATCAGCTAAAGCTTCACCACTCAAACTTTCGTAAATTGGACTCAATATATAAATCTGAAAATATCCAAAAACAGCAACAGTAAGCAACACTAAAATCGCCAATATTAGCGCAACACCTAGTGCATATAAATATTGCTGAAACACATTACGTGTTAACTGCACATGATACGAATTCTCAAAACCAGAAAATACAGCATTTACACCATTTGCCATCAGCAACATAGACAATAAAAACACCGACGATAATAAACCTGTGCCTGCTCCACCACTAATATTATCGAATATGTTTGAGAAAAAGAATTCAGACGTTTGAGGCGGTAAAATAGAATTTAGAAATGCCTCAAATTCTACATGAAAGTCCTTTATTGGTATATAAGGCATTAAAATAATAACAAACAATAAAAACGGAAAAATTGCTGTAAAGAAGCTAAAAGCAATAGCACTTGCTCTTGTGGTTAAAGTTCCTTTTACTATACCTAAAACATATAACTCCAATAAATCATAAATAGATAAACCTTCAAATCCTGGTAATCGAATTTGTTTAAAAAAACGAACAATTACATTAAGAACAGGAATTTTGCTTAGCTTATCTTCTATAGGTTTGGTCATTAACTCTTTTTAGATTAGTTAGACTACTTAGATCGTTAGATTTATTAGATTTTAGATTACTCTAATTTACTTATAGTCGCTTACTGCGAAAGTATTCTTAAAACTACTTATATTAACCAGATTAAACCGCTTTAAGACTTAAATCCATATTATAAACAGAATGTGTTAAGGCGCCAGACGAAATATAATCTACTCCACACTCTGCATAATGACGTATTGTTTTTTCATTAATACCACCAGAAGATTCGGTTAGACATTCATCACCTATTAATTCTACAGCCTTACGTGTATCTTCATAATTAAAATTATCTATTAGAATACGATATACACCTCCACAGTCTAGTATTTCTTTTATCTCTTCAAGACTCCTTGCTTCAACAATAATCTTAAGGTCTCTGTTTGTATCTTCCAAATATTGCTTAGTCAAATTTATAGCTTTAGCAACTCCTCCAGCAAAATCAATATGATTATCCTTTAGCATTATCATATCATACAACGCAAATCTATGATTTTCGCCACCACCAATTTTTACTGCCCATTTTTCTAATGCTCTAATACCTGGAGTGGTTTTTCGAGTATCTAAAATCTTGGTTTCTGTGCCTTCTAATAAGTCTACAAAAACCTTTGTTTTAGTAGCAATAGCACTCATACGTTGCATGGCATTTAAAACTAAACGTTCTGCCTTTAAAATAGATTGCGATGCACCTTCTACATAAAAGGCTATATCACCATATTTAACTTCATTACCATCTTCAATAAGTGTTTCAACTTTCATGTCTTTATCTACATAAGCAAACACTTGTTTTGCGAATTCAACTCCAGCAATAATACCTTCATCCTTTACCAAAAGTTTTGCTCTTCCTATTGCAGAATCTGGTATGCAAGCCAATGAGCTATGGTCACCATCGCCAACATCTTCTCTAATGGCATTGGCTATAATTAAATCTATTTCGGTTTGGAATTGTTCTTCTGAAATCATGTAAACTATTATTTAGTGTAAAAATAGGAAATAGATTTACGATATACGATTTTAGGCTTACGAATTATGACCTAAAAAAAATCGCAATTCGTAATATGTAAATCGTAAATTTGAACATGCAAATTAAACTCATCACCATAGGAAAAACAGATAATAAAAATCTTCAAGCTTTAATTGAAGATTATAAAAAAAGGCTGAGTCATTATATTAGATTTGAGTTCGATATTATTCCAGACATAAAAAATGTAAAGCATCTTTCTGAAACGCAACAAAAAGAAAAAGAAGGAGAACTTATATTATCTAAAACTCAAAAATCTGATGTTGTAATTTTACTAGATGAGAATGGTAAACAAATGGATTCTGTTGCGTTTTCTTCTTATTTGCAAAAACACATGAATTCAGGAATAAAAACTCTAATTTTTGTTATTGGTGGCCCTTATGGTTTTTCGGAAAGTGTTTATAAAAGAGCTAATAGAAAGCTAGGACTGTCTCAAATGACTTTTTCGCACCAAATGGTACGTTTATTTTTTATAGAACAATTATACAGAGGGTTTACTATTTTAAAGAACGAACCATATCATCATAGATAACTAACCAGCAAACCCTCTGGTATAATTAAACGCCATAGCGTTTTATTGAAATTTAGTGTGTTTTAAATACTTCTTTTCTCTTTTTTAATTGACGTGTTAAATCACTAATTGTTTCATTAACTGCCATTTCATAACTAGCCTCATTAGAGGTAGCAAACAAACGAGGTCCTGGTAAGCTTAACTCTATATTACAAATTTTACCTGCTTCATGGTCTTTATCATCGTGCTTAATATACACTTGGGCAGAGATTAAAAATTCAAATTTTTCTGCTAATTTTTCTAACTTTTCTGTCGTAAACTCTGATAACGTTTCGCTTACATCTGTGTTTACATATTGAAAATTTACCGTCATAATTATACTTGTTTTAATTAATAATTCCTTTATCTAATATACAACTTTTTAGAGTGTACATTGCTGACAAATATCATAAATATTGACTAATATTTATGGTTTTTAAAGATTAAAAAAACTTAATTATTTAGATAAAAAACTAGCAAATTATAAAAACCAAAAAATCTGTACAATGAATTTTTAAACGAAATAAAACTACATTTGTTAAGATAAATTATTAATTCATGAAAATTGTTTTTGCTACCAACAATAAAAACAAGCTTAAAGAAGTACAATCGCTTGTTCCTAAACACATTCAATTACTCAGCTTAGAAGCTATTGGTTGCCACGAAGATATCCCAGAAACTCAACCAACCATAGAAGGTAATGCTATACAAAAAGCTGAATACATAAAAACCAATTATGGTTACGATTGCTTTGCAGATGATACTGGTTTAGAGGTTGATGCTTTAAATGGCGAACCTGGCGTTTTTTCTGCACGTTATGCTGGTCCACAGCGTAATGCAGAAGATAATATGAATAAGTTACTATCTTCATTAGAAAATGCTGCCTCTCGTAAAGCGCAATTTAAAACCGTAGTTGCGTTACATCTCAATGGAAAACTAGACACATTCACTGGTATCTGCAAAGGAGAAATTACTACCAAAAAATACGGAGACAAAGGTTTTGGCTACGACCCTATTTTTAAAGCTGAAGGTTTTGAGCAGACTTTTGCTGAAATAACATTAGAAGAAAAAAACAAAGTTGGTCACAGAGGAAAAGCCATACAGCAGCTAATTACCTTTCTTAATAATTTAAATCATGAAAATTAAAAGCTTATTAATAATTATTTTAACTCTAAATTCATTGGCTCAAATTAATGCTCAAGACAAAGCCATTTCTAAAGAGCCAATTACCATAGGTGAAACTATAACCCTTCACTCAAAAGTATTGGATGAAGACAGAACTTTAAACATTTATCTACCTCAAAGTTATGCTGCTGATTCTACAAAAACATATCCTGTTATTTACCTATTAGATGGCTCTACAGATGAAGATTTTATACATATTTCTGGTATTGTTCAATTTGGTTCATTTTCTTGGATTAACATGATACCTGAAACCATTGTTGTTGGCATTTCTAATGTTGACAGAAAACGAGACTTTACATATCCAACAACAATAGAAAGAGACAAAAAAGATTTCCCAACAACTGGAGAGTCTGAAAAATTTATTCGTTTTATTGAAACCGAATTACAACCTTTTATAAATTCAGAATACAGAGTTAACAACATAAAAACCATAATTGGTCAATCCTTAGGTGGTTTATTAGCCATAGAAATATTGTTTAAAAACCCAGACTTGTTCGATAATTATATTATTGTAAGTCCTAGTCTTTGGTGGGATAATCAATCACTTTTAAAATTAGAAACGGAAGATTATAACAATGAAAAGAGTGTCTATATTGCTGTTGGTAAAGAAGGTAACATTATGGAACAAGATGCAAAAGCGCTCTATGATAAATTAGAATCCACTAAAAAAGATAATACTAAAGTCTATTTTCAATTTTTAGAACAACAAGATCATGGAGATACATTACATTTAGCAGTGTATGGAGCTTTTGAAGCGTTGTTTAAAAAAGAAGATTAGTTGCTAAAAACACTAAGGTAACCTATTGACTTTTTGCGTTAAAAAAACGAACTTCGCTTATATGTACTGAACTTACCTCAGTATCAGACGATAAAGTCAATAATTAACTGGTCTTATCTAATTGTTGGCAAACATCTGAACAAAATGAAACTGAAATACTCAGAATGTCATCCTTTGAAATCATACTTATTGAATGAACAATTCTTCAACAAAGAAGAATTCATTCAAAAATATGAAAGCTTTCAATGGTTGGAATTATTTAGACTTCAACTAAGTGCAAATGAAAATCAAGTAAGTTACTCACCTTTATTGAATATTGAAGATGATAAAGGAGACGGAGTATCGGGATCAATAGTTGGAGATTTTGATGAATATGAATTTTATATTTGTTACAAAAGCCCCATAACTCGAAAGAAAACAAAATGGTTTGGACTCGTGGAATATGATTATTATGATAAAGATTTTTGCAGTGTAATTCCTGAACAGACTAAACAAGATGGACTTAAAGCATTTATACTGTTTTATGAAAGAAATTCAAAGGAATTAGAAGAAAAATGGGGATAAAAACGTTTGCTAACAATGTATAACCACAACTAAATCTCTCCAATTAAAATAAAAGTCTATCTTTGCGCCTTGAAACAAAATGTTTCCATTAAATTCCTCAGAGAGAGGAGGTGTTGCTAGAAGTATTAGGTTAAAATTTGTCGATACACTTCTTATATAACACAAAAAACAACATCTAATACTCAAAAAATGAGCACATTCCAAGAACTCGGTCTTAACGAAGACCTTATCAATGCTATTACAGATTTAGGATTTACAAAACCTAGTGAAGTCCAAGAAAAAGCAATCCCAGTTTTATTAGAAGAAGAACGCGACCTTGTTGCCTTAGCACAAACAGGTACTGGTAAAACAGCAGCTTTTGGTTTTCCTATGCTACAAAAAATAGATATTAATAGCAGAACAACACAAGGCCTTATCCTCTCTCCTACCAGAGAACTTTGCTTACAAATCACCAATGAATTAAAGAATTATGGCAAATACTGCAAAGGCTTAAATGTTACTGCCATTTATGGTGGAGCAAGTATTACAGAACAAGCCAAACAAGTTAAAAAAGGGGCTCAAATTATTGTGGCTACTCCTGGTCGTATGAAAGATATGATTAGTAGAAAACTTGTGGATATTTCAAAAATTCAATACAGTGTTTTAGATGAAGCTGATGAGATGCTTAATATGGGCTTCTATGAAGATATTACAGATATTCTCTCGCATACACCAATGGATAAAAGCACGTGGTTATTCTCAGCAACCATGCCAAGAGAAGTAGCCTCTATTGCCAAAAAATTCATGTACGATCCTATTGAAATTACAGTAGGGAATAAAAACGAAAGCACAAGTAATGTATCTCATGAGTATTATTTGGTTAATGGTAGAGATCGTTATTTAGCCTTAAAACGATTAGCAGATGCTAATCCAGATATTTTCTCGGTGATTTTTTGTAGAACAAAACGCGACACACAACGTGTTGCCGAAAAACTTGTTGAGGATGGTTACAGTGCAGGTGCATTACATGGAGATCTAAGCCAAAACCAACGAGACTTAGTGATGAAATCTTTTAGAAATAAGCAAATACAAATGTTGGTTGCTACAGATGTTGCTGCTCGTGGTATTGATGTAGATGATGTAACACATGTTATCAATTACCAATTACCAGACGAGACTGAAACTTACACGCACAGATCTGGTCGTACAGGACGTGCTGGTAAAACAGGAGTATCTATGGTAATTGTGGCTAAAAGTGAAGTAAGAAAAATTAAGAGCATAGAACGCATTATTAAAAAACAGTTCGAAAAGAAAGACATACCATCTGGCATAGAAATCTGCGAAGTGCAATTAATGAGTTTAGCTAATAAGGTTCATAATACAGAAGTTAATCACGAAATTGATAAATACCTCAATAGTATTAACGATTTATTTAAAGATACTAACAAGGAAGAATTAATTAAAAAGTTCTTTTCGGTAGAGTTTACTCGTTTTTTCAATTATTATAAAAACTCTAAAGATTTAAGAGTTTCAGAATCTGGTAGTAGCGATCGTGGTGGAAAATCTTCTGGTACAGACACACGTTATTTTATAAATGTAGGCCGTAAAGATGGTTACGATTGGATGTCTCTAAAAGACTTCTTAAAAGAAGTTTTAGAGTTAGGTAGAGACGATGTTTTTAAAGTAGATGTTAAGGATAGTTTTTCATTCTTTAATACCGAAAAAGAAAACGAAGAAAAAGTTTTGGCTTTTTTCACGGACTTTAAATACAATGGTCGTTTTGTAAATGTTGAAGTTAGCGAAAACAAAGGTCGTAGCGGAGGCGGAAGACGCGACAGAAAACGTAGTGGTGGACGAAGACGTGATGATAAACCAAGAGGTGAAAGACGATCTCGTAGAAGCGAAAATTCTGAAAACAAAAATGATAGACGTAGCAGACGTTCAGATAGCCCAAAACCTAGACGTTCAAAATCTACTTCGGATAGACCAAGACGTTCTAGAAGGAAATAAAATCTCTATTTAGAATTTGGTAAATCTTGTTAATATTTAGTCAAATCTTTTGACTAAAAGAGCAAAATCGGTTTTGTTTATTACCTTTACGTTGTAATTTACACTATGCGATACTTACTACTTATATTTTTATGCCTTACTACAGTTTATAGCTATAGTCAAGACAGTACTGCCACAAAAACACCAGAAACGGTTAAAGGTACCATTACCAGTTCTACAACTCAAGGGCCTTTAAGCGAAGTAAATATTGTTAATATCAATCAAGTGCTTGGTACTGCTACAGATGATAATGGTGAATTTGAAATAAAGGCTAAAGTCAACGACACTTTGCACTTATCGTATTTAGGTTATAAATCTATTAAGGTTAGAGTTACCAATGACTGGATAAAATTTGGCAATACAGAAATTAAAATGACAGAGCTTGCTTTAGCTCTAGAAGAAGTTACCGTTAAATCCTTAGAACTTACTGGTTATTTAGAAGTAGATATAAAACAAGTACCTATTCGTAACAATAATCAATATAGAATTTCTGGTTTATACGGTAAGGCTTATGAAGGTGGAAAGCCAAATATTGCTACTAAAGTTTTAGGAGCTATTTTTAATCCTGCGGACTTTCTTTATAATATGTTTGGAAAGAAACCAAACGAAATGCACAAGCTAAAAAAGATTAAAGAGGATGATGAAATTAGAAATCAGTTAGCTACGCGTTTTGATAGAGAAATGTTAATGGTTTTACTACAAGTTACTAAATATGATTTAGACGAAATTGTTAACCAATGTAACTATTCTAAAGACTTTATAAACACAGCTAATGATCTTCAAATACTTGATGCTATTAGCGAATGTTATGAAGAATATAAAGTTATTCAACGTAGTAAAGAACGTAAAAGCAAAAAGAAAAATAAAAAGGGAAAAGCTTAGTTTTAACAACATTAGCTTTTCGCCTATCTAGACTCTAAAATTCGTTTTAGATCGCTCAAACCTTCTTCAAAATCCTTTCCAACAGTTTTATCCATATTAAAAAACAAAAAGAAAATATTGGAAGGTGGCTTATTAACTCCCGAAAATCCCCAAACCACTTCTGTTGCATTGTCATTTACTGCTTTGGTAGTTAAGTAAGCATCTGATTGAGATTTCCATGGTTTATAAAAACGCAACTGACTTTCAATCGATTCATTTTCTGTAATTTTCACAATCTCTTGTTCTCCTGTACCTACATCTTTATTACCTTCCCATTTAACAATAAAACCAACTTCAGCATCAGCGCCAATAGATTCTTGTTTTAGATTTGGATCTTTCTTTTTCCATGGCGACCATTCATCCTGATTCTTAATATACTTTAAATAATTAAAAACCTCATTAACTGGTTTATTAATTGTAATACTTCTGCTTACATTATAAGTTTTGGGAGCTATTAATGCTAATAGCACAATTATTGCTACAATAGCTAGTACGACGTAAAGTGCAATCATCATAATACATTGTTTTTTTGGTTAGTGTTCTAAAGTTACAAAAAATTAGTGCTGCGATTTATATCTATCTACAATAGCATCGCAATCTTTTAGTGTTTTTCTAATCCAATCAAATCGTTTTTCTGTATACTCCTTTTGGGTAAGTTGCCAATTTATTTCAGACTTTCGAAGTTTGGAAGTAACGTGTTGCAAAATAATTGCTGCAGAAACAGAAATATTAAGACTCTCTGTAAAACCAACCATTGGTATTTTTAAAAAACAATCGGCTTGGTCTATAACCTGTTGCGATAACCCTTCGGTTTCCCTTCCGAAGAAAAAGCAAGACTTTTTTGAAATATCAAAATCAATTAAATCACAATCTTGTGCATGCGGACTTGTTGCTACAATTTGATAGCCTTTAGACCTTAAATCATCTAAACAAGACTTCGTTGTATGGTAACGATTTAAATCTACCCATTTTTGCGCTCCCATTGCAATTTCTCTATCTATGCGCTTAGAGTTAACTTCTTCTACAATATTAATTTCTTGTATACCAAAAACATCGCAAGAGCGAATTACGGCACTAGTATTGTGCAATTGATACACATCTTCTGTTGCAACAGTAAAGTGTTTTGTGCGTTGCGCTAATACTTTTTTAAAACGCTCCCTTCTGTTTTCTGTAAGATAGGATTCTAAGTGTTCGAGTAATTTTAAATCAGACATAAATCAAAAGTATAAAATTTACTATCATTGACAGAAGCTAAATAACATTATACTCCTACTTTAGGTCATTTACACCAAACACAAACTAAATTACAAAGGCAAGTATAATTATTTAACTTCTTGTATATAAAAGAAGGCTTGCCCAGAGTTATCAGTCATAAGAATACGCTCCCCTTCATCGTAAACCAAACTACCACCATGATTCATTACTTTATCTTTTGCTTCTTTTAGATCTTGTACACCAAAGGTACATACCCAATACTCATACTTGCCTTTATAATTGTTT
Organism: Winogradskyella sp.; assembly: GCF_025210595.1. Classification (GTDB taxonomy): domain Bacteria; phylum Bacteroidota; class Bacteroidia; order Flavobacteriales; family Flavobacteriaceae; genus Winogradskyella. Next base: position 33,628 of record NZ_JAOARH010000041.1, read on the forward strand.
GGTATTTGCAAAGCATCAGCAACATGCTTGTTATTTTGGCTATAAATTTCGAAATAACCACTTTGCTTTTCTACAAAGTTCCAATCAAAAATACCTTCATAGAAAGGAATAATATTAGCCGCTTTTGAAATATGAAGTTCGTTCCAAACTAATGTATTAGCTTCGTTTTTTGTTCTTGTTGTTTTTAGATTATCACCTTCATAAATTGTAAATCCTGCACCTTGTGGATCTCTTATTAAAGCTACTTTTCCAAAACCTTCCATGGTCTGTTCCATTTCTATAATACCACCTAACTCTCGTGCTTTTGCAACTGTGCTTTTAGTATCATTAACCTGTATGTAAGTCATCCAAAAATGAGGCATACGCATTTGCTTAAACTTTTCTGGAGTTTCATATAGACCAACAATGTCTTTATCGCCTTTGTATGCTACATAATAATCGTAATCTTTATAATATGTCCAACCAAAAACATTTTCGTAAAAGGGTATTGTTTCTTTTGGTGAATAGGTAGATAAATCAGCAAAAATTATAGTGTTAGATTTCATATGATGTCATTTTTTAATTTGTCTTTTGGCGTTTCCAGATCTCAGTATAAGGTTGCCCTTCAATAGTCATTTTTAATTCTAATTCGTCTTTATCTTTTAAGGTGATAATAACTTGATAGTTAGAGCCATCTAGCATATGAATTTTACCGTTTGTGTAAATTCCGTTTTCATAAACAAGGTCACTAAGAAAATAGTATGCTTTTTTATCGCCTTTTGTATATTCTGTAGTACCATCATTATAATAATGGATTTTACCAACAAAGCTATTCTTATACCTTTCAATTTCATATATCGCCCAGTTATAATCATTTTTCACTTCCCATACACCAATGATTTCGTTTGACTTGAGATGGCTTTTATTCTTTTCAACCTCAACTTTAGAAGCTTCATTCTCTATAGAATCCATCTCACGCTTCATTATCTCCACACTGTTTTCAATAGCTTGCTCTTTTTGTTCTTGCTTGTCATTTTTACAAGAGAACATAACTAATAATGTAGCTACAAAAATTAACAAATGGTTTGCTTTCATTGAGTGTAATTAAAATTATGGACAAAATTATAACAGTAAAATATAATGACTCTTGACATATATCAAAAAGCATTTATTCTATGATTCAACAATTCTTACTAGAATTATTTACAGCACAAAAAACAGACAACAATATAAAAAATTAATATCCGTAATACCAGTTAATGACAGGTTCTGAAAACGCTAAACTTACTATAGACAACACCAACCAAGCTATAGAAATTAACCAAAATAAGATTGGGTTATCATCTCTATGAATATGGTCTAAAAAAATTGCAGTTTTATTTTTAATACCTTGTACACTCCATATTAAAAAAACTACAGCAAAATAAAAGGTGATTAAATCATAGTAAAATGCAAAAGGCATAATTACCAAAGCAAGAATAGATTTCCAATATTTCATAGATTCAAAATTTATGCTCGCAATGTAATATTGCTAAACTGATTATTTTTGAGTTACATCAAAAGTTATTTTTCAGCTCGTATTCTACTCAGTGTCTCTTGAGAGATCCCTAAAAAAGAAGCTATCAATCCTAATTTTACACGTAATTCTATTTGTGGAAAATAACTACGTAACGACTGGTATTTTTCTTTTGCAGAAAGAAATGACCAACTTTTAGAGAACTCATCTAAAATAACCAAAATTTCTTCAGCTAAGAGACGAGTAAAATTTCCAAAGGCAGGGAAATCTGCAATGAGTTTCTGATAATCGGAATAACTAACTCTAAAAAGTATACAATCTTCTATACATTCTATAGTTTCAAAACTTGGTTTTTGCGAATAAAAACTAGACCAAGCTGTAATAAATTGATTTTCAAAATAAAACCAAGAACTTACTTGACGTCCATCATGATGATAATAATTATGAAGAATACCTTTATTAACAAAGTACATATATTTTGCTCGCTGTCCTTCCTCTAAAATGGTGTCTCCTTTTTTGACTTCTATAGTTTGAAAAGCTGTAAATATGGCTTTTTTTAACTCAGGTGTAACATAAGCACGCTCAGATATATAAAGTAAAAGGTCTTGCATTTAAATTATTAAGATTTATGAAAACCACAATATAAGCACAATTTTTCTAGTGTAAGAAGAAAACAATCGTGTTTTCTTAAAAAACTTTTTATTGTGTTTTTTTGATTTAGCATTCAATTAAAATATTTAATTCATTCAAATCTTGAATAACTAAACACCTAAATCAATACTATAAAAAACTAGCTAAATCTATATTATTAATAGCACCATGAGAAGCATGTGTTACTACAACTCCATTTTTAATTACCAAAAGCTGTGGTGACTCATGCATAACCTGAAATTTATAACCAACCTCATTAGAAACATCTCTATAATTCAATAAATCTAAATAATAAAGGTCCAAATCTTTTTCGGTAAACTGATACATCTCTACAAACTGATTAATCACCATACGGCTAATACCACAACGTGTAGAATGTTTAAATATAACCTGTGTCTTGGTTTTAGATTTTTCCGCAATATAATTGAGTTGCGGAATTGCATTTAAAGGAATCCAAGGCAACACTTTTTCCTCTTTCTTTTCAGTTTTAAATATTTTATCAAATAATCCCATAAAT
>NZ_JAOARH010000042.1 GCF_025210595.1 Winogradskyella sp.
ACAGTTACAGTAAGCTTTTTAGTAACAGATTTTAATTTAGAAATCTTATCTGCCACAGAATTAGATTTAGGAACTTTAACCTATACCATAGAGTATGTGGAAGAGGATGAAGATTAAGGCTCTATATTCTGAAATATTCTAACTTCAGTTGCGCCTAAACCATAGGTTTTATAGTCAGCATCATAATACTTTACATTATTATATCTACCTAAGAGTGTTTCTAACTCTTGTCTAAGCACACCTTCACCTACTCCATGAATAAATACCATTTTAGGAATACGTTTTCTTATTGCGAATTCTAATTGTCTTCTAGCAGTATCTAGTTGAAGATTTAGCATATCAAAATTTGTCATGCCTTTAGTCGAGTCCGTTAGATGATGAATGTGCAAATCAACTTCAAATTTTGGTGCATGTCGTTCTTTTGGTTTAACTACTGTTGTTGCCTTTTTCTTTTGGGTTTCTTTCTCTTGTTTTACAGATTCTAGATCAATATTAAAAATGGCTTTTTCTATAGTTTTGTTAGCAGCAGTTACAATCAATTCATTTTTACTAAACTGAAACTCAAAACCACTAGTATCTTCTATAATAATTAAATCTCCAGAAACCTTAATTACTTTACCAACTATAGCATCATCAATAGTTTCAACGGTATCGCCAACTTTAATCTTCATCGATCTTTTCACTTTTCACAAAAGATTCTTCTTCTTGCTTATCAAATTTGCTAGGAATGTTTCTAGATGTTCTGTAAATACCAAACATTAATAACACAATGCCTCCAATTAATAAATAAGTGTTTTGCTGCGCTTCTGCTTGGGCATAAACAGCAATTATACCGCCTACTAGAATGCATATAAAATTTATAGTTCTAGAAATATTCATGATTTTATAATTATTGTATGCAAAAATAAGACTAAAGAATAATTATACACGACCAATCTCTTAGTAAAAGTAAATTATTACTTTAGCACCATGCTTATTTTAATTAAAGGCTTAGAGGATTATATGTTGCCATGCATGTGGAAGAAAACATTTAATATAGACTGTATTGGCTGTGGTATACAAAGGTCTATCGCCTATATTCTAAAAGGTGAGTTTATTAATGCTTTTTTCATGTATCCTGCAATATATCCAATGCTTTTTCTTTTTGTTTTTTTTATTTTTGACAGCTTTATGAATATAAAACATAATGAAAAAATAAAGCTAGGTTTAGCAGCTTTAACTCTTACAACCGCTATTACTAATTATATTTTAAAACTATTTTTTTAACTAATCAATTCAACTTATGCAAAAACTTAATACAACCGCAGTATACATTTTATCTGTAATAGGAATACTATGTTGTTGCGTTTATGGTCTAGGTACTATTACAGCAATTATAGCTATTGTAATTGCTAATAAAGAACTTAAAAAATATAATGCTGATCCAGAAGCATACACTAATGGTTCTGCAATGAAAAGCGCGAGAGTATTTTCAATTATATCATTATTTATATCATTTATAGGACTTGCGTTTATAATATGGGTAGCCCTTAATCCTTGTACATTCTTTGATTGGTACATTGGTTTATTTGAAAACAATCCTAATGTTCCAGCAGAATCTTTGGAGCAAGTATACGAAGCAGCTGAAAAAGCTGGATGTAGATAACAATATCGAAAATCACATATACTTTATACTAAAAAAACCACGCAATTGCGTGGTTTTTGATTTATTAATATTCAAATAATATTATTCAAATTCTTTTAGAGTTTTAGTAATTATAGAAACACAGTCTAATAACTGATCTTCTGTCATCACTAATGGTGGTGCAAAACGAATAATATTTCCATGTGTTGGTTTTGCTAATAAACCATTGTCTCTAAGCTTTAAGCAGATATTCCAAGCTGTATCACTGTCTTCGTCATCATTTATTACAATAGCATTTAATAAACCTTTACCTCTTACAGAATTAACAATAGTACTATCTTTTATATATCTGTTCATTTCAGCTCTAAAAATCTTCCCAAGAGTTTCTGCTTTTTCAGCTAAATTTTCCTCTTTTACTACTTCTAATGCTGCAATAGCTACTGCTGCTGCAATTGGATTACCACCAAATGTACTTCCGTGATTTCCTGGTTGAATAACGTTCATTATTTCATTACTTGCCATAACTGCAGAGACAGGATATAAACCACCACTTAAGGCTTTACCTAAAATTAAAATATCTGGCTTTACCTCTTCATGGTCTACAGCTAGTAATTTTCCGGTACGTGCAATTCCTGTTTGTACTTCATCTGCTATAAACAGTACATTGTATTTTTCGCAAAGTGCTTTTGCTTCTTTTAAATAGTTTTCACTTGGTACATATACACCTGCTTCACCTTGTATTGGTTCTACCATAAAACCGCCAACATTAGGATTACTGCTCAATGCATCCTCTAATGCTTTTAAATTATCATACTCAATCTTAATAAATCCATCTGTGTATGGTCCAAAGTGTTTACGTGCAATAGGATCATTAGAAAATGAAATGATGGTTGTTGTTCTTCCGTGAAAATTATTTTTACATACAATAATTTCTGCCTTATTAATATCAATTCCCTTTACCTCATAAGCCCATTTTCTACAGAGCTTTAAAGCAGTTTCTACAGCTTCAGCTCCTGAGTTCATCGGTAACATCTTGTCGAAATTAAAATACTCTGTAGCATACTTTTCGTAACGCCCTAACATATCGTTATAAAACGCTCGCGATGTTAATGTTAAACGTTGTGCCTGCTCTGTCATAGCATTCACAATTTTCGGGTGACAATGCCCTTGATTTAAAGACGAATAAGCCGATAAAAAATCGTAATACTTCTTACCTTCAACATCCCAAACAAAAACCCCTTCACCTTTACTCAATACTACTGGCAAGGGATGATAGTTTTGCGCTCCATACTTGTTTTCTAGTGCCATCGCTTCTTGCGATGTAATGTGTTCTAAAACAGCCATTTTTAAAAATCTTTAAAAAATTAAACAAAAACTAAGCTGAGAATTATGATTTTGAAAATCTCGCTTAGCGAGTTCCTACTCTACCTTTATTCCTTCAAAGACTTAGCGTACCATTTTTTGAAGTTATGGTGAAGCCCTGAAAAAGCAGCGTGGGAGAGAAATCATCCCTAGAAGTGCGCAAATTAATAAATATTACTTGCCTTTTAAAACTATTACTTCAATTTATTTAAGCCCTTAATGTTTTATCATAGCTTTCTCTGTGTGCTGAATCTTACAAATAAAAAAAGCTTTAAAATGTTAAAAAATTGAATTAAAATACATAAATTTCACTGCAAACCAACCAACTAAAACAACCCAATTGATCTTTAAAGAAAATTTTTCGACTCAAAAAGGAACTATTGTTTGCATACACGGTAATTCTTCGTCTTTAAATGTTTTTAATTCTCTTCTAAATGCTGATATAGAGCATAGAGTTATTGCTGTAGATTTACCAGGACATAATAATGCCGCTACTACCGAATTGCCTACTGAAAATTTGTATGATTTCTATAAATCTGAACTTATACAATTTATAAATGCTTTAGAGGATTCTATAATACTTATAGGAAATTCTTTAGGAGGACATCTCGCTGTAGAAATTGCACCAAGTATAAATCAACTAAAAGGTTTGGTTATTATGGGAACACCTCCTGTTAAATCTCCTATTAATTTTGAAGAAGCTTTTATTCCTATGGAAGCCTTAAACACGTTTTTACAAGAAAACCCTAGTGGCACTGCAATTAAGGAAGCTGCTAATGTTGCAGTTTATAATAAAACTAATGCTGAAGCCATAGTAAAAGATTTTAATAGTTGTAACCCTAAAATTAGAGCTTTAATAGCTGCTGATATTATGGGAAACAAGCTTAGTGATGAATATACGATTTTTAAAACCTTACCAATAAAAAAATATATTTTAAAAGGAATGCAAGATCCAACGGTAAATCCAAATTATCTTGCACAATTACAACAAGAATGTAAGACCACTTGCGAAATAGTTGAAATTAACCAATGCGGACATTACCCAAGTTTAGAACAACCAGAATTATTTGTACAAATTATACAAAACATAGCTAAAACCAATTTCTAAATTTTGAGATTAAAATCAGCAACAGAAAAAGATTTTATTATAGACAGTCAGCATTTTACATTTAGACTGCGCTCGCTCTATTTTGAAAATGAAGCTATGTTTTATGACATTTGTGATTATCTCCCTAATGCTGTACATATAAATAATCGTCATAATCTAGATTATTATTATGCCAATAATAAAATGTTGAATAAAGGTTATGAGATGGAAATATTGTATAATGTTGGTGCAAAATACCTCACTGAGATTTCTTGCCCTTATTTATTAAAAGCTTCGTTAGACAGAGTAAAACGATATAATCAATTCAATGACTCTGACGCTATTTGTTTTAACCCTCAGCAAGTTAGTGTTAACAAGGAAATGACTTATATTTTCTCTAACAAAATTATTTTAAACGATAATAAATTTTTTAACCTCTTTAACTTTGCTGATGAAATGGGTGTTTTAGGTAAACTTTACCAAAATATTCTAAAACCCGTTCATAGAAATAAAGAAATATGGCAACAATTTCAATCGTTAACCAAGCAAGAAAAAAAGGTTCTAAGATTGTTAGCTAATGGTAAATCTAATAACGATATTTCTGATGCACTTTATATTTCTAAATATACAGTACATTCGCATCGCAAAAACATTAATAAAAAGTTAGACACCTCTAACCTAGCAGACCTTATAAAATTTGCTATGGCTTTAGATATATTATAAACTTTAATAATGAAGTTTAGCTCTCTCACTCAAAAAGAATCAATTATTCATGCTCAGCATTTTGCATACAAAATGCGTAATCTATATTTAAAAGACGAAAATCTTTTTTATCAAATTAGCGACTATTTACCTAATGCAATACATATTAATAGCAGAAACAATTTAGATCATTTTTATGCTAATCATAAAGTATATACAAAGAGTTATGAGCTAGAGACTTTAGTGGAAAAAGGTGCATCGTATCTACCTAAAATATCTTGCCCCATATTTCTTAAAGCTTCATTGAAAAAAATAAACCATTTTAATAACTATAATGATTTTGACAGTATTTGCGTAAATCCACAAAAACTAAAGATTAATAATAATTTTGAGCATGTACTTTCTAATAAATTAATAATTGATGATAAAAAATTCTTTAACATCAGTACTTTTATGCATGAGGAAGGTTTTTTAGGAAAAATTTATGCCGATATAATTGAACCAATTCATAAAACCGAACAAATTTGGCAACAATTTCAATCATTAACCAAACAAGAAAAAAAGGTCTTAAGATTGTTGGCTAATGGCAAATCTAATAATGATATATCTGATGCTCTTTACATTTCCAAACATACTGTGCATTCGCATCGCAAAAACATTAATAAAAAGTTAGACACTTCTAACCTAGCAGATCTTATAAAATTTGCTATGGCTTTAGATTTACTAAAATAAACCATAAAATTTAAGCCACTATATAACCAAAATACCCTCTGGAGGGTATTTTTTTATGCATGCATTTGAGATAATTTTGTTTTTTAAGCCTAAAATTTTATTTGTTGTAATTAATAAACAAATACAAATTGAAGCTATAGATAGAGATTAAGAGGTATTCTCTAGTTTTATTAAAAAATGAATTGATATAACTCGGAAAAAAACCGCAGATTAATCACTACAAATTATAAAGCATTAAATCACTATTATTCTAGGGAGTAACATTTTATTGTTACGCAAAAGCCTTCATGAAATATCATGGAGGTTTTTTGTTTTAAAGACATTAAAAACCAATGGTCTTCTTGGGTATTTTATTTCTCAATCCCGTCGGAAATCCTATTTTTGCAGCATGCCAAGACGAGAACGCAACAAATTTGTAAAAAGAGGACAAATTATAGACATCTTAATAGAAGATTATGCCTTTGGAGGTAAAGGTATTGGTCGTATTAGAAATGAACATGGTGAGTTTGTAGTTTTTGTTCCAAACACTTTACCAGGACAACTAGTTAAAGCTCAGGTAAAAAAATCGAGCAAAAAATATGCTGAATGTAAATTACTCGATGTTTTAAAACCATCTGATGATGAAGTAAAAATGCCTTATCAAGATATTCCTGGTGCACCTTATATACAACTACCTATAGCGAAACAACATCTTTATAAAAAGCAAAGTACTTTAGAACTTTTTAAACGCATTGGTAAAGTTGCTGATATTGAAACCAAATTCGATGAATTTGTAAGCTCACCCAATACATTCCATTATCGTAATAAAATGGAATACGGTTTTTCTGCCATAGGTTACGACAGAGAGCAAAAAACAGATATAGATGAGTTTACCTTAGGTTTTAAAAGGCGTGGACTTTGGTGGTGTGGAGATAATCTTAACAGCGATTCTGGTTTATTTGATAAAGCTGTTGAAGATAACTTAAAAAACATAAGAATCTATTGCCATAATACAGGTTTAGATCCATGGCATGCACCAAAAAAAGAAGGGTTCTTCCGTTATTTTGTAGTTAGAAAATCTTATAACACTAACAAACTACT
>NZ_JAOARH010000043.1 GCF_025210595.1 Winogradskyella sp.
AAACTTGAATCACAGGCATCATCCGTTGCATCAATTGTCAACGTTACGGAATCACCACTATTATAAGGCCCTACGGTTACAGTTCCTGCAACTACTGGATATGTATTAGTGCCATCACTGATTACTGTACCTGCATCTCCTACATCAGAAACAACAACATCTACACTAAACAGTCCTGTACCATCTGGATTACAACTGTCTACCACTGTGGCACTATCTATAACTGGTGCAGAACACATTGGAGGTGGTGTACAAGACACATCTAATGTGTACACACCTGCATTAGCTGAAAATCCATGAACTAAAATATAATATTCTGTACCTACTATTGCGTTAAATGTTAATAACGATGTAGTCCCTGCTCCACCATCATCATCTCCATCTACACAAGTTAAATCGCCACATACACCTGTAAATAATCTAATCTTTGTATCAAATGTTGACAAGCTTAAGTCTAATGTTACTTCATCACCTAAACTACCTACTGCTGCACTTCCATCATTAGAATTAGATCCTGTATAAGTATACCAAACTGCTCCAGCTGTACCTGCTGATGTACCACAAGTTCCTGGATCGTCAACTTCTGGATTTGCACTTGATGTATCACCTATATATTGACCTCCACAAGACACTGTTATAGCATCTAAACATTCATCATTTTCAGGTGCAGGTAACGGACAAGAAAAAGTAAAGTCCCCTAAACTTGAATCACAAGAATCATCTAAAGCATCTATAGTTAAAGTTACGGAATCACCACTGTTAAATGGACCAAATGTCATTGTTCCAACTACTACTGGGGAATCCGTTGTTCCATCATTAATGACTGTACCTGCATCACCTACATCAGATACAACAACCTCTATACTAAACATGCCTGTTCCATCTGGGTTACAACTGTCTACTACTGTGGCACTGTCTATAACTGGCCCTGTCGTACATGCATTACTTAAATTTTGTATAGTCCCTGTATGACCCTGATTTACACCTGTGCAACCTCCAGATCCATCGTCGTCATGGCGGTAAATATCTAAATCAACATCTGTAGCTATAAAAGTTAATGGTGATAGACCATTTGCTACTACTGCACCTCCACTATCTACAAGTGTAATATATTTGGGTGTACCATCAGAATTAAGCGTAAGTGTAATTACATACTCATCACCAATATTATAACCTGTTACATCTGAAAACTCATCTGTCCAAAGGTTGGTATTATATTGTTGTACTGCACCTGAATTATCTACATCTACCTGTGAACTGGGCCACTGACCAGATCCAGCAGTTGTACATTGTGCATTACTTTGCCAGCTAAAACAGACAAAGGCGGCTAATAAAATAAATCTAATAATTGGGGTTCGAAAAGTTGGTTTTTCAGTCATAAATTGTTGGTGTTAGTAATTTATATAAACTATCACAACAAAAGAGGTTATAACAGATTTCAACTGAATAATTAAAACATATTCAGTAAAAAACTGATAGGTAAATAAGGTAGGATTTGAGCGATAATTATGCTATTAATCAATCGCTATTTTGAAAATTATTTCTTTGAAATTTAGTTAAAAAAAAATGTTAAAAAAAAATGATTTTCAAAAAAATCGATGAAACGCAGATAAATAACGACAACCTAATTAAATAATATCTACATCGTTTAAATTCTAAATTCTTATTCAGAAAATTTTAAATTATAGTTTCTGTTGTTAGTATTAGTTTACTAAATTTAGATACTTATCTCTTAAACCTTAAAAAACACTAAAAATGAAAAAAGCATCATCGGTTGAAGAATATATAGAACAAAATTCTCACTTTGCTGAAGAACTGACAATTCTAAGGAGTATTATTAATTCTACAGAATTAGAGGAAACTATAAAATGGAGTGCACCAACTTATACACTTAATGGTAAAAACGTAGTAGGTTTAGGAGCATTTAAAAACCATTTTGGAATTTGGTTTTTTCAAGGAGTATTTTTAAAGGACAAACACAGTTTATTAATTAATGCTCAAGAAGGAAAAACAAAAGCGCTACGCCAAATGCGTTTTGAATCTATTAATGACATTAACAAGTCTGCTGTTTTGAGTTATGTAAAAGAGGCTATAGAAAATCAACGCTTAGGAAAAGAAATAAAACCAGAACGTAAAAACAAATCTGTTGATATTCCACCAGAATTAAAAGCTTTTTTTAAAATTAATTCAGAATTAAATACTGCTTTTTTAGCATTAACACCAGGAAAACAGCGTGAATACTGTGAACATATTAGTAGCGCAAAAAAAGAAGCTACAAGACATTCTCGAATTGAAAAAATTACTCCAATGATTTTAAATGGTATTGGCTTAAATGATAAGTACAAAAACTGTTAATGCTTTAGTATAAATTTTCAGTAACTAAAAAAGCTTCTCGTTTGAGAAGCTTTTTTAGTATTAAATATTTTTTATTGGAAGATTTATTTTGCCTTAACTGGTGCGTTAAGTTTTTTGCTCATTTCCATTGAGATTGCAGAACGATCAAATTTTATTTTTCCAGCTAATGTTTCAATAACACAACTACTGTCTTTGTCGTTTAATTCTACAATTTTGCCATGCATCCCACTTTTTGTTATAACACGGTCTCCTCGCTTTAATTCGCTTGCAAATTTCTTCTCTTGTTTAGCGCGTTTCATTTGTGGTGCAATCATAAAAAAATACATCACAGCAAAAATGGCTATAAACGGTAAAAATGAACCTATTCCTTCCATATTAATTCTTAGTCGTGGTTATGACCTTCGTGACCTGGTTTAGTTGACGTTTTTTTAGTAGCTAATGGGTTTGCCGTTTTAACTGGGGTAAGTTTCGCAGGCGCATTAGGATCTTTTTCTACCATTGCTGTAATTTTTACAATTTGAGTTCCCTTCTCAGTATTAGCAGTCATTGTTAATGATTTAGAAACTTTACCATTTCCTTTACCATTAAACTTTACAGTAAACTGACCTGTTTCTCCTGGTGCAACTTCTTTTGTATAGTTAGAAGGTACTGTACAACCACAAGTACTCTTAATGTTACTTACTACAAGCATAGAATTACCAGTGTTAGTATACTTAAATATAGTTTCTACTGGAGTTCCGTTTACAATTGTACCAAAATCATGTACTTCTTTATCTAATTTCATTACAGGAAAGTTACCTGCATTAGCGTCTCTCTCTGCAGCAACTGCTACTTTTTCTGAATTAACTTTACTAGCTGCATCATCTTTACAAGATGTAAAAGCTATCATACATAATGCGCTAAGTCCTAAGATTATCTTTTTCATTACTTATCTATTAAATTAATATTTTTAATTTTTTAGGTTGCCAAAGGTAATAATTATTCCCAGCAATTAAAACTTTTTAATTAGCTCTTAACACGTTCAACAAAGAAACACACTACAAAACAGGCTTACATAAGCCCTCTTCCTGCCTTAGGAAACAAATCTTTTGATTGATATTCTTTTACGATTTTATCTAGTATTCCGTTAATAAACAAGCTACTTTTTGGAGTTGAATATTCTTTAGCAATTTCTAAATATTCATTGATTGTAACTTTATGAGGAATTGATGGAAACTTTTGAAACTCACACAAAGCCATCTTTAATAATAAACCATCTAAACTTGCTAAACGTTCACTATCCCAATTCGTGGTTCTTTTTGAGATTTCTTCAACAAACTTAGAGTTGTTTAATACCGTTTTCTTGAATAAGTCTTTAGCAAATTCTTTATCGTCTTCGTCCTTATATAAATCTGGCAACAATTTAGTGTCTGAAGATGTTAGTTTTACTTTCCTTAAAACTTTCAATAATACTGTATTCACTACAGGAAAATCATCAACCCAAGTTAGTTTTTTATCTTCAAAATAATCGAATAACTTATCGTTTGGTGCTATTATTTCTGTGTAAACATCTATAATAAATTGTTTATCTCTTTTAAGATTAGCTTCTTCTGTATCGTTTATGTAATCTTCATAAAGCTCACTATTTTTAATGGCCTTAAAAAGGATATCCACATACTCAAAATCGAGATCCCAAAAATTCAACTTGCGCTTAGCAATAATATCTTGCAACATTTTATTATCACTAATAATGCTTAACAACAAATTATCCTGAAATTTGGTGTTTGGATTTCTATCAGAGTCTGAACCTAAAAGCTTTTTCTGAAGCTTTTCATTATAGTCTTTACTCTTTTTGTGTAGTTCTGTGAGCAAAGCTAAAATAGAAAGATACAGATCTAACATGCTGTCTAAACTGTGCATTAAAAACCTTTCGTCTTTTGCCAAATCGTCACTCTCATGGCCTTTAAAAGCATACAACGATTGCATTACTTTTATTCTTATATGTCTTCTGTTAAGCATGTATATATAACCGTATTATATGGTTATTAAAAAAAGGTGAATCTCTGTAGATTCACCTTGCAAAAATACTATTATTTAATTCTGAAAAAAATTATTTAGAATTTTCTCTTTTTCGAGTTTCAATACGTTGTTCCGCAATATTTAAAGCAGCTGTATGCGTAGTTACAGCATTAGCTTTAGCATTGTCTAAAATCTCTAATGTTGTATTGTAAATATTTTCAGTTTTACGCATTATTTCTTGTCTACCATAGTTTTCTAACTCAGCATATACATTAATAATACCACCTGCATTAATTAAAAAATCTGGTGCATAAACAATACCTCTCTCTTGTAAGATTCTGCCATGCTTATTTTCTTCTGCCAATTGGTTATTAGCAGCACCAGCAACGATATCTGCTTTTAATTTATAAATGGTATCATCGTTTATTGTAGCTCCTAAAGCACAAGGCGCATAAATATCCATAGCTTCACTATAAATATCATTACCATTATAAATTGTAGCACCGTATTTAGAACGTACTTCTTCTAAGCGTTCTGGGCTAATATCTGCAATAGTTACATTAGCACCTTCATTTACTAAATGTTCTACTAATGCTTCACCAACATTACCTATACCTTGTACAAAAACGTTTTTATCTTCTAAAATTTCAGAGCCATATTTAAACTTAGCTGCTGCTTTCATACCCATAAAAACACCATAAGCTGTAATTGGAGATGGATTACCTGCTCCTCCTTTACTTTCAGAAATCCCTGTTACATAAGGCGTAACTTCTCTTACAGTATCCATATCTTCTGTAGCCATTCCTACATCTTCAGCCGTGATGTATTTACCGCTTAATGAGTGAACAAATTCACCAAAACGTTTCATTAATTCTGGTGTTTTTTGTGTTTTTGCATCACCAATAATAACGGCTTTTCCTCCTCCTAAGTTTAAACCTGTTATTGCAGATTTAAAAGTCATACCACGAGATAGACGTAATACATCATTAAGAGCTTCCCATTCATTATTATAGTTCCACATTCTGGTACCACCTAAAGCAGGACCTAAAACTGTATTGTGTATACCAATTATAGCTTTTAAACCAGTATCTTTGTCGTTGCAAAAAACGATTTGTTCATGATTGTCAAATGAGTTTTGACCAAATACTGGATCTACTTTTGAAAGTTCTTTTGAACTTATTATTTCTGAAGTCATTCTTGTAAAAGATTTAAGGCTGCTTATAGATTATCTAAAAACAGATTGCAAAAATATATTATAATTGGAGGATTAGCAAAATATTAACGTCAAAATAAGATTATCACAATATTTTTGACTGATCAAACATACTATGAAAGCACTAAAACATTTAAATAAATACTTTTATAAATACAGATATCGTTTAATTATAGGTATTATTATTACTGTAATATCTAAGGTATTTGTGTTATTCACTCCTAGATTGGTAGGTGATTCTATTAATATAATTTCTAAACGCTTAGACGGAAAAATAACTGATGACATTTTTACAAGTGAATTAACAATTAACATATTATACATTGTTGGTGCTGCTGTTATTGCTGGTTTATTTACATTTTTAATGCGACAAACCATAATTAATGTATCGCGATTTATAGAGTTCGATTTAAAAAATGAAATCTATAAACACTACCAAGTACTATCATTAAACTTCTATAAATCTAACAGAACAGGAGACTTAATGAATCGTATTAGTGAAGATGTTGGAAAAGTACGTATGTACGTTGGGCCAGCTTTAATGTACACCATTAACACCATTACATTATTCACAGTAGCCATTATTTATATGGTAAATACAGCACCAAAGCTTACGATGTACACATTAATGCCTTTACCTATTCTGTCGTTTTCAATTTATAAATTGAGCAGTCTTATTAATAAAAGAAGTACAATAGTGCAACAATCATTATCTACCCTTTCTACATATTCTCAAGAAACATTTAGCGGTATTTCGGTGATTAAATCATATGGTATAGAAGCCAAAACAAATACTGAGTTTGAAGAACTTTCTGCCGAAAACAGACAAAAGCAAATTAACTTAACCAAAGTGCAAGCGCTTTTCTTTCCACTAATGATATTACTGATTGGTGCTAGTAACCTCATCGTTATTTATGTTGGAGGAATGCAATATATTAATGGTGAAATTGAAAATATTGGTACTATAGCTGAATTTATTATTTACGTAAACATGCTTACTTGGCCAGTAGCTACAGTTGGTTGGGTAACTTCTTTAGTACAACAAGCTGAAGCCTCACAAGAACGTATCAATGAATTTTTAAAGACCGAACCCGAAATTCAGAATAAAACAGACCAGCTCACCCCTATTAAAGGAGATATAGAATATAAAAATGTATCCTTCGTATATCCAGACACAAATATAAAAGCTTTAAAAGACATTTCCTTTACTCTAAAATCTGGTGAAACACTTGCTATTTTAGGAAAAACAGGTTCTGGAAAATCTACTATTTTAGATCTAATTGGTCGCTTATACGATATAGAAAATGGAGATATTTTAATTGATGGAAAAACCATTTCAGATTTAAACCTTTATAGCTTAAGAAATAGCATTGGTTATGTACCTCAAGATGCTTTCTTATTTTCAGATAGTATTAAAAACAATATTATGTTTGGTAAAGAAGATGCCACTGAAGAAGAAGTTATCGAAGCTGCTAAAAACGCTAAAGTCCACAAAAACATTATTAAATTCAATAAAGGTTACGATACCATTTTAGGAGAACGTGGTATCACATTATCTGGCGGACAAAAACAGCGTGTTTCCATTGCAAGAGCTATTATAAAAAAGCCAGATATTTTATTATTTGACGATTGCTTATCTGCTGTAGACACAGAAACTGAAGAAAAAATCCTTAAAAATCTTGTTAAGCTAACTAAAGGCAAAACAACGATTATAGTTAGCCATCGTGTATCTTCTGCAAAAAATGCAGATCAGATTATTGTCTTGGAAGATGGCAGAATAACACAAATAGGAAAACACAATCATCTTATAAATATTGACGGCTATTATAAGGAGCTTTACACAAAACAACTCTCAGAAAAAGAAATACAATAATTTGTTTGTTAGTTAACTTTTTTTTTAGATTTTTGAGAGGAAATTTAAAAAAATCGATTTATGAGCGATTATGAAATGATGGATAAAGAAGAAATATATTCTAAAGTACTTCGTGCCGGAAGAAGAACCTATTTCTTTGATGTTAGAGCTACTAAAGCAGGTGATTACTACCTAACCATTACAGAAAGTAAGAAATTTACTAACGATGATGGATCTTTCCATTACAAAAAGCATAAAATTTATTTATACAAAGAAGATTTTTCTGAGTTTAGAGAAATTTTAGCTGAAATGACTGATTACATTATAAGTGAAAAAGGTGAAGAGGTTATTAGCGAAAGACACCAAAGAGATTTTAAACGCGAAGATGAATTTGTAACACATGAAGCAAAAACATCTAACGACAACCAAGGAACAGGTAGTTTTACTGACATCAATTTTGATGATATTTAAAAACTAATTCTATTTAAATTAAAAAGATACCGTTACAAAATGTAACGGTTTTTTTATTTTTAGACTTTAACCATGTTTTAATACCTTATGCAACGCATTGTTATATTGTTCATTTTAGCAACCACTACACTATTTTCTCAATCTAATACAAACCTTTCGTATTACTTACCTAATGATGTACAATACAATCCAAGCATACCAACACCACAGAGTGTTATTGGACACGAAGTAGGTCAATGGCATATTACACACGATAAACTCGTGCATTATATGTATGCTTTAGCGAATGCTTCAGATCGAATAATCGTTGAAGACCGAGGAAAAACTTTTGAAGATAGGCCACTGCTGTTGCTTACAATTACGTCACCAACCAACCACACCAACATAGACGAGATACAATCTATACACATTAAGGCTACAGATAGCAACACTATTAATGCAGACAATAGACCTATTGTAGTTTACCAAGGCTTTTCAATACATGGTAATGAACCAAGTGGCTCTAACGCTGCCTTAATTGCAGCTTATTATTTAGCGGCTGCTCAAGGTCCTAAAATCGAAAAATTACTAAACAATACCATCATTTTATTCGATCCTTCACTTAATCCTGATGGTTTACAACGTTTTGCGTATTGGGCAAACACTAATAAAAGCATGAATCTTAATCCAGATCCAAACGACAGAGAATACAGTGAAGTTTGGCCTGGTGGACGTACCAACCACTATTGGTTTGATATGAATAGAGACTGGTTACCTGTACAGTTACCAGAATCTAGAGTTAGAATTGAGACCTTCCATAAATGGTTACCAAACATCTTAACCGATCATCATGAAATGGGTACAAACTCTACCTTTTTCTTTCAACCTGGCATTCCTTCTCGTACACATCCATTAACACCTAAATTAAATCAGGCATTAACAAAAGAGATTGCTGAATATCATGCAAAAGCGTTTGATAAAATTGGATCATTGTACTATTCTGAAGAAAGCTATGATGATTTCTACTACGGAAAAGGCTCTACATTTCCTGATGTTAATGGAAGCATCGGAATTTTGTTTGAACAAGCTAGTTCCCGAGGACACATACAAGAAAGTGACAATGGCTTACTCACTTTTCCTTTTACTATAAGAAATCAATTTACAGCCGCGTTATCTACTTTAGAAGCTGCATTTAATATGCGAAAAGAGATTTTAAAATACCAACAAAGCTTCTATATAAATGCACGTAAAGAAGCAACTAAAGAAGGTAATAAAGCTATTGTTTTTGGCGATGAAAAAGATGCTGCAAAAACCTATCATTTGGCCGAAATATTAAAGCGTCATAGAATTAAATTTTATAACGTTAAATCAAATTTTACATTAGATGGTGATAATTACAAAAAAGGGTATAGTTACATTGTTCCAAAAAATCAAAAAAACACACGATTAATTAATGCTATGTTTGAAAAACGCACCACGTTTCAAGACAGTTTGTTTTATGATATTTCTGCGTGGACATTTCCTCTTGCATTCAACTTAGACTATACTGAAACTACCACTGCAAAATCTGGCGATGAAGTCACAAATTTAGAGCATCAAAAAGGTGGTGTATCTTCAAAAAGTGATTATGCTTATCTTTTTGCATGGAATGAATACTACGCACCTAAACTCTTGAATAAAATTTTAAAAAAAGGCATACGTGCAAAGGTGAGCTTAAAGAATTTTAAAACCAATGGTAAGTCTTATGATTATGGCACAATTATGATTCCTGCTAAAAACCAAAATCTACCTGTTTCTGAAATTTATTCGTTCTTAAACGATGCAGCACAAGAAAGCTATATTACCATAGAAGGAGTCTCAACAGGATTAAATGAGGGTATTGACTTAGGAAGTAATAACTTTAGAACAATAGAGCTCCCAAAAATTGCTTTAGTAGTTGGTAGTGGCATCAACCCTTACGATGCTGGTGAAATTTGGCATTTATTAGACACACGCTATGATATTATTACTACTAAACTCGACACAAAAAATTTTAGCAGAGCAGATTTAAACAGATATAACACCATTATTATGGTGAATTCTACACCTGCTTTAAATAAAGGAAATTCTAAAAAACTAAAAAAGTGGATTAACGAAGGTGGCACCTTAATTGCTTATAAAAACACCTTAAAATGGTTAAATTCTAACGAAATAATGAAAATTAATTTCAAGAAAAAAAATTCAATAAAAGCTAAAAATATTAGCTATGAACAACGCAGTAACTTTAAAGGTGCGCAATATATTGGTGGTGCTATTTTCGAAACCAAACTAGACCGTTCTCACCCTATTAATTTTGGATATAAAAATGATAAATTAGCCCTATTTAGAAACTCAACACTGTTTATTAAGCCCAATAAAAATAGCTATGACAACCCAATTCAGTATACTAAAAACCCTTTATTGAGTGGTTACATATCTGAAGAAAACCTAGACAGCCTTAGTTTATCTATACCGCTAAAAATTGGCCGAATTAATCGTGGTAAAGTTATAGCCTTTACAGACAACACCAACTTTAGAGCTTTTTGGTATGGCACTAATAAATTATTAATGAATGCTATTTTCTTTAGAGACGAGATGTAATGGTTAGATGTTAGATAAACTAAATAATCAACTAAACAAACACACACCTCAACAGTTAAACAATCCCATAAAATTAAGACACCTGTGAGCCATTTTCAACATTAGCTTCAGGATGTAATAAAAACACGTCACTGGCTTTTACAGCTCCCATTACCAAACATTCACTCATAAAATTAGCAATTTGTTTTTTCGGAAAATTAACTACTGCCACAATTTGCCTTTTTATTAGATCCTCTTTTGTATACAAAGTAGTAATTTGAGCTGAAGACTTTTTAACACCTAAGTCACCAAAATCTATAGTAAGTTGGTAAGCTGGTTTTCTGGCATTAGGAAAATCATTAACCTCTATAATGGTTCCTACACGCAAATCTACTTTTGTAAAATCTTCAAATGTTATTATATTATTCATACTCATTTCTCACCAAAGTGAGAATCTTTATTAATTTTAACCAAAATGTTAGATTGGACTTGTAAAATCGTAAAATAAAATCAGATTAGATTTTCGCTTTACGCCTTAACAAACTAAACGTAATATAAAAATAACAAAAAATATAATGGCACTAACACCGTCAAACATGTTGCCTTTGGGCACAACAGCACCAGATTTTAGTTTAATTGACACTAAAGACGACCAAATAAAATCGCTCAATGATTTAAAAGGACATACAGCTACATTAGTAATGTTTATCTGTAATCACTGCCCTTATGTAATTCATGTTAACGCGCAATTAGTTCAATTAGCAAATGATTACAAAGAAAAAGGTATAAATTGTATTGCTATTTCTAGCAATGATGTGGTTAATTACCCGCAAGATGGACCTGATAAAATGAAGCAACATGCTAAAGACAACCACTATCCTTTTCCGTATTTATATGACGAAACCCAAGATATCGCCAAAGCTTATGATGCTGCATGCACACCAGATTTCTTTTTATTTAACGACGAATTAAAGCTCGTTTATGCTGGTCAATTAGACAACTCTAGACCTGGAAATGATATTCCTGTTACTGGAAAAGATTTAAGAGCTGCTATGGACGCGCTTTTAAACAACGAAACTATTAATATAAACCAAAAACCTAGTATGGGTTGTAATATTAAGTGGAAATGAACATTCACATTGAAACCAAGCGCCTTATTCTTAGACCAGTTACTATAGATGATGCTCAAGATTTTTTTGAATTAGACTCTAACCCTAAAGTTCATGAGTTCTTAGGTAAAAACCCTGTAACATCCATTGAGCAATCTAAAGCCATAATTAAAAATATTCTTCAGCAATACGAAGAATTCAACCTCGGAAGATTAGCTGTTATAAAAAAAGACACTAATGAATTTTTAGGTTGGTCTGGACTTAAATACGAATGTGTTGTTCGTAAAGAATTTAACTATTACGACATTGGCTATCGTTTTAAAGAAAAACATTGGGGAAATGGCTATGCTACAGAATCTGCGATTGCTTCCTTAGACCATGGTTTTAAAGAATTAAAACTAAAAGAGATCAGTGGTGCTGCTGAAGCTAATCACACAGTTTCTAATGTTATTCTTAAAAAAATAGGTTTAATACCTTCTGGCACTTTTAAATTTGATGGTGAGCTATGTAACTGGTACACCCTTAAAAACCCTTTTTTATAAATTCACAAACTATTAGTTTTTTCGAATTTTAAGAATATAAAAGCTATTTTGATACTTAAGAAGGCAAAAGCATTGTGTGACAACCCTATACCTACAAAACAAAGGCTTTTATAACAACCTATAAAAAAACAGAACCTCTTAAAAAAGAGGTTCTACAATCAATCAAAAAAAATTATCTAAACCAATCATTCTAGTTTAGTTCATCTGTAACTTAAAGTTTATTGGTATACTGTAAGGAACACCAACTGGCTTGTTTCTTTGCTTACCTGGTTCCATTTTAGGTAATAAGCTAATAATACGATTAGCTTCAGTTTCTAATAATTTATCAGGTCCACGAGTTTGTATTTTTGATACTTTACCATGTTTATCTATTAAGAAGAAAACAAACACTCTACCTTGTATATTGAGCTCTGCTGCTGCTTCAGGATATCTAAAATGCTTTTGCAGGTGTTCTTGCATTTTTGCTTGGAAACATGCTTTTAATTCTGCATTATTACCTTTACATCCTGGAAATTGAGGCACACGTTCTATTACTGCAAAAGGTACTTCTACATCTTCTTCTACTTCTTCTACTTCTACATCCTCTACACTTACCACTCGCTCTTCAATCTCATCATCTTGACCTATTTCTGTACTTTCTACAAAGGTTTCTTCTATTTCTTCAACATCTTCAACCACAGTTATTGCTTCAGTTACAACCTGTTTTGGTGGTGGAGGTGGTGGCGGAATATTAATAGTTGTTATAGGAATTTCTTCTTCTAACTGCTCTGTTAACATTAAGACATCAATCTTAGTCGCTTCGGTTTCGTAAGTCTTATGTTCTAACCCTAAATATGTAAGGAGTAACATTACGTTTAAGCCAACAGCAAAATACAAACTGCTGTTTCGACCTACATTGGCTCTTGGGTTCTTTTTGAGTTCCATGACGTTTAATTTTACATATTAAAGTTAAGCATCATTTGGCTCAAAAAGTATGATATTTATCATGTTAGCCTTGTGACCAAGTGTTAAAAGCTTACAAGTTATCTAATTGATTGTCTTTTCCATCTTCGCTAATCGTCCAAAAGAAGCCTACAAAAAAGAATTGGTCAGCAGCTGGTCGTAATGCTCTTCGGTTAAATTGACCATTTATATCTGCTGTATTGGCATATTGATAACCATTAATATTATTAAATCCTAACAAATTATTTACTGAGAAATACAATATCTTTTGCTGATCTAATAAATATGCCCAATTAAAGCTTATGCTATTAAAAGATTTAGTACGTTCACCTAAAAATTCGTTGGTATTAGGATTTGTATAAGGTCTACCGGAAGCATATGCATAAGATAAACCTAACTGACTTTTCCAACTATCTACCCAATACTTGCCTACTATTGATAAATTATGATTTGTAGCAAATCCTGGTTGTACTTTTGCTTGATAATTTCTGTAATTACGCTCTGTATCTAAATATGAATAACTCACCCAATAATCTAAGTTTTTAATACTCGTATTATCTCTCCAAAACAAATCCACACCTTGCGCATAACCGTCGCCATTAGAATTGTAATCACTATCAAATGATGCAAATTCTGTATCAAACTTCACCAAATTATCGTAATCTTTTCGGTAGGCTTCTGCTCTAAATATCTTTCCATCATTAACATACTGATAGTTTAATATATAATGTGATGTTTTTTCGGCTTCTAAATCTTTATTAAATTTTAAAATAGAATTGCTTGGGTTTTGAAAAAAGTTACCATAAGCCAAAGACACCTGTCCGTTTTTTGAGGTTTTATAAGCTAATGCCGCTCTAGGCGCAATATCTGTTGTATTAAATATAGAACTATAATCTGCTCTTAACCCTATTTTTAAAGCTAAGCTTTTTGAAAAAATTAAATCGGCTTCTGCAAAACCTGCTGTAATATTATTTTCAAAATCATAAGATTCGTTTATTGAACCTTCTTTATAATTTTCATCAAAATCTGTAATAAATTGCTCAGCTCCAAAACTTAGCTTAAATCTGCTATGGAATCGTTTTTTTAGTTTCAGTTTTATATGTGCTGAGTTTTCAGTGTTATCAATATCGCTTGTCATAGCACCAATATCATTCTTTGCATAGGTATAACTTAAACCTGTGCTAAGCGTCCAATTATTATCTAAAATACCTTTGTAAGATGTATTAACATAAAAGTTATTATTATTGAGTTTAAAGTCTAAACCTTCTTCTAGATTGATATCTTCTTGGGTTAACTGAAACTTAGCCGTATCAAAAGCCGCATAAAATTTTAACATACCAGTATTAAGTTGATATCTATACACCATTTCCCCTTGCGCACCTTGATATGGATTTTCCCAATCATTTCTATCTTTAAAAACTGCTAAGTAAGGTGCCAGATTTATATAAGATGCGTTAAAACTTAATGATGACTTCTCCCATTTCTGTGTATTTCCGAGTGCTGCACCTACAGTCATTATACCTATATCTGTTTTTTCTTGCACTGGTTCATCTATAGTATTTAACAATAAAACACTAGATAAAGCTTGCCCAAATTCTGAAGAGTAACCACCAGTTGAAAACGTAATACCATCAAACAAAAATGGTGAATAACGTCCACGAGTTGGAATATTATTAGTTGTAGGTGAATATGGAGTAAATACTCTAATACCATCTATAAATATTTGCGTCTCATCTGCATTTCCACCACGAACAAACAAACGTCCATCTTCAGCTACATTAGACGTTCCAGGAAGTGTCTGTAAAGCTCCTACAAAATCACCAAGCGCACTTGCGGTTGTAACAACGTCTAAAGGCTTTAAAACAGATACTTTACTATTGTCATTAGCTTCAAATGTACCTGCGCTTAATACTACAGCATCTAAAGACTCTACATCTTCTCTAAGTATTATTTTAAGGTTTGAAAATTTAGAAACATCATTTACAATGGTTTTAGTTTCGTAAGACAAAAATGAAACAACTAATGCTTGAGTGCCTTTTTCTTCTGTAGTAAATAAAAATTTGCCTTCAACATCTGTTGTAGCACCATCATAAGTACCATCTAAATAAACATTAGCGCCTTCTATGGGTTGGTTTTTATTATCGATTACCTTTCCCGAAATTGTAGTTTGAGCATGGTTAATATTAATGAGACATAAAACTATTAGTGTAATTAACTTATTCATTTTTTGATTGATTATAAAAGTTCGCTTTTTTTTACTGAATTAATCTCAGTATTGATTGTTGTACAAACTTCTTCTATTTTTGAATGAACATCAATTGAATTTTACTGAACTGTAATAATTTGATGACGAATTGATTTTTTAGAATCTTAAAAACAATAAAATGCTAACCAACACCGAAAAAAAATTCAGTATTGTATTTTTTATAATCGTTCTTTTTGAATTGATTACTGCCAATACAGAAACTTTGCAAACAGCACATTACATTGCCAAACCTGCTATAGTAATTAGTTTGATTGTTTTATTTATTAAAACATCTCATTCGCTTAAAAAAAGTATAAAAACCCTAACACTACTCGCTTTAATTTTTTCTTTGTTAGGTGATGTTCTATTAATGTTTGTAAACCAATCACCGCACTTTTTTACAGTTGGTCTTGTTGCTTTTTTAATAGCACATATAATGTACATCGTAGTATTTCTAAAACATAAAAACAAAAGCAAGTCAGCACTAGAGTTTTTAGTCTTATTATTAATCTATGCTTCAGGTTTATTCTACTTATTAAAAGACGGTCTAGGAGACATGTTAACACCAGTTATTATATATATGATAGTAATTTTAAGCATGGCTACAACAGCTTTTTTAAGAAAAGATATTGTGAACAGCTTAAGTTACAAACTGGTATTCATAGGTGCTATTTTCTTTATGATATCAGATAGCATTTTGGCACTTAATAAGTTTTACCAACCAATACCTTTATCTAATATTAGTATAATGGTAACTTATGCTTTAGCTCAATATTTAATTGTAATAGGTGTTTTAAAACTAAAAGAAGATTAATCGCTCTTTTTAAACGGTCTTATAATTAGCCTAGCAGCCTTATCAAAATTGATATAGTTGTAACTCCAGTTAAAGAATATTATTACTCTATTT
>NZ_JAOARH010000044.1 GCF_025210595.1 Winogradskyella sp.
AAAATGATTGGAGAAGAACGCGAAATTGTTGTGAAATGAGTTGGTTTTAATGTTCTCAACAATAACAATAGTTTATTGTTAATTAATTTACTAAAACCGTATTTCTTTTTTTAAGCTATAGTAGTATATTAGCGTTCTATCTAAATTTTTGTCCTAATTTATATGGCGCAGCAGTCTAACTATACCGAAGAAAATATACGTTCACTCGATTGGAAAGAACATATCCGAATGCGACCTGGTATGTATATCGGAAAATTAGGTGATGGTTCTTCGCCAGATGATGGTATATATATTCTTCTTAAGGAAGTTCTTGATAACTCTATTGATGAGTTTGTTATGGGAGCTGGTAAGACCATTGAAATCTCAATTCAAGGAGAGCGTGTTACGGTTAGAGATTATGGTCGTGGTATTCCGCTTGGTAAAGTTGTAGATGTAGTGTCTAAAATGAATACTGGTGGAAAGTACGATACCAAAGCTTTTAAAAAATCTGTAGGTCTTAATGGTGTTGGTACAAAAGCGGTAAATGCATTATCAACCTACTTTAGGGTAGAGTCTACTAGAGATAGTAAATCGGCTTCGGCAGAATTTGAGCAAGGTACGCTTACCAATAAAGAAATGCTTGAGGAAACATCGCGAAGAAAAGGAACTAAAGTGTCTTTTATTCCAGATAAATCTATCTTTAAAAACTACAAATACCGAAGCGAGTATGTTGTAAAAATGTTGAAAAACTATGTGTATCTCAATCCAGGATTAACTATAGTTTTTAACGGAGAAAAGTACTATTCTGAAAATGGGCTTAAAGATTTACTATCTGAAAACATTACTGAATCTGATTTGTTATATCCAATAATTCATCTTAGAGGTGATGATATTGAAGTGGCAATAACGCACAGTAAAACGCAGTATAGTGAAGAGTATCACTCTTTTGTAAATGGACAAAACACTACACAAGGTGGAACGCATTTATCGGCTTTTAGAGAAGCTATAGTAAAAACCATAAGAGAATTTTACGGCAAAAGTTATGATGCGTCAGATATTAGAAAATCTGTAGTTGCTGCTATTGCCATTAAAGTTATGGAACCTGTTTTTGAGAGTCAGACCAAAACAAAATTAGGTTCAACAGATATGGGAGGAGATTTACCAACGGTAAGAACCTACATTAATGATTTTGTAAAACGATTTTTAGATAATTTTTTACATAAAAATCCAGATACTGCCGAGAAAATACAACGCAAGATTCTTCAGGCAGAACGCGAAAGAAAAGAACTTTCAGGCATACGAAAACTAGCTAAGGAGCGCGCTAAAAAAGCTAATCTTCACAATAAAAAGTTACGCGATTGTCGTATTCATTTTGGTGATACAAAAAAGGATGGCTATTTAGATACCACTTTGTTTATTACTGAGGGTGATTCGGCATCTGGTAGTATTACAAAGTCCAGAAATGTAAATACACAAGCCGTTTTTAGTTTAAAAGGGAAACCTTTGAATTCTTATGGGTTAAGTAAAAAGATTGTTTATGAAAATGAAGAATTCAATCTATTACAAGCTGCTTTAAATATTGAAGAATCTATTGAGGATTTAAGATATAACAACATTGTTATAGCAACCGATGCTGATGTTGATGGTATGCATATTAGATTGTTGTTAATTACGTTCTTTTTGCAATTCTTTCCTGAAGTAATTAAAGAAGGGCATTTGTATATCTTACAGACACCATTGTTTAGAGTGAGAAATAAAAAAGAAACAATTTATTGCTATTCAGATGAAGAACGTAAAAGTGCTATTAATAAACTGAAACCAAAACCAGAAATCACACGATTTAAAGGTTTGGGTGAAATTTCTCCAGATGAGTTTAAGCATTTTATAGGTGATGATATCCGTTTAGATCCTGTAATGTTAGATAAAGACATGTCTATTGAAGAGTTGTTGTCTTTCTATATGGGAAAAAACACACCTTCTCGTCAAGAATTTATTATAGAAAACTTAAAAGTAGAATTAGATATTGTTGAGGAATAATTTTTATATGACACGATTAATTATTGTCTTGGTATTTATTTTATTTCCTTGTGTAATGTTTTCGCAATATGAAAAGTTAGCATCAGACTCTGTGTCTATTGATAACATTGAGAATGCTAAAGATTTTATAACAGATATTTATAAGAGTAAAGTTAAACCTAAATTATCGAGTAAAGAAGCAACTGTCTATTTTAAGAAAATATATAAAGAAACCGATATTGTTAAGATTGCTAAAAGATTTGATGAGTATTATGGTGAGGTTGTTTCGATTGATTTTAAGGAGGTTCTTATTGATAATGACATAAAATGGTTACGATTTAAAGTAGCTCGTAGTGAAGCTGATCGACTTTTTGAAATACGAGTTGGGCTTAATGAAAAAGGCAAATATGTTAGCCTTGCTAATAAACGTTTTTGGAGTGATGAATTTTTTGGTTTTAATGAAACACCACCTTTAAAGAATATAGATACCTCTAATATAGAGTTAAGTTTAAAAAAACACAACTATCAATTTGCGTATCAGTCTTATAAGAAATGCCATAAAGATTCTTTGTTTAAAGTAAATGAAACCAATACGGTTTTAAGAGCTTTAAAGTCTAACTTTAATGAACGTCAATTAAAAGAATGTGATTCTATAAAGGGAAAGAATGGTAATCTAGAAGATATGATTTTTCAACAGGTTTTATCAGATAGTATTTTCACAAAAGTTTATAGGTATAAAGCATTTTTTGGTGATTTAAAGAAACCATCAGAAATTAGAATTTACACAAATTTAAAAGATAAGTATAAAGGTGTATTTGTAATAGATGTTTGGTATGATAAATATTATAATTTTAAAAGAGCTATTGAGAAATCAAGAAATTTATTAGGGAACTAAATTTTGTTTTTATATTAATGAACAATAGAGAGAAAACATATGAGAACAGATAACCGAAACATTAAAAATACTGTAGTTTCTATTTATTTTATACTCATTGTGTTTGGTTTGCTATTAGCAACAGTATTTAAATCTTTAGAATTTGTAGATAGTACATTTTTTATTTTTATGGGTTTGTTTGTTGTGTTGGTGTTGTTTCATTCTATAGCAGGTTATTTTGAATATGATAGTGATGGTGCTAAAATTGTAATACTCAATAAAGGACTTATTCTAACAGAATATATCAATTACAGAGAAAATAAGATTGAATTTTCTAGAAACCAACTTATTGGTTATAAAATAAATGATTACATTCTCTATAAGTCTTTAGTCGTGTTGATTAAGACTTATGAAGGGAAACAAGTAAAAGGATGCTTTAATGTTACACTTCTTAAAAGAAAGAAGATGAAATATGTAAAGCAGTCCTTAAAAAAAACACTAAAAGAAAACATAAAGCGAAAACAAGGATAGATGGTAGAAGAAAGTGATGAGTTGCTAAATGAAGACAATGGTAGTCAGGAGACGATTACCAAGGTTACCGGAATGTATAAAGACTGGTTCTTAGATTATGCCTCTTATGTAATCTTAGAACGTGCAGTGCCAGCTATTGAAGATGGTTTTAAACCTGTGCAGCGTCGTATTATGCACTCTATGAAAGACTTAGATGATGGTCGTTATAACAAGGTTGCTAATATAGTAGGCCATACCATGCAATATCATCCACATGGAGATGCAAGTATAGCAGATGCTATGGTGCAAATAGGTCAGAAAGACTTATTGATAGATACTCAAGGAAACTGGGGAAATATACTTACAGGAGATCGTGCAGCTGCATCTCGTTATATTGAAGCGCGTTTATCTAAATTCGCTTTAGATGTAGTTTATAATCCTAAAATAACGGAATGGCAAGCTTCTTATGATGGTAGGCGTAAAGAGCCAATTAATTTACCAGTAATGTTTCCGCTGCTTTTGGCGCAAGGCGGTGAAGGTATTGCGGTAGGACTTTCAACTAAAATATTACCTCATAATTTTATAGAGCTTATAGATGCTTCCGTAAAGCATTTAAAAGGCAAACGATTTACAATATTGCCAGATTTTCCAACTGCTGGTATTGCTGATATATCTAATTATAATGATGGCATGCGTGGTGGAAAGGTACGTGTACGTGCAAAAATTTCGCAACGCGACAAAAATGCACTTGTAATTACTGAGATTCCTTTTGGTACTACAACATCTTCTTTGATAGATTCTATCTTAAAAGCGAATGATAAAGGGAAAATTAAAATCAAGCGCATAGAGGATAATACAGCGGCTGAAGTAGAGATTTTAATTCATTTACCATCAGGTTTATCTCCAGATAAAACTATTGATGCGTTATATGCATTCACAAATTGTGAAACGTCTATTTCTCCATTGGGTTGTGTTATTGAGGATAACAAACCATTTTTTGTTGGTGTCTCAGAGATGTTGCGTCGTTCAACAGATAATACGGTTCAGCTTTTAAAGCAGGAGCTCGAAATTAAACTCGGAGAGTTTGAAGAGCAATGGCATTTTGCTTCGCTTGAGCGTATTTTTATAGAGAATAGAATCTATCGCGATATTGAAGAAGAAGAAACTTGGGAAGGAGTTATAAGTGCAATAGATAAAGGGCTTGCTCCTCATGTTAAGCATTTAAAGCGAAAAGTAACCGAAGAAGATATTGTTCGTTTAACCGAAATTAGAATCAAGCGTATTTCTAAATTCGATATAGATAAAGCACAGCAAAAGATTGATGCCTTAGAAGATCAGATCGCTGAGGTTAAACATCATTTAGCAAATCTTATAGAATATGCAGTTGCATATTTTGAAAGATTAAAGAAAGATTATGGGGAAGGAAAGGAGCGTAAAACCGAATTACGAGTTTTTGAAGACGTAGATGCTACAAAAGTGGTGATAAGAAACACTAAACTTTATGTAAATAGAGATGAAGGATTTATAGGAACATCGCTAAGACGTGATGAATATGTATGTGATTGTAGTGATATAGATGATATTATTGTTTTTACCAAAGACGGTAAGATGATGGTAACCAGAGTAGATTCTAAAACCTTTGTTGGTAAAAATATCATTCATGTTGCGGTATTTAAGAAAAAAGATAAGCGCACCATTTATAATATGATTTATCGCGATGGTAAAGGAGGTCCTTCCTATGTTAAGCGTTTTGCTGTAACGAGTATAACCAGAGACAGAGAGTACGATTTAACTAATGGAAACAAGAGCTCTTCGATGTGGTATTTCTCAGCGAATCCAAATGGAGAAGCAGAAGTCGTTACAGTTATGTTGCGACAAGTGGGAAGTATTAAGAAATTGAAATGGGACTTAGATTTTGCAGATATTCTCATCAAAGGAAGGTCTTCAAAAGGAAACCTGGTTACTAAGTATTCTATAAAGCGTATAGAGCTTAAGGAAAAAGGTGTTTCTACATTAAAACCTCGCAAAATATGGTTTGATGAGGCTGTACAACGTCTTAATGTTGATGAACGTGGTGAATTAATTGGTGAATTTAGAGGTGAAGATCGTTTGCTGGTAATTACACAATCAGGAATTGTAAAAACGCTTATGCCAGAATTGACGATTCATTTTGATAGTGATATGATAGTTTTAGAAAAATGGGTGCCTAAAAAACCTATTTCGGCTATTTACTATGATGGAGAAAAAGAACGTTATTATGTAAAACGTTTTTTAATTGAGCATGAAGGAAAAGAGGAAACTTTTATATCAAGTCATGCTAATTCTCAATTAGAGATTGTGTCTACAGATTGGAGGCCAATGGCAGAAGTAGAATTCACAAAAGAGAGAGGTAAAGATCGTAAACCTAACATGGAGGTTGATCTTGAACAATTCATTGCGGTAAAAGGTATTAATGCTCTTGGAAATCAATTGACTAAAGAAAAAATAAATCAAATTAATTTATTAAATCCGTTGCCGTTTGAAGCGCCCGAAGAAGTGCATGCAGATGAGCTAGAAGTTGTGGGTGAAGAAACGGTTTCTGTAGATTTAGAGGTTAATAAAAATACTGAAGAATCAGAGAAGTCTAGCGAAAATTCATCTTGTAATAATGAAGGAAATGGTGGTGATTTAGATGTTGATGATTCTGGTCAGGTAACTTTATTTTAGTTGAAATAATTTTTTAGTTCTTTTTGTAAAAATTCTGAAAATACTTTTGCTCCTTTTTCAGAGAGGTGAGTTTTATCTTTCCAATAAGAAGAGTTATTGATCTTGTTTTCTTTGTAGAGATTCGTATAATCTATGTAAGTAAGGCCTAATTGTTTCATTATATCATTTAAAACTTTATTATCTCCTTCGCAAGGATCATTGTATGATGGTGAAGTGATAAAAATAAAGGTCTTATTTTTAGAGTTTTCAATGTATGATTTTATGGTTCTTAGGTATTCTAAAGCAATAGTGTTTACTTGATAATTATTTAAGCAATTGACAGAGTTGTCTTTCAATAATAGGGCATCTCGCATAGATTTTTGAGATTCACTTACTTTTATTGGATCGTAGCCATTGTAAGTTTTGTAATTATAACTTGGCTTAAAGTAATTTTTTAGGATACCTATGGCGTTTCCGTTATAATTAATGCTGTAGTAAAAGTGTTGTATTGGTGATATTTGCTTAGATTTATTTAATGCTTTAGTGATATTTTCATTTCTATTAAATTTAGTTTTTAATCCTCTAATATCAGATCCTTCATAAGAATTGTCAAAAAAATTCTTAGTATCTATATGTACTAAGATTAACTGTGGTTTATTTTTGTTAAGTGTGTTTATAAGTGTGCTGCTATAGGCTATCCCTGTGCCATCTACTCCCATATTATAGCCCTTGGTGCTAAATAAGTCCATGTCGATATGGTGATTAGCTCTAGAATTACCAAATACTAAAAAATTAGTCGAATCTTTAATTGCAAGAAACTGGTTTAGCTTACCTATAGATTGTCCTGTCATTACTTTATCGCTAATTGTATTTAGCCCAAGGAATACAATTTTATCAATAGTAAAACTTATCACTACAGTAAGTAATATAATTTTTAGGATATTTTTTAGTGTTTTTGAATTCATACCTAAAATTGAAAATAAATAAAGTTTTCAGCAGTTGAATAGAATAAGCAAAGTAATATTATAATTACCGAGGCTATAATTGAAAGGTGTGTGACGCTAAGCTTAGTGCCATAATCTTCAAGAGGTACATTAGATTTAAAAATCTTTAAATCTATTAAAAGACCTAATGACATTAAAAAAAGGGCATTAACAAAGGCATTTGAGTCTCCAATAAATAATAACCCAAAATCCAAGGTAAACCATTTGCTTATTATAGACCAAGCAGAATCAAAATCTACTGCTCTAAAAAAGACCCAGGCGATTAATACCACAATAAACGTGTATATATATCCAAAAGCATTAAAGGTTTTTATTTTAAGTGTAGAAAAGGTGTATTTTTCCATGCTTAGAAATAGCCCATGAATACCACCCCAAATCACGAAATTCCAAGAACTACCGTGCCATAAACCACCAAGCAACATAGTCAATATAAGGTTTCTATAAGTAATAACAATGCCTTTTCTGTTTCCGCCTAAGGAAATATATAAATAGTCTCTTAGCCAGAATGATAAAGACATGTGCCATCGTCTCCAAAATTCAGTTAGTGTTTTGGAAAAGTATGGAAAATTAAAGTTTCGATTAAAATTAAAGCCAAATAATTTGGCACTTCCTATCGCTATATCAGAATACCCAGAGAAATCAAAATAGATTTGAAATGCATAAAAAATAGTTGCTAAAAGTAGTGTGGATCCATTATGTATATCTTGATTGGCATATACAGAATCTACATATACACCAAGATTATCTGCAATTGCTATTTTTCTAAATAAACCAATGAATATTTGAAAAACACCTGTTTTTAATAAGATAGTATCTAGTGAACGTTTTTTTTCTATTTGAGGTATTAGGTTTGAAGCTCTTTCGATTGGGCCTGCAACCAGTTGAGGAAATAAGCTTACAAAAGTGAAAAAAGCGACAATATCTTTGCAGGGTTTTATTTTTTTTCTGTAGATATCTATACTGTAACTTAGTGTTTGGAAGGTATAGAAGCTAATACCAACAGGTAAAATAATATTTAGTGTTAAGTCATTAACTTCCCAACCTATAGCAGACATTGTACTAGCAAAAGAGTCTGCAAAGAAATTATAGTATTTAAAAACAGCTAATAGCCCAAGGTTAGAGCATAGGCTTATCAGTAGCCATTTTTTCTTATTTTTTTGTTCTGCTTCAATTTTTTGACCTACATAATAATCTAAGAAGGAGCTAAAAACAATTAAAGATAAAAATCTATAATCCCACCAACCATAAAACACATAACTCGCTATAAGCAGTAGTACATTTTGGTTCTTGTAATTAGATTTTAGTAGCCAATATAAAATGAAGACTATAGGTAGAAAAATAAGATATTCAATCGAGTTAAAAAGCATTAACTGAGAGTTTTATAGATTTGGGTTCTTGAAAACAAACTTATTAAAGTTTTCGAAATATAGAAAAACCGATTTCCTTAGCATAAAAACGCTCAAAATTTTAGCTAAGTGGATTGAAAATAACGTTCTATGGCTTTTATATTACTTCTTTTTAGCAGTTTTAAAGTTTAAGAATTCTACAAAAAGCGAAAATGCAATTGCAAAATATAAATACCCTTTTGGTATAGCTCCAACCGATTTTCCGAAAAATTCTGTGTGCGATAGGTGAGCAGCTTCAGTAATTAACATGAAACCAATAAGGATTAAAAAAGCCAAGCCTAAAATCTGCATACTTGGATTGCGGTCTATAAATTTACGAATAGGATTTGCAAAACCTATCATAACAATAATAGATATTACTACCGCAATAATCATTAAAACCAATGTGTAGTTGGTGTTTGGGTGAAGACCATTGGTCATACCAACAGCGGTTAATATAGAATCTACAGAGAAAATAAAGTCAATAATCAGGATTTGAGTTATAGCTTGTGACAGCGATTTTATAACTTTAGACTTCATGCCATCTTCATCGTGTTTTGGGTCTTCTACTTTTTCTCTAATTTCAGAAGTACTTTTGTAAATAAGAAATAAGCCACCTGCAAAGAGAATAATAGCTTGCCAGCTTAATGCTATATTAAACCAATCTGATTTATACGTGTAAAAAGGTTCACTTAAGCCAATGAGGAATGAAACAAAAAATAGTAAAATAACACGTTGCACCATGGCAAGAATCAAACCAATGTTGGTTGCCTTGTTTCTCTGATGCTCGGGTAATTTGTTTGCTGCTATTGATATAAAAACAATATTATCTATACCAAGAATAATCTCTAAAAAGGTTAGCGTTAATAGCGCCATTATAGCATCAGAGGTGAATAAAAAATCAAGCATAGTAACTAATTAATTCTGTAAGCAATTCCTTTTTCTACACGTAATGGTCTGTTAGGTTTCTTTACGGCTAGTTTATATTCAAATGAGTATGAAGATGTGCCATCTGTAGATAAAATTTTCATGTGAATAGCTTCTTTTTCAGAATTGCTTGTAGGATTCAATTTTTTAAGAATGAATTCACAATCATTGATCCAACGCACACTAGAAGAATCAACCTTGCCTTCATAATAATCTATGTTGTGTGTTTCTGTTCTAACAAATCGGCCAGTTTTTTTTTCACCATTAATGGTGTATTCAAATTCAAATTCACCAGTCTTAAAATCATTGCAGTTGCGTTCAATCTCGTAACAGCTTGTTAACAGTAGTAATACGCCTAGGAAAAGAAAGTTCTTCATTCTCTTAATTTGTGCAAAGATAACTTAGTAAAATTAAATTTAAGGCTTGTAGCTTTTAAAAGTACCATCTTTATAGAAGATGACTATTTTTTCAATTTCAGATTCTTTGTTTGGCTTCTGTGTTGGAGGGTTTTTTGGGAATTCAATTTTTGGAGTGACTACCTGATGAGATTTTTTTGTGTTAGGAAAACTTCCTTTGCCTTTTAGTAACCAATATAATTCTACATCAGGATAGGAGTGGAGAATCTTCATAACAAAATCTAAACTAGGCTTATTTCTACCAGATAGAATATGTGAAATACTAGAGCGTTGCACACCAATTTTTTCTGCAAAACTAGATGCGGTTTCGTCGTAGAAATCGAGGATTTTTTGGAGTCTAGCGGTAAATTCAGGAGTGTTTATCATTGTAAACAGTTTAAATAAAATAACGAAGATACAAATGTAAACATAAGAGGTTTAATACACAACATCTTCTTTAATATTGGTTATTTTAAATTAAAGTGAAACTTTGATTAAGAGATTTAAAATGTTGATTTATTGCGCTTTATTGTTTTGAATAAATATTACATGAATTAAGCAGCTTCTATTGTAAGATGTAGTGTTTTGTCTAAACGAAGTGTGTTTATAATTGTAACAAATAACAAATAATAATTAGTTTACAATTGTAAATAATCAAATAGTTACATTTGTAACACTTAATTGTTTCAAATGAAAATTGAACATCTTAATAGTTTATATACTTTAGTTAAATCATCTGAATTATTTGGACGATATATTACCAATTCTGATATTGAATTATGTCTTAAAAAATTTCCAGAGTCGTTAGTTAATGTGGTTGGTTATTCTGTAGAGAAAAGACCAATTTATAGTGTGCAATTTGGTAAAGGACCAAAAAGAGTGTTGTTATGGTCTCAGATGCATGGTAATGAATCTACAACGACTAAAGCTTTGTTTGATTGTTTTAATCTCTTTTTGACTAATAATGCTATCCCTAATGCTATTTTAGAATCTTGTACTTTGTTAGTTATTCCAATTCTAAATCCCGATGGTGCTGAACATTATACACGTTTAAATGCGAATGAAGTTGATTTAAACAGAGATGCACAAGACCTTTCTCAGCCAGAAAGCAAAGCACTAAGACAGGTATTTGATGATTTTAAGCCAGATTTTTGTTTTAATCTTCATGGTCAGCGTACGATCTATAATGTTGGTACTGCTAATGTGTCTTCTATATTATCGTTTTTGTCACCTGCTCAAAACAAGGAGCGTTCTTTAACACCAAATAGAAGGGTTGGAATGCATATTATATCTAAGATTAACGAAATGTTGCAATGTGTTATTTCAGGTGCTGTAGCGCGCTATGATGATGGTTTTAATCTTAATTGCGTTGGTGATACATTTCAGAAATTAGGTATTCCAACTATATTATTTGAAGCAGGGCATTATCCAGATGATTATAATAGGGAAGAGGTGGGGTATCTGGTTTTTTTATCTATTCTTAAAGGTTTAGAGGTTATTTCAGAAGGTATTACAGAAACTAAACATGAAGATTATTTTGCAATACCAGATAATAATAAGCTGTTTTATGACATTATTATAAGAAATGCTCGTTTATCAGTTGATTCTAATGAGGTAATCGATTTGGGCATTTTATATACTGAACAATTAAATAATAGAAAGATTGAATTTATTCCGAAAATAGAAGCTATTTCAAAATTAGACGATTTTTTTGGGCATAAAGAAATGGATGTTAATGGACAATTGGTGCTAGGTGAAGAGGGTATGGAAATTGTAGTTGGCAACGAAATCGATTTCGTTTGTATTAATAATGAAAAAATCGCATTAAAACCTTAAAAAAACTCTTTTTAAATGCGTATTTGATAACGAAAAACATTTATTTTTGCATAAAATTTAATGATTATACATATAAAATGGCGAAATTTAAATTAGACGAAGTAGATCACCAGATACTAGATATGCTTATTGATAATACACGTATTCCTTTTACAGATATAGCAAAAAAACTATTAATATCTGCAGGAACAGTTCATGTACGTGTAAAGAAAATGGAAGAAGCAGGAATTATAAGAGGATCTTCATTAACTTTAGATTATAAAAAACTGGGTTATTCTTTTATAGCATATGTTGGTGTTTTTCTTCAAAATACTTCACAAACAAAGTTTGTCTTAGAGCGTATAGATAGTATACCTTATGTAACAGTAGCTCATATCACCACAGGAAAGTTTAATATTTTTTGTAAAATACGTGCTAAGGATACAATGCATGCCAAAGAGATTATTTTTAGTATAGATGATATAGATGGTGTTTATAGAACTGAAACTATGATATCTTTAGAAGAAAGTATTAATGATAAAAAACGATTAATGCATACTATATTTAACGAACTTTAGAAAAATTGTTCGTAAAAGAAAAGCCCTTAGCTAAACAACTAAGGGCTTTTCTTTTTTTAACCACTCTAAATTAAATATTTCTATTAAGAGTTATAGTATTTAAAAGCTTCTAAAATAAGGTCATTTTCTACTTCGCAGTTAATTTTGGGTTTTGCTATAGCTTCTAATAATACAAATTTAACCTTACCATGACTGTTCTTTTTGTCGTGTTTAAGTAAGTTGAAAATTATTTTCTGATCGTTTTCTGTAATGTTAACTTTAGAAAATGTTTTTAGTATACCTTTTTCAATC
Organism: Winogradskyella sp.; assembly: GCF_025210595.1. Classification (GTDB taxonomy): domain Bacteria; phylum Bacteroidota; class Bacteroidia; order Flavobacteriales; family Flavobacteriaceae; genus Winogradskyella. Next base: position 12,460 of record NZ_JAOARH010000044.1, read on the forward strand.
TCTTCAAACTCATTGTTAGATAAACCAACAGATTTATTAGAAATATAAGCTTCTAATAACATGCCAATTGCAATAGCTTCACCATGCAATAAGGGAGTTTTATCAGCATTGCTTAAAAAACAACTTTCTATAGCGTGGCCTAAAGTATGTCCAAAATTCAAAACCTTTCTTATTCCTTGTTCTTTAGGATCTTGAGAAACAATTGTGTTCTTAATAACGACAGAATCGTATATCATATCGTTTAATTCTGAAATGTCTAAGTTTTCAAAATTTATTAAGTTGTTCCAATAGTTTTTATCGTAAATTAAACCATGTTTTAGCATTTCTGCATAACCAGAAACCATATGATTTGAAGGAAGTGTTTCTAAGAAAGAGGTGTCTATTAAAACCATGCTTCCTTCGTTTGTAATGCCAATTTGATTTTTTAATACTCCAAGATCAACACCTGTTTTTCCGCCAACAGAGGCATCTACCATAGCTAGCAAAGTGGTTGGAACATTAATATAGTCCATGCCACGCATGTAGGTACTAGCAACAAATCCGCCTAAGTCAGTTACAACTCCACCACCTAAATTTATCATTAGGCTTTTTCTGTCGGCATGATATTCTGATAAGGCTTCCCAAACACCAGTGCAAATATCTATAGTTTTATGGTCTTCGCCTTCTGGCATTTCCATAACTTCAATTATAATATCACCTGATTCTAGCTGAGCTAAAAAGTTGGGTAAGCAATACTCATGTGTGTTGGTGTCTACTAGAATAAATATTTTAGAAGGGTTTGAAGATTTTATATAAGCATTTAATTCTGAGTATACGTCTGAATTAAAATGTACTATGGCGTTTGTTGTCTTAATGGATTTCATTTTTTTGAATACCTCAATTAATTCGGTGAAAATACTCTCTTTTTTTAGAAAAGAATACGCTTAGGATTAAATATATTTGTAATTACATATTTTTAATCTATGGTACAACGATCACTTTTTGATAATACAGCTACAGCTTTTGCATTAAAGTCTGATTCTGAGCTGGAACGCGCTTATTTTTTGTTTAAAATGATATCATCTCAACCTTTGGTAAGGATCGGAACAGCGGCAACTAATTTTGCACTTAAGGCTAATTTGCCAGTAGAAGGCTTAATTCGTTCAACAGTCTTCGATCATTTTTGTGGAGGAGTCAATGAAGAAGATTCTTTGCCAGTAATAGATAAATTATATACAAAAGGAGTGAGTTCTGTTTTAGATTACTCGGTTGAAGGAAAAGAAGTAGAAGAGGAGTTTGATAATGCATTACAGAAAATATTAAAAATCATTGATTTTTGTGACGAAAAAGATGCGATGCCAATTGTGGTGTTTAAGCCTACAGGTTTTGGCAAGTTTTTATTATATCAAAAAAAGACTGAAGGTGTTGCGTTTAATGAGAAGGAACAAGAAGAATGGGATAGAATTGTCGCTAGATTTGATGCTGTATGTAAATTAGCTAAGGAAAAAGATGTTGTTGTATTAATAGATGCTGAAGAAAGTTGGATGCAAGATGCTGCAGATGATTTAGTAGAAGAAATGATGCGTTTATATAATAAAGAAAAAACGGTTGTTTATAATACACTTCAATGTTACCGTTGGGATCGATTAGAATATCTTAAAGAGCTTCATGAAAGAGGAAAAATAGATGGTTTTAATGTTGGTATGAAGATAGTTCGTGGTGCTTATATGGAAAAAGAGCGTGAAAGAGCTAAAGAAAAAGGGTATAAGTCTCCTATTTGTGTTAATAAAAAAGCTACTGATGATAATTTTGACAGCACCCTTATTTACATATTAGAGAATTTATCTAATATGTCTATATTTATTGGTACACATAATGAGGAAAGTTGTTATTTGGCAATGGAATTTATGGAAAATCACAATATCCAAAAGAATGATAATAATGTTTGGTTTGGACAGTTGTATGGTATGAGTGATCATATTAGTTATAACCTTGCTACCGAAGGCTATAATGTGGCTAAATATATTCCTTTTGGACCTGTTAAAGATGTAATGCCATATCTTATTAGGAGGGCTGAAGAGAATACTTCAGTAGCAGGGCAAACCAACAGAGAATTAGCATTGTTAAAAACAGAAAGAAAGAGGCGAAAAATGTAAAATGCCTTATCAGTAAATTTTAATAAGGCATTCTTAGGTAATTTTATAAGTTATTCTTTACTAAAAGAATTTAAACCATTTTTTCTTTTTGTTTGGGTTATTACCATAGCCATAACCATATCCATATCCTTTTTTACCAGGTTTAACACCGTTTAAAAGCATGGTCATGTTAGGTAAACGCTTTTCATCATAAAGAGCCTGAGATACATGAACAAGTCTTCTTTTATCTACGTTGTCTGCGCTAACAACATAAATGAATATGTCTGCAAGGTCAGATATTAAAAGCGTATCACTAACTAAGCCAACAGCAGATGTGTCTGCAACAATGTAATCGTACTTTTTTTCGAAGTGTTTAAAGAGATCTGTAACTCTATCGTTCATTAACAATTCTGATGGGTTTGGAGGAATTGTCCCTGAAGGAATAATATCTAAAAATTTATTTTCAGGATGTTTAACAATGATTTCTTCGGGTTTAATAGAAGAGTCAGCAATGAAGTCTGTAAGTCCTTTTCCAGATTTGTCTTTAACACCAAGGTAATTCAGTATTTTAGGTACACGAATATCCATCTCAATTAATAGAACAGATTTTTCTGAAAATGAGATTGATGATGCTAAATTTGTACTTGTATGTGATTTACCTTCTTGAGCTTTTGTAGAGGTTACAAAAAGCTTTTTTTGTTTGCCTTTTAAATCTTTTAATATAAAATCAATATTAGATCTAACAATTCTAAAAGCTTCAGCTTTAGGAGAGTAATCAACCTTTTTTATGAGTTTTTGTTTCTTTGGTGTTTTAGGGATGTCTCCTAAATAAGTAATTGGTAATAATTCAATCAAATCTGCTTTAGTATATATTTTTGTATCCACTAACTTTAAAATATAAATAAAACCTATGGGAATAAATAATCCAATTAAGAATGATGCTATATAGGTCATTTTTGAATTAGGTGAAACAGGTATAAAAGACGAATAAGCTTTTTCAATTACTTTAGCATTTGGAGTGTACATACCAAGTCTAATGGCAGATTCTTCTCGTTTTTCTAAGAGATATAAGTATAAAGATTCCTTAATATCTTGTTGTCTTTTTATGTCTTTAAATTGTCTTGCTTTTGTAGGAGCAGCATAAAGTTGTCCACGAATTCTTGAGTTTTCCTTATTTAAATTATTTAAGGTTAATTCAGAAGTTTGTTTCATGTTGCTTAATGAACGCTCAAGGTTAGATTTAAGCGCATTAATTTGGTCGTTAAGATTGATTACAACAGGGTTTTTATGGCTTGAGTTTTTTAGTATTCTATTGCGTTCTGCCACTAAATCATTATGACTTCGTATCATTTGAGCTGTTGAAGCATCTCCGATACCTACATCTGCAGGTAACATATCACTGCTTTTATCTTCTGCTTGAATTTCTTCTTGTAAAAAAGAAATTAATTGAATGTTTGTAGCAGTGTTGGCTATTTGTTGCTCTAGCTGTTTGTTTGTCTGCAGGTTAAGATCTGTCTGTGCGCCTAAAGATGTAATGTTTCTGCTTTTTTGAAGCTCTTCAGCGGTGTAATCTACTTGTTCTAATTCCTCAGAGACTTTTTCTAGTCTATCAGTAATAAAATCTGATGTTACTTTAACTACTTCTTCTTTGTCTTTAAGTACGTCGTTATTGTATTCATTAATAAGTTCATTTAAATAGTCAATTGCTCTCTGAGCAACTGTTTCTTTCAACTCTAAACTTATAACACTAGATCCTTTTTCTGTGAATATTTCGACATTATTAGAATAAGCACTAACTAATTTAGATATTGGAGTAATTAAAATTTTTAAATTACTACCTACAATAGGGGCATTTTTACCATCATTAGGTACTATATAGAAACCTCCATATTGCGTGTCTACTTTTTCACCAAAATCATACAGCTTACCTTCAGAATCCTCTCTGTTTTCGAATAAAGATTGTTCTTTGTCATTGAATAGTAAAAATTGCGTTGAAGATTTAATCTTTATATGCAGTATAGTTTTTACTTGGTCAATAATTGAGTCACTTTCAAAGAAATTTATTTTTATAGGGGCATTTTTGTAATATTCTTTTTCTTTTATCTTCCCATCTGCAAAATATCTAATGTTTAATTCTAAATTCTTGATAATATCCTCAGAAATTTCTCGGGATTTAATAACTTTAATTTCATCTTTGATTTTATCAGCACCACCAGAAAATAAACCACCACCTTGGATATCATCCAAACTGGGGAGTTTTTGTGATTGTTCCTCGTCTCTGATTTTAATAGTGGCGTTTGCTTTGTAAATGTAATCTGCATATCTGAGTTGTGTAAAACCAAGAATGATGGCTATAATTATACTTAGTAAAATCCATTTCCAATAGGAAAGAAATAATTCTAATGTTTGCTTTAATTCTATAGACGAGGATGATGTATTAGATTTCATAAATTACAATAACCTTCTTAATTTCTAACTAAAAATACAGCAATAATAGTTGTTAAGGTACCTATAGCAGAGATTAATACACTATTATTTTGATTGTATGACGACGCTCTGATTTTAGCATTATTTGGCTCAACATAGATAACATCATTTTGTTGGAGGTAGTATACGGGAGAATTTACGGTGTTAACTGAAGTTAAATCTATTTTTGCGAATTTCTTTTTTCCATTAATCTCTCGAATAAGCAAAACATTTTTTCGTTTACCGAAAATCGTTAAATCATTTGCCATACCCAATGCTTCTATGATAGTAATTCTTTCATCGGGAATTGTAAATGTGCCAGGGTTTTGAACTTCACCTAATATGGTAAAAGTGAAATTTGATAATCTAACATTTACAATAGGGTCTTTTGCGTATTCACTTATTTTCTCAGTTAGCAAATCTGTTAATTGAGTTCTAGTAAGTCCAGAAATCTTTAATGTTCCTAAAACAGGGAACTCTATATTGCCTTCATAATCTACTAAATAGGTTTGTTGTTGTAGGCCACCTTGAGCATTAAGAGGATTACTTAAATTACCACCTGATACTAAAGTTAGATTAAATGGAGCAACAGTTGCAGGATCAAGAGCGGAGACATTAATTGTAAGGATATCATCTGGTTTGTAAATTAATTCTTTTGGCTTTGATGTTAAAATGTCTTCTTGGAGGGGTTCGTCTTGAAAATAAACAATGTCTTTTCGAGATCCACATGAAGTCAAAATCACTAATGCTATTAATTGAATTATAAAGTTATGTGTTTTCATGGTTAATTTAAGGTATAGTTTATTGTATAATTTGGATTATTTTTTTGAATCTAAGACTTCATATGTTGAGTTATTAGATATGTATTCTGGTATTAAAGCTTTAATCGAAGATACAATTTCTAATGGTTGTGTTAGTGAATTTATACTTGTTAAAGTATTAATTTGCTTTTCTACAACATTAATATCAACATATCTAGATTTAGCAATCATTATTTTTTCGTGGTAAGTCTTTTTGGTGTTTTCTCCATCAGCTAATAATTCTTCATAAATCTTTTCACCAGGTCTTAAGCCAGTAATTTTAATATCTATATCTTCAGGATAACGTAAACCAGATAAGATAATCATGTTTTTTGCCAAGTTGAAAATCTTTATTGGTTCTCCCATATCAAACACAAATATTTCGCCTCCATTACCCATTGCTGCAGCTTCTAGTACAAGTTGACAAGCTTCTGGAATGGTCATAAAATAACGGGTTATGTCTTTGTGAGTTACAGTTAATGGACCTCCTTTTTCTATTTGTCTTTTAAATAAAGGAATAACTGATCCGTTAGAGCCTAAAACATTTCCAAATCTTGTGGTTATAAATTTAGTATGTCCTTTTCCTTTTAAGCAAGAAACATATAACTCTGCAATGCGCTTAGTTGCACCCATAACATTTGTAGGGTTAACAGCTTTGTCAGTAGATATTAAAACAAACTTATCAATACTATGTTTTATGGCTATATCTACAACATTTTTTGTGCCACCAATATTTACACTAACGGCTTCAAAAGGATTGTTTTCCATTAAAGGGACATGCTTGTATGCCGCTGCGTGGAAAACAATTTTGGGTTTATGTTGGTTAAAAATTTGGTCAATTCTTGTTCTGTTTCTTACGTCAGCAACTATAGCATTTATTTTAGTAAGGCCTTTTTGTCTAAATTCTTGCTGAATATCATATAGAGCAGACTCAGCATTATCAACTAATATTAGTTTTTTGTAATTGTAAAGACTTACTTTTCTACAAATTTCACTACCAATAGATCCTGCAGCTCCTGTAATTAAGATAACCTTGTTGTCATACTGCTCTTCTAAGTCTGGATTTTTAATTGTTATAGGTTCTCTTCCTAATAAATCTTCAATTTTAACCTCTTTAATTTGCCCAACGCTTAGGTCGCCATCAATCCAACTTTGTACAGGAGGTACTATTTTTACTTTTAACCCAAGATTAAATAAGCTTCCTGTTATTTGAAGTAATCTTGAAGGGTCAATATTTTGAATAGAAATGATGACATCTTCTACATAGTGCTTTTTTATAAATTCATCATTTATTTCAGAAAGGCTATAAACTTTAATTAAGTTTATTTTTTTTCCTATTTTTCTTTCGTCATCGTCTATGAAGCCAACTACTTCAAAGCCATTTTTAGTATCATTCTTTATGGCGTCATAAGTTAACATGCCAGAATTACCAGCACCAAAAATTAGAACATTGGCAGTTTTATTAACATCTTGGGTAATCTGGTTGTAGAGCGATTTAATAAATAATTTTGCACCAATTAAAAAGAGTATATTAAGTAAAAGGTGAATATAAATTATTGAACCAGAGATGTTAAAAATACTATCGTTGTCAAATAATTTTCTGCTTAAAAAAGTACAGCAAATCAATATGGTTGCAAGAATATTGGCGCCTATGATTACATTTACAATATCTTTAAAACCTGTAAACCTGACTACACCTTTGTATGTTCCAACCGCAATTAAGCTAATTGCTGCAACAATCATTACATAAGGAACTTGTCTAAGAAGGATTATAAAATCAAACTCTAGCTGAAAATTGAACCTAATTAGATAAGCTAAGAAAAACGCTGAGGCTACAACGAATATATCGAATAATAGTACCAGCCATTTTGAAGCATAACGTTGCGATATTTTATCTAAAAACTTATCTAACATACTGCAAAATACATATTTATAGCTGAAATTACTCTATCTAATTCCTCATTACTTAAATTTGATCCACTTGGTAAGCATAAACCTCTCTCAAAAAGTTCTGCTGAAACACCATTTAAATAGCTTGGTGCATCTTTAAAAATAGGTTGTTGGTGCATAGGTTTCCATAAAGGCCTAGACTCAATGTTTTCTTTTTCTAAAGCTAATCTTAATCCTTCTCTAGTTTCTTTGGAATCTAAAAGAATACAAGATAACCAACGGTTAGAAAAATGACCTTCAGGCTCTGGTAAAAATGTTATTTGTTCAAAGTTTTTAAAGGTGTTGAAATATAAATCGTGATTAGAGCGACGGTTTTTTACATGGCTGTCTAGTATCGTCATTTGTCCTCTACCTATACCAGCAACAATGTTAGACATTCTATAGTTATAACCAATATGAGTATGTTCGTAATGCGGTGCAGCGTCTCTAGCTTGAGTTGATAAGAACACGGCTTTTTGCTTTTGCTCAGGTGTTCTAGTTACCAAAGCACCACCACCAGAAGTGGTGATTATTTTATTACCATTAAAAGATAAAATAGATAAATCACCAAAAGTACCGCAATTTTGCCCTTTATAATGACTTCCTAAAGATTCGGCACTATCTTCAACAACAGGAATGCCATATCTCTTGGCAATAGAGTGAATTTCATCTGCTTTATAAGGCATTCCGTATAAGTGTACAGGAATGATTGCTTTAGGTTTTTTGCCTTTAGAGATCCTATCTTTTATTGCAATCTCTAATTGTTCTGGACACATGTTCCAGGTTTCTTTTTCACTATCAATAAAAATAGGAGTTGCTCCTTGATAAACTATTGGATTAGCTGAGGCTGAAAATGTTTTGCTTTGGCAAATTACTTCGTCTCCATAACCAACACCTAATAGTATAAGGCTTAAATGCAATGCAGAAGTACCAGATGCTAATGCAGCAACATGTATATCTTCATTAAGGTAAGATTGCAAATCATTTTCAAAACCATTAACATTAGGTCCTAGTGGTGCGACCCAATTGGTGTCAAAAGCTTCTTTTATGTAAGTTTGTTCGGCACCACTCATGTGTGGTGACGATAACCATATTTTAGGTTTCATAAGCAAAAATTGTTAAGTAATTGATTTACTATATCAATTTCATGTCTTAGAGGGATTTGGGACACGATTTAAAAATCGGTTTAAATATGCATTAATATTATAACTTATCCCAAATAAAGACGATAAAAAGCAAATATTTACGTTGTTAAATTAATAGCTGCAAAGGTTTATAAACTAAAGAATTATAGTTGATTTAACTAAAAACTTTTGTTATAAAAAGAGTGTTACTTTTTTTCAGTACCCATAAATTCTGGCATAGGCTGGTTAGAAGATGCGTTAATATCTTTTTTAGCAACAACGTTTTGAATAGTTTTAAAAAATATTTTGAAGTCTAGCATGAAGGATTGATTATCTACATAATAAGTGTCAAGCTTAAACTTTTCTTCCCAACTTATAGCGTTTCTGCCATTGACTTGTGCCCATCCTGTAATTCCAGGAGTAACATTATGTCGTCTAAATTGTTCTTTAGTATAACGTGGCAGATATTTTGGAAGTAGAGGACGAGGGCCAATTAGACTCATGTCCCCTTTTAGCATATTAAAGAGTTGAGGAATTTCATCTAATGAATAACGTCTGCATATATCTCCAACTTTGGTTATTCTAACATGATCTGGTAATAGGTTGCCTTCGGCATCCTTTTTATCGTTCATGGTTTTAAGTTTAATAATTGTAAAAACTTTCCCATTCTTTCCTGTTCTAGTTTGATAGAAAAATGGTTTTCCATTGTTAGCTATGGCTAATAAAACAATAATGGTGATGATAATTGGAGATAAGATTAATAGCCCAACTAAAGCGATTGCAAAGTCAATTAATCTTTTAAAAAATAACTTATACATAATTGGTTGTTTTTTTGAATGTTAATTGATGTTTTTTAACTTAAAAAATTAAAAATATTCTATGATAATTCACAGAAGTGATTTATTGATGAGTTCTATTAAATCGTTATTAATAATATTCACGTCAAAACGCTCTTCAGCATATTTTCTACTATTAATCCCCATTTCCTTAATTTTATTAGGATTTGTAATAAAAAACTCCATGGCATCTATCAATGCTTCTAAATTTTGAGGCTCAATTAGTCTTCCATTAATGCCGTCTTTTACGGATTCTCTACAGCCTACAGAGTCTGTAGTTAAAATAGGGTTTCCACAAGCAAGGGCTTCTAAAGTGGTTCTTGGTATGCCTTCTCTGTAATAACTAGGTAGTACAAAGATATCTCTTTGGTGAAGATGTTTGTCTACATCCATTTGCCTGCCATGAAAAATAATGACTTTTTTCTCATGTAAGTCGTGTAATTCATCTTCACTAATAGCACTTGGTGAAGTTTCTAAAGCACCAATTACATGAAACTCGGCATTAGGATACTTTGGTTTTAATGCTCTAGCAGCATCCATGTATAGTGCTATTCCTTTTTCTTTTATTAATCTGGCAATAAGTAAAAAGCTAACTTTATCTACTGGATTTTTTTCTTTAAATGTAAATTCATTTAAGTTTACTCCAGATCCACTAACAAAAGCTACAGGTTGTTTTTTAGAAATTACTTTTCTGTCTAAAAAGAGTTGATGATCGTCTTTATTTTGAAATACAATAAACTTATTCTTTCTAATAGATAGTTTATATAACGTCTCGTTAAACCTTTGTAAAATACGTGCTTTGCGAGTAAGACCTGTAAAAGCAAACCCTAGACCTGTAATTAATGATATTACAGGTGTTTTATTCATGTTAGCGGCTATAGATCCATATATAACTGGTTTTACAGTATATGGGAAAACTAAATCTATTTTGTTTTCCTTCATTATGGATTTTAGTTCTAAAATAGATTTAAAATCTTTAAATGGATTTAAGCCAGTACGTTGAAGATTGAATTCAATAGGATGGGCTCCGCGTTCTTTTATGAGTTGTAAATCTTCTTCGGTATAACTTGGTGATGCTGTAAAAACTTCAAAATCATTGGCAACTAAACTTTTAATAAAATCGCCTCTAAATCGAATTAATGAACCTGCGAAAGATGCTATAATAAGTATTCTTTTTTTTTCCATTGTTTTAGTTTTCATTTAGAAAATTAAATTTATACCATTTTTGAAAACAGTAGTAAGACCAAACTCTAAACGTACTGTCTTTTTTACTATCTAAGTGATCTTGCACTAGTTTTGTAATAACATCAACTTTAAAAATGCCTTGTTTTTTAAGCATTTCTGGTTCTATATAGCTTTCTAATTCTTTTCTAAGACTTTGTCTTAACCAATCACCTGTTGGTGAGCCAAACCCACTTTTACCTTTTTCTAGAAAATCTTGAGGGAATTGATCTCTAAAGGCTTCTTTTAAAATATATTTTTTGTTCCAGCCTTTCATTAAATAGCTTTCTGGCAAAGTATTGGTGAATTCCCAAATAGACTTATTCAAAAATGGTGCTCTACATTCTAAAGACGTTAACATACTTGTTCTGTCTACTTTAGCAAGCATACCGCCTTCAAGGCTTAAAATTTTATCTACCAATCTAAAATCGGTTAGACTTTCAATTTTTTGTTTGCCTAATACTTCTTTATATTCTTTAAATAAATCACTGTCATAATAATCGTCTTGCATTATTTCTGATAGAAGTTTGCTAGTATTTGCTAAAGAAATAATGTCCCAATAAAAATCGCCTTCATAATTAATAGCATTCAATAACTTATTAATTTGAAATCGTTTTCCACGCGTATCATCTTTATTAATCAAGTATTTATTACTCAGTTTGGCAATGGTTTTATGCAATGCTTTTGGTACAACACTTGTGTACCTTTTATTCATTTTACCTATGTAATATTTGTTGTAACCACCAAAAACTTCATCACCACCATCGCCAGTTAAAGCTACTGTAACATGTTCTCTGGTTTTTTCGGAAAGTAGGTGCGTAGGCAAGGCTGCAGTATCTGAAAATGGCTCATCAAAATTTACTAATATTTCATGAATATTATGTTTAAGATCATTTTCATCTATAATAAATTCATGATGATTACTATCTAACATTTTCGCAACCACACGAGATTTATCGGTTTCATCATAAGATGCTTTCTTAAATCCGATAGAAAAGGTATCAATCTTTTTACCTGTAGCTTGAGATAAACAAAGCGACACAATAGATGAATCTACACCTCCAGATAAAAATGTTCCTAAACCTACATCTGCAATAGACCTGCTATCTACACTGTTATAAACTAATTCTTTGGTTTTTGCTTTGGCATCTTCAAAAGAAATATTTGCTGTTTTTGGAGCAGGCTCGTGGTTGATTTTGTGTATGTTATATTGAAACGTATTAAAATCGTATTCTAAATAGTGATTGGCTTCTAGTTTATGTATGCCATCATATATAGTATATGGTGCAGGTATATATGTTAATCTAAAGTATAGATTTAAACCTTTCTTTGAAATATTTGGTTTGTAATCTATGGTCTTTATAATAGACTTTAATTCTGAAGCCCATAAAAATTGATTATTATTTTGTGTATAATACAGTGGTTTTTCACCAAAGAAATCTCTAGCTATAAATAGTTTATTTATTTTTTTATCATAAATACTGAAGCCGTACATACCATCTAACCACTGAAATGATTCAACACCATACTTTTCGTAAGCTTTTAAAATGACTTCAGTATCACTAGATGTGTTAAATGTTACTCCTTCAGATTCTAATCTAGATTTGATAGATCTGTAATTGTAGATTTCACCATTAAAAACGATAACAATTTGCTTATCATCTGTAAATATGGGTTGCTTACCTGAAGATAAATCAATGATAGACAAACGACGCATAGCCATGCCTACCGTACAATTGTTGTTTTGTTCTGAAAAAACGCCATCTTCATCTGGTCCTCTATGTAGAATGAGATTATTCATAGCGTTAAGCACTGAGGACATTCTGTCTTCGCTTATTTTGGTTTTATTTATAAGTCCGTTAATTCCGCACATATACTTTTAGCTTTTAATAAATTGGTTGAATTGGCTGTAGATAGATTTTAATTCATAAGCCTTTGCTCGTTCTAAACTTAAACGACTAAAGCGTTCTCTTTCTGTTGGGTTGGTATGATAATAGTCCAAAGCTTTGCTTAAACCTATATGATCATCATTGTTTACAAGTAAGCCATATTTACCAATAAAAAACTCACCATTTTTTATATTAATTGGTTGATTTTCGTTCAATAATTCTAACGGACCAGATAAACAATTAGTAGATACACATGGTAACCCTATTGCCATGGCTTCTATTAATGCATTTGGAAAACCTTCTGTGAATGAGGATAATACAAAACATTCATTATTTATAAGGTATTCGTTTACTTTCTTTACTTTGCCCTTTAAAGATATCTGATCTTCTAGCTTAAATTTAGTAATTTCCTCAGTTATATATGTTCTTAAATCTCCATCTCCAAGAATAGAAAAATCATATTTTAACTTAGATTCTTTAATGGCTCTAACAACCATTATTTGGTTTTTTCTCTTATTGATAGTGCCAGCAGTAATGAGTTTTAATTTTTTCGTTTCAGTACTTAATAGTTCTGAGTTTATGGTTTTATTAGGTAATTCTATTGGATTGTAAATAACTTCCATCGGAATTTTAATGCCAAAATTATCTTTTAGATCATTGTTTATGTAAACAGAGTTAGAAAATAACTTATAACATTTATTATAGAAAATAGGGTAGAAGATTTTGGAAATATAAAAAGATAATTTACTGGTAACATTATCTGATGGAAATCCTCTTTCGCTAATGATTGTTTTTACTTTTTTATTAAAGGTGGCAACGATACCATTTATTAAATTCGGAAATGCTAAAAATGAAATAGAAATTTCTATATTATTCTTCTTTATAAAGCGATAGTATGTAAATATAAAGCGTATAGAATCGAAGATTTTTTTGTGAAAAGGTCTTTTAGGAGATTTGTTGCTCATAGCAAAAATCTCTACTCCTTCTGGAACAGGGAAATGTAAGACCTTATGAAATAAAACTAAAGTAACGTTATAGTCATTTCTAAGTTCTTTTAAAAGTAAACTTATTACTTTTTCTGCGCCACCACTTGCTAGTGAGATACTTAGGATTGCAATATTTTTTTTCTGATTTGGGGTCATAAAATAAATATCTTATGGATTGATATTATACATATTAGTGCCAAACATAGCAACAATTAAACGACTACACTTATTTTATCGATAATTGTAGGTTTTTAATGTTTAAAGGATAAGGAATTATTTTTTAGTACTCCTATAAAAAGATCTTCGTATTCTTTTAAAATCTTATCGCTATTGAATTTTTTGTAAACAGACTCCCTAACAATTTTAGGATCCCAAACTTTTTCCTCATTCAACTTTTCTAAAAATTCCTGTTCATTTTCCACGATATAACCATTAACACCATTTGTTATAATTTCTTTGGTTCCGCCAGGAGCATTAAAAGCTATTACTGGTGTGCCGACAACGCAGCTTTCTAAAACTGCATTAGGAAAACCTTCAACATATGAGCCTTGAAGGAAAATATCGTTTTCTGAAAAATGTTTGTTTAACTCGTTTGAAAACTCAATGTGAATGATTTTTTTTTCTATTTCTAGTTCTTTAGCTTTATTAAAGATTTGTTCTTTCAAATTACCATTACCAATGATAGTATAAATAAAAGGTGTTTTTAGTTTTGAAAGTATTTCCAAAATACGTTCATATCCTTTGACTTCTGTCAATCTCCCTACTGTAATAAATCTTTTCTGACCTATCCTTTGTCTATTTTTTTTTATTATAGGTAAGCTAGAAATAGGGTTATTAATAACAAATGTTTTTTCCTTTGGGACATTATAGTTTTTTATCATATCCTCTGCCATATCCTGGGATTGACAAATAAGCTTGTCTAAATTTTTGAAACCATCAGGTAAAAAATATGCAGGAGACCATTTTCTAGGTTTTTTTTCATTTTTGCGTTTGCTTAAAACTGTAGATTCTCTTCCAATAAATTTTGTTTTTCTAAACAGTGGTGAAATTATTGACATGGCTGTGTTAACATGAGATATGGAGCTAACCACAATGTCGGGTTTTAAGCGTGAAATTGTTGTAATTATAAAGGGTATAGCGGTAAGGATTCTAGACTTTTTTAAGTAAATGGTATTTGTTTTACTTACATCATAAGCATTATCCTTATTAAAGCCTGCTATTACGAGCACAGGATCAAATATATCTCTATCTATATTATTTGCAACAAATGAAATTACACGTTCTGCACCACCTGGCACTAATGAAGGCAAAACGAATAGAATTTTTGTTTTTTGATTGGGTTTCATTTTTGGCTTGGATTTAGAAGGATTTAAAAAACTACTGAATGTGTTTTATGATTTTTCGTATGTCAATAGCTTTTATCTTTTTTGCAGGATTTCCGGCAATCATAATGCCTTCTTCTTCGAAAGATTTGTGAACAACTGCATTAGCACCTATAGCACAATTATTTGCAATTTTTATGTTACCATAAATTTTTGCTCCTGGTGCTATATATATATTGTTACCTAACTGTGGAGCTTCTTTTTTACCTCCAGATGCACCAATGTTTACACCAGCATGTATACGACAATTGGCACCTATTGATGAAGCGGAATTAACAACAATAGTGCCGTAATGTACAATTGAAAGTCCTGGTCCAAAGACATTAATAGGAATTGAAAAGCCAAGTTTTATAGATGTTTTTTTGAATCTGTATCTTAAATAATAACAATAGATTTTGTGAATTCCTGTTTTTTTGCAATTTGTATAATACTCTAACTTTCTTAGTAATTTTTGAAACGTCCATATTGGATTTGGCGAGATAAAATTTATTAGCTTATTCTCAAGACTAGAGCATTTGATACCTAGAGCAACTTTATCTTTATTAAGATAGTTTTTATAATCAGATTTAGATTTAATCATTTTATTACTCCTTTCCTTTTAAGTATTCATTCAACCCAATCGTGATTTGATCGGCTACTTGTTCGTGTCCATAGCATGTCCAATGAGAATCGTAATCAAATGTCCATGATTTATTATCCATACTAGAGTCTAATACGATGGTTTTAAATCCATGTTCTTTAGCTAACTTTATAAAATACTCGTTGGTTTTAGGGTGGAAAATTAAAATTTTGCTTGATGTTTCATAATTAGTTTTAATGAACTTAAATAATTCTAAAATTTCATTTTTAAACTTTAATGCCTTATCAAATTCTGGTTCTTTTATTTCATTTTCTTTATTCTTATTTGAAAAATTAATCGGATATCTATTATAAAAGTAGTAGAGTAATTTCCAATTGTATAGAATTTTTTTTAATCCTGGTGATTTCATTTCACCATATATTATCTGATTGTTTTCTAAGTTTAGTTGAGTAATATCTCTCATTTTTTTAATCTCGGTAACACTCTCATAAAAATCATTATCATTAATATAAATTAAGGTTTGTATAGGATGTAATGAGTCTAAATGTTTACTGATTTCCATAGCCTCAATAAAAGACACACCTGACCTTCCTGCTTCCATAAAATTGTAATCCGACATTCTTTTCTTTAATAGCGAGCCTTGATGACACTCATTAGGATTCATAAAGTTTTCAATGTAAGAATCGCCAATAATAGTTATTAATTTGTCAAAAGATGAGGGTAAATCACCTGGCCAGCCTAATTCGTTAATCTTCCATTTATGGTCGCCACCTTTCCAATAACCAGTTTGATTTATAAAGTATTTTTGAATACCTGTATTATCTATTGTTCTTTTTGGTATATCAGAAACAGCATGAGTAAACCTTACGACAAATTCACCTACTATTAATAATAATAGAAAAAATAAAATACAGTTTTTAATAAACTTTTTCATCAAACTTAGAATTGAAAGTAAATAAATTCTTGCTGTTCACCAGTAAAGCTAAATATTAATACAACCAGTAAAAAATAGAAACACCATCGAACAGGGCGTTTCATAAAATCAACTTTTTCAATAGCATACTCACCAGATCTTCCTAACCACTCTATAAACGTAAAGAAAGCTACCAATCCTAAAATTGTCAATGGGAAGATTTCTGGTGTAGTAAATAATGATGTTGTAAACATGTCTTTAATGTATATAAATGCATTTGTTACATTATCTGCTCTAAAAAATATCCATGCAATTAAGGTTATGAAAAATGTTGTTGTCATTTGAAATACCTCCCTTATTGTTGGTAAATATTTTCCTTCTGCAACAAGGTTGGTGTTTACTCTATTCTTATTTAAAAGAAGAAGGGGTAAGAAATATATGGCATTTAATGCACCCCAAACTACAAACGTCCAATTGGCACCATGCCAAAATCCGCTTACAATGAAAATTATGAATGTATTTCGGACTTTCATCTTTGTACCGCCTCTACTACCACCTAACGGAATGTATAAATAGTCTCTAAACCATGTTGACAAGGATATGTGCCAACGTCTCCAAAATTCTGCAATATCTCTTGAGAAGTAAGGAAAAGCAAAGTTCCGTTTTAGATTAAAACCAAATAGACGCGAGATACCAATAGCTATATCTGAATATCCGGAAAAATCACCATAAATTTGAAAAGCAAAGAAAAATGCTCCCATAAGAAGTGTACTACCAGAATAATCCTCTTGATTATTGAAAATTATATTGGCATAAGTTGCACAATTATCAGCAATTACAACTTTTTTGAATAATCCCCAAAGTGCTTGGCGTAACCCATCAACAGCATTTTTATAAACAAATTCTCTTTTTACATGAAATTGAGGTAATAGGTTAGTGGCTCTCTCAATAGGTCCGGCAACTAGCTGAGGAAAAAAGCTAACAAAAGCCATAAAAGCTAGAAAATCTTTGGTTGGCTCTAATTTTTTATTGTATACATCTATGGTATAGCTTAAGGTTTGAAACGTATAAAAACTAATTCCTACAGGAAGAATAATATTTAATGTGTTAATGCTTAGCTCACTACCAAAAAAGGTGAAGGAGTCAACAAGACTATCAACAAAGAAGTTGTAGTACTTAAAGAAACCAAGGAATCCTAGATTTACACAAATACTTACCCATAGTAAGGCCTTGCGTTTGGATGGTTTCTCTTCAGATTTAAGCTTTAAACCTATAGTGTAATCTACTAAAGAGCTAAACAAAATCAAAAACAAAAATCTCCAATCCCACCAACCATAGAACACATAGCTTGCTATGGCAATCAAAAGGTTTTGATGTTTAATACGCTTATTACCAATGAGCCAATATATAGCGAACACTATAGGTAAGAAGATGAAAAATTCTATTGAATTAAAAAGCATAGTAGTTATTAATTAGTTTGATTGGTTTTTATAATATCAGAGAGTTGAAGACTAATTTTTTTTGCACCTGTGAGGTTAGCATGGTGATGATCTGAAAAGTCTTCATCTGAGTATTTGAATATTTCAGCTTTATAATGATTTAAATCGTAAAACTTTACATCAGTAATGTTTTTAAAATAGCTTTTATAAAAATTCTCTTCATCTGCATTATCATCTAGTTTAAGTCGAGTAGGAGGATAAGGAGTTCTTAAAACTATTAATTTAATTCCTTTAGATTTGGTTAACTCTTTTATCTTATTAAAATAAGTATTAAATCGCTCTTTATTAAAAGGTGTATTATCAAAATTGGGTACAGGACTCAAAGCAGCTATTTTCTTTTTAGTAATAATTACCGTATCTTTTAAATACCCTTTATACCAATCAGTCTCAGGTGCTTTTTGAGCAGCCTTAGAGAAAAGAGTTATAATATCTTGTTTTATGTAATTATTAAACTTCATTAATGGGATAAAATAGTTAGCTATTCCATTGCTTCCATAACCATTAGAAATTAATTCAAATTTATTTGATGAAGATTTAAAAAAGGAAGCATTTGAGAAAATCTGATAATAATCGTGTCTGTCGTCGGACAGATCTAAGTATGTTTCAAGAACTATATATTTAGGATTTTGATGATTTAATATTTCAACTAAAGAATGATAGGACTCTGCTATATCTTGTGCAGAAGTTCCCATGTTAAATGATTTTAGTTTTAATACAGAGTCTATGACTTTTGGATTAAAACCAGTATACGATCTACTTGATCCTAAAATTATTAGATCGTAAGTGTTTTTATTTTCATAAATGTTATTCCACTTTAAATAATTTTTATGGGTTTTTTCCTTTATGGCTTTATATGCAGGGTATTCGTACTTTAATACAATCAAAAGATTGATTAGCACAAAGAAAAAGAAACCATAGGCTATATGTTTCAGAAATTTTTTCATCTAAAACAAATGAATATGAGTCTTATAATAGACTAATTTTACTTGGGAAATAACTATTCGCATTTCTCTTTTAGATTTGGGTTGTTTATATTGCAAATATGACTAACAATGTCAAAAAATCAAAATTATTCCTTTAACTGTCAAGTAATTACTTTTATCTGCAATAACAGTTATTATTAATCGGATAATTGGTGGTTTTTCATTTCCATAGCGAGTATTTTCTTCCATTTAAGATACCCTATACCATTAAGGTGAATTCCGTCTGTGGTGTAAGAATCTTTGAGGTTATTGTTAGAGGAAAGTATACCGTTTAAGTCTAAATATTTCACATCATGTGACTTGCTTAATTGAATAAGTCTTGAATTCAGATTATTCACTTTTATATTTATAGAATTTGCATTTTCATAACTCTCAGAAACAAAGAGTGTACTTTGAATTATCGGAATAATATTCTCGGCTTTTAAAATGCGAACGATATCCTCATAATTGGCAAGAATTTCATCAACATCTATGTTAAAAAGAATATCATTTATTCCGCCCATTATAAAACAGTATTTCGGTTTTAAACTAGTAACATGATTTAGTCTGTTTTTAAAACCCGCAGTAACATCTTTACCAATACCACGATTAATAATATCTGTTCTATTTAACAATTCGTTCCAATTAACATTTTGAGTTATTGAATTGCCGAGCATTACGTAATTACATTGCTTTTTTGAGTAAACCTTATATAGGTCTAGTTGTCTTTTATATTCTCTGTTTGATTTATAATTGTGATTACTGTCTTTGAATAGGATTAATCCTAACTTACTTAAGTAGTTGTTTTTTACAACTATGACAGCGAGAAGTATTAGTAATACGACATTTAATATTTTATGATTGATTTTAAACATCAGTAATTAAAATTGGTTTAAAATTTCACTCTTCAATTTGTGTCACATCCTCCTCCTCGTTTTCTTGAGCAAAATCTATTTTATAGCCAATGTACATAAAAAAGGCTATCAAATATGGTTGGTTAATTATAGTTTGGAGACTAAGCATAAATATGCACATAGCAATTAAAAGAGGTAAAACAAAGAATCTTGTTTCAATTGAAGATTTTATAGCCCTAACAAAGTAAGTAAAGAGCATTCCTAAGAAAAACAAAAGTACAAATAAACCAGCATCTGCCCAAACACCTATAATTGTATT
Source organism: Winogradskyella sp. (assembly GCF_025210595.1). Lineage (GTDB taxonomy): Bacteria > Bacteroidota > Bacteroidia > Flavobacteriales > Flavobacteriaceae > Winogradskyella. The sequence continues at coordinate 32,334 of NZ_JAOARH010000044.1, forward strand.
ATGACCGTGTTTAGAAATTGCAAAATCTACACCATTGCCAAAAAAGGGATTTTCGTATACGTAAGTTAAAAGTTTCGCAACCAACTCATTTCGGCCAGAATCATCAACCTTATCAAAATTGAGAGATACTATATTAACAATGTTATTTATTTTATCACGTTGCTGCCCAACTAAATCTAGGTCTGCCGTTAAGTTGTTTAAGTTGAGTAAAAATATATAGAGGACAGGTATTAATACAATTCCTATAAGAAGTCTTATGCCTTTAAAAAAGTTGTGGTTTAACATTACCAATGATACAATAAGTACCATGAAGCCTGTATTTGAAAAAGTTACAAATAAGCTATAAAACATAGCAAATAATAATGCCAATTTTAAAATGTAAAGCATTTTATTTTTCGGCTGAAAAACCTTGTAGACAAAAACAAAAGCTATTATTGAAGTTAAGGCCATGTTATTTGCATCTCCGTAAACTCCTTGTGCCCTGTCTACGGTGTATATATGTACACCACCTTTATCTAAATCAAAGTTTATATTATACCAATGAATACATAATAGACAAACGATTATAAGACATATAAATGCTACCTTTTCAAATAAAACTCTATTTTCTGCAAAACTTAGGTAGTAGTAGAAACCAACAACATAAAATAAAGGGATAATGCTGACAATTATATTAGAAGGATGATCGTGAATAATTCCAGCTGTCATACCAATTGTAAAATAAAGTATGAAAAAAATTATCCACATTTTAGCTGTTCTAGAGAATTCCCCATGATTTTTAAACAAAAGGACAATACCTAAAACGAGCAGGCCTAAATTTGCATAAGCCATTATCTGAGCATATACATCATATACTAAGATACTTATTAAAACCTGTGCATTAAATAAAGTAAAAACAAAAGGTAACAGAAAACAGATATGTATTAATGTCTTTAGTTTCACATTAAAAGCTTTTTATAATTTTCATATACCTATCATATATTGAGGATATATCATACCTGTCTAACGATTCTGTGGCAGATTTTGCTAATTTATTTCTTTTATCTGGGTTATTAATAAGGTCCTCTAATTTTAGAGACATTTCTTCAATATTTTGATCTTCAACTAAAATTCCGTTTGTTTCATTTTCAATAATTTCAGACGGACCAGTTTTGCAATCGTAAGAAATACAGACCAAACCTTGAGACATAGCTTCTATAAGCACCATTGGTAATCCTTCCCAACGAGACGTCATAATGTAAATATCCGATTTTTTCATTATATCAGATACCTCTGTTGAAAATCCAGTAAATATAACTTTGTCTTGTATATTATGCTCATCTACAAGTGCCTTTAAAAAGTTAGTTCCTTTGGTTCCACCACCTACCAACTTAAGTTTCCAATCCTTGTGTTTCTTTAGGATAGGTGCTATTAATTTAATAAGATTATCAAATCCTTTATGGTGATATCTATTTAAAGCTCCAACAGCTAAAATGATTTTATCTCTTTTTCTTATTTCTTCTTCATAGATATCAAACGTGCATGGATTTGGCATTACATAAGTGTCTACACCTAATTTATCGTAGTGAATTTTATCAAAATGAGTTAATACGGTTAGTTTATTGGCTAATCTATAAAAATATTTTCTTGTCATTCGCCCTATACGATCAGTCTCTTTCAGGTGATTGTTATGCTCAGATGCAATAACCTTTATCCTATACAGCTTGCTAACTAGTATACCTATTAAGTTAGTCTGTATCATAAATGAAATAAGCACATCTGGTCTGTTTTTCTTTTTAGAATAGTACTTTGTAAGATTAACCAAACTCCTTACCATATGATTCTTAATCTTTCCGCCATGTAATCTTGCTCTTGTAATTTCTGGATCTGGCTTCCATATCTCAGGTTCGTTAAAAGTTATTATCGTAACATCATGCCCTTGTTTTTTAAAAAAGTTTGCAAGTAAAACAAGAACTCTTTCCGCTCCACCTGGAACTAAAGAATTGACTAGAAAATCAATTTTCATAAACTTAATTTTTTAAATTGTTTATAAGTAAAACCAAAATAGAAAAAACTACTAATAATTAATACCAATGTTGTGCTAAATGCCAGTCCATAAACATCATAGTATTTTATTAATATTATGTTTAAAATAACATTGACTACTAAATTGAGTAGTGACACCCAAGCCATAAATTTATTTTTATTTATGCTTGTTAAGAATTTAACTATTATTCTGGTACACAAATAAAAAGGTACATTAATGAGAAGAATTTGCTGAATTCTAGATACCTTAATAGTATCTTCTGCAGTAAATTCATCACGTTCTAACCACAATTCTATAATTGAATCAGAGAATAAGATAAGAATGACTACTACTATAATACCTGAGAAAAAAATTATTTTTAAGGTCTTAAAAAGATGGCTGTATGCCATTTTTAAGTCTTCATTAACTAGTCTAGAAAAATGTGGTAAAAGAACGCTTCCAAATGCCATAATAACAATTGTGACACCAAAAGCAGGAAACCTATTGCCGTAATTTAAAGCAGCAATAGAGCCTATAGCTAGTTGACCAGCAAAAAACTGATCGATAAAATTATTCATAGCAGATAAAAAACTTGAAGAAATTTTAGGCGGCAACTGATTCACCATTTCCCAAGAGTTTTTGTTCATTACCGGCTTGCCTATGTATATAACTTTATGGTGTAATCCAAATAATAGAATAAATATAAAACTAATGATACTCCCAAAGAGACTACCATAAGCCAGAACCATATCTCCAAAGTAAGACTTGAAGTACAACAAGCATAAAATTACAGTAAGGATAGGGAAGACACCTTGAATTGTTGACACCAAAAATTTATTACTAATTTCTAAAAGACCAGATATAACAGATGTAAATCCCCATAATGCTAAACAAGGTAAAATGATGAAAAGTTGCTTTTTTACTTGTAAATAATATTCTACGGATTTGTTAGGAAACACCTCTTCAAGAAATAAATCAATAACAAAATATGCTAAAAGTGTTGAGAATAGAGCTACAGCAAATGCCATTAAAAAAACGATACTCTGAAAACCAGCAATGTTACCCTTATTCTTTAACTCTACAATGTAATTTGGAATAAACAGGTTTGTTAATGAGTTAAGAAATACACTTTGAATAAAAGAGGGTATAAGTAAGGCAACTAAAAATGTATCTAGATCGAATCCTAAACCAAATTTACTGGCAATAATTGTTTCTTTATAAAAGGCCAAAACCTTTATAAAAAGTGTAACTAAGGCTACAATAATTACATTTCTTACTAAAGGACTTTTTAGCTTTGAAACTAAACTAGAAATTAATGATTTTATATTTATAGAAGCCATTTCTGTTTATTTGTAAGCTATTTGATTTTTCTTTAAGTGTTATAGTTATATGAGAATTATCTAAAATATATGTTGTCTAAAAATTGATAATGATGTTAATTACCGTTTTAGGATTTAAGGTATTTAATTTCTTAATTGAAATATTGATTTGGAGTTTATGCATCTTATAATTTTTAACTCTTAGTTTGCAGGCTTTGTCTTTAATCTTATATTATTTAAAACTTTGCTACTTGTTAGCTTGTTTCTTATTGATTTACTTAGAGGTTTTTCAATGAATTTATGAATTAAAAAGGAAGCAAATATCATAAGAATCAAAACTATGCTAATCAATAACCACTTATTTATTGATTTTCCTAGTGTATTAAATATTATGAAACCTATATTTTGATGTATTAAATACAAAGGATACGTTAGTATTCCGAAATAGTAAAATATTCTTTTATTTAAAAACAACAATTTACCATAGCTTATTAAAAACATGATGATAAAAAATACTGTAATAAGAATAGCAACCACATTCTCATCGTATGCGTTATCATATCTTAGATTTCTATCTTGTACTTTACCTACAGCGTATAATATTGCAACTATATATGAAATAAGTATTGGAATTATATTGAAAATTGATCTTTTTCCAGTTTTGATTAAAAAGAAAAACATTCCTGCAACAAAGTATGCACTATACTTTGCAAAGGTTACATAGTAAATAACTTTTAGTAATATAGGTGCATTCTTAAATGGAACTATTAATTGAGCAATAGCGAAGAATAGTAAAATGTATGCAAAAAGTTTGATATGCTTCATTAATCTAAACAGTAATATCAAACCAATTAGTATATAAAATTTAAGTTCTATTAATAATGACCAATACACCCCATCTACATATTCAACTCCAAAAAAGCCATTTAACATTGTTAGATTAAATAAAACCTGTGGTAAGGTTATTTTAAAAATATTTCCATCAAAGAAATAAATTATTAACGCTGTCAAAATTACGCAGAACCAATAAGCTGGATATAATCTTGTTATCCTTGAAACCATAAAGTCTATAAAACTAGATTTCCTTATGGACAAAAGAATTACAAAACCACTTATTATAAAAAACAAGTCAACTCCTAAGTAACCATATTTAGAAAAGCTTTCTAACTCTGGGAATTGTAAAATTGAGAAATTATCCTTTGCATAGCCTCTATATCCATAATGATATAGTACAACATATAGAGCAGCAAAAAAACGAATTAAATCTAAATGATATAATCTGTTTTTCTTTTCTTTTTTTGAATCCATAAGCAGGCTAATGTTTTGAGCTGTAAATATGCACAAAAGACAATTAAATGCCATTTTTTTAGGTTGACATTATGGATATATTCGTTTATGTAATAAAATTAGTTAATCTTAATTGTTTTTTTGCTACTTATTTCTTGTTATTTCATCGCTTTATAAAAAGAAAGTGTTTGATAATTTTTTTTTATATAATTAAATTATCGCATATTTGGACTTCTTCAATTTTGATAATTACAAAAGCTTTTACCTCAATACTTTATTATAATGATGAATCGTAAATTAAAAATCGGATTATTAATAGACAGTGACAATATTCCTAATTGGGCATATAAAATGCTAGAAATATTAAACTCTTCTGATTATGCCGAAATATCCCTAATAATAAAGAATGGTAGCTCTAGTAATAACAAGTCTAAGTTCAGAACAATTTATGAACTGAGAAAAAAACTAGTATGGATTTTATATAACAAATTAGATTCTAAATTATTTAAAGTAACACCAGATGCATTTAAGTCTAAAAGAGTAAAAGATCTGGTTAGTTGTGATGAAATAGTTGTTGTTCCTAAACAGAAAAAGTTTAGTGATTATATTATAGAAGATGATATTGCTGAAATAAAAAAATATGATCTAGATGTATTAATAAGATTAGGATTTAGAATATTACGAGGAGATATCCTAAAAATAGCTAGATATGGTATTTGGTCATACCATCATGGTGACAATACTGTAAACAGAGGAGGGCCAGCAGGCACTTGGGAGGTATTTGAAAATTGGGATGTAACAGGTGTAATACTACAGATTTTATCTGAAGATTTGGATGGTGGATTAAAGTTGTCAGATTCATTTAGTGCAACAGAAAAATTAAGTATCAAACGAAATAAAAACAAATATTATTGGAAGGCGTTAAATATGATGCCTAGAAAATTAAAGGAGTTACATGCGCTAAGTCCAGATGAGTTCTTTAGTAGTTTAGATAAGTCAGAAGATCTAGATTTTTATAGTAATAGATTGTTTTTAACACCAACAAATTCTCAAGTCCTAAAGGCTATGGCAGTTATTGCCTTAAGAAAGATTAATTCTCTCGTCTATAATTCATTCTATTTTAATCAATGGATACTACTTTTTAAATTCAATTCTAAACAAGAATGGTCTAAATCATTTTTTAGATTTAAAAAGATAGTACCTCCTAAGGATAGATTTTGGGCAGATCCATTTATTGTTGAAAAAGATGATAAGTATTATCTTTATATTGAAGAGTTAATATATAAAGAAGGTTTAGGTAAAATATCTGTAATGGAATTAGACCAAAAAGGTAATTATACTAAGCCAAAAACCATTATAGAAAACGATTACCATATGTCTTACCCCTTTATTATAGAAGAAGATGGTAAGTTATATTTGATTCCCGAGACAGCCGCAAACAATAGTGTGGATATTTATGAATGTATTGAATTCCCTTATAATTGGCGCTTTAAGCAAACACTTATGAAAGGAATTCAAGCTTTAGATTCCACTATACTAAAACATGATAACAAGTATTGGTTATTTTGTAATATAAAAGAAAATAATGGTGCTTCGTCTCTTGACGAATTATTTTTATTTTATTCAGATAGTTTGTTTACCAATGAGTGGATAAGTCATCCTAAGAACCCAATAGTTTCTGATGTTAGAAGATCTCGTCCTGCTGGTAACATATTTAGAGACGAACAAGATAATTTATATAGACCTTCACAAGACTGTGCAAAAAGGTACGGACACAGTATGAAAATTAATAAAATAGAAGTGTTAACAACTAATGATTATTCAGAGAAAACTGTAAATAGTATTTTACCAAACTGGGATAAAAAATTACTTGCATGTCATTCCATTAATAAGCAAAGTAAACTTACAATTATTGATGGCCTTTTAAAAAGACGACGTTTTTGATAACATGTTAATAAAAGTTTATTAGCCTGACGTCCAATAGCCTACTTCTTGTCGTATATTGTGCAAATAAATTAGATTAATAGCGCATTAGTAGGTTTGTACTTACAAACTTAATCTTTTTATCGAATAGTTTAGCTTTTTGACGTTAAATGTTATTCTGTTAGATATATTTGGATTTACAATAACCTACTTAGATTTTAAATTACCCCAAAAATGAAAGAACTAAGAGCACGAACCTTATATGGATTAAATTTTGCACTCCTTTTTATATTATTAACATTTAGTTTTCAGAATACTTTCGCCCAACAGTTAGCATTTCCATCCGCTAAAGGTGCAGGTGCTTATGCAACAGGTGGCCGTGGAGGACAAGTAATACATGTAACAACATTAGATTGGGATGCGCCAGGTGGACTAAAAGAAGCTATTCAAACACAAGGAACTAGGACTATAGTTTTTGATGTGAGTGGTGAAATCGACGCTACCCAAGAAGGTGCTTTTGCAGTAGTAATCAATGGCAGTAATTACGATAATTTAACTATTGCAGGTCAAACAGCACCTAATGGTGGTATTACTATTAAAACGTCTTATTTAATGTTTCAGGATGTGGATAATGTTATTGTAAGGCATATTAGATTTAGAAATGAAGGTATTGTTATTCAAGTGGGCACAAGCCAATATTTACCTGATAGCTTTAAATATTTAGGAGGTAACAATATAATTTTTGACCATTGTACGTTTAGCCATGGAATGGATCAATCAGCTACTTGGGGAAATACTTCTGGAGTAATGGGAAATGTTACGATTCAAAACTGTTTTTTTCAAGATAGTAAAACAGGAAGTATTTTAGGAGTTGACGAAGTTGATGGTGATTTTACTTTTATAAATAATGTTTATAGTGGCATTTCCCACAGATTTCCTAATCCTAAAGGTAATGGGCAATACGATATCATAAATAATGTTGTATATAACTGGAGAACTAGATTAATAAGAATTACTCATGAAGGAACTTATAATGTAATGAATAATTATTATAAACCTTCAGTAGGCGGTCTTAGAAGCAACGCATGGTATGGTGATGGAGTTATATCTGCTAATACTTTACAAAAGCTTCAGGCAAAAATAAATAAAAATCCTTTAATTTATACTTCTGGAAACATAGTGACAGGTCAAAGAGAGACACCCCTAAGTGATGATAGAGACATGTGGGTTTATTTTACTGCAAGTGACGCTCCGTATACTCCTAATACACCTGTTGGTGATCAGTTTTTTACAAGTACTCAATTTCCTTTAATTGGCGAAGCCTTTACGATAGAGACTGCTAACGATGCTTATAATAATATTGTTGTAAATGGAAATTTAGGTGCTTATAAAACACTTAATTCAGATGGTACTGTAAACATCTATAGAGATACCAAAGATACTGCAGACTTAAACATGATTATTAATGATACTTATAATGGTTCTTTTTTTGATGATATAAGCAGTATACCACACCCTACAATTCCAACTAGTGCTAGACCATCTGGATATGATACAGATAATGATGGTATGCCAGATACTTGGGAAACCGCAAATGGTTTAAATCCAAATGTAGCAGATAATAATGGTAATGATTTAGATGCAGGTTATACTAATTTAGAAGTATTTTTAAATCAAGTAGATGGGGAAATTGTTCCAGTTGAAGAGCCTGAAATTATTTTATTAGGTGATGAAGTAGTTGATATTATTGTAAATAGTGTTGCTTATACTGATGAAGGTGCTACTGCGTTTGACCAACAGGATGGAGATATTACTTCAAGTATAGTTGTTGGTGGTGACGTCGTTGATAATACTAGTATTGGTACCTATGTGATAACATATAATGTAAATGACAGTGAAGGTAATGCTGCTGAAGAGGTTACAAGAATAGTAAATGTTAGCCCAGAAGTTAATGTTACTAGTGTTTTGGTAACGCCACAAACAGTTACTACTAACGTTAATGAAACATTAACTTTAAATGTTGAGATTCTACCTAATAATGCTACTGATCAAACGGGTTTTTGGTCAAGTTCTGATGATACTATTGCAACAGTTGACGAAAATACTGGTCTTGTAACCGCAATCTCAGAAGGGGTAGTTAATATTACTTTCACATCTAATGATGGTGGCTTTACAGATAGTTCAATTATAACTGTTGAGTCATTACTATTACCATTACCTCCAGTACTTGTTAGTGCGATTCTCAGTGGTGATGATTATATTTTAACATTTGAATTAGATACAGGTAGTTTAGAACCACAAGGTGGATTCGATACGATAATAAATGAAGTCGATCAAAACGATAATGCTACTGCTACAAATTATACAAGAATAATCACAGGATTAGATACATCGATAAATCAAACTTTTCAAATAGAGGCAAGATATACACAGTTTGCAGAAGGAGAAATACCTAACCGTTTTCTTAGAAGTAATCAGATAACGGTTTTGTCAGGAGCGTTCGCAGCGAACGCTGGACCAAATCAAACTATTTGCCAAGGGGAGTCTGTTTTGCTCTCTGCATCTGGTGGGCAAACCTATTTATGGAATAATGGTGAAACTACAACTTCAATAGAAGTTAGTCCAACAGTTACAACTACATACACGGTTATTGCATTTGATGGCTTTGGGAATAGTGATGATGATATTGTTACTGTGTTCGTGAATGACTTACCTATTGCTGAAGCTGGTGAAGACCAAACAATTTGTGAGGGTGATTCTACAATACTCATTGCTAGTGGTGGAGATGAATACTTGTGGAGTACTGGAGAAACCACACCTTCAATCCCTGTTTCACCAATTACTGACACAATATATACCGTAGAAGTAATATCAAATGGTTGTTCAAGTACAGATGAGGTGATTGTAACAGTTAATAGCTTACCAACATTAACGATAACTGAAGATTTATCTATTGTTGAAGGTGAAAGTGTACAACTGACTGTTTTTGGTGCAGATACATACCTGTGGAGTACTGGAGAAGCAAGTGATACAATTGTTGTAACGCCTAATTCCACTACGACTTATACCGTTTTAGGAACAAATCTAACATGTACAGCCGAAGCACAGGTAACTGTAACAGTAGAAGAGCTTTTGGTTGTGTCTGCTGGGCAAGATGAGAATGTTTGTGAAAATTCAGGTTATGAAGTAGTGTTAACATCTAGTCCAGGGGATAGTTATTTGTGGAGCACAGGGGAGACTACTCAGAGTATTACAGTAAGCCCTTTATCAACAACAACATATGATGTAACAGTTACTCAAGGTGTTCAAGTTGATTCTGATGAAGTAACAGTTTTTGTAAATCCTAATCCAGATGTTGTTATTTTAAATGGTGAAAGTGTTAACATTATGAATGGTGATTTTGTAACGTTATCAGCTTCTGGTGCAAATACCTATGAGTGGAATAATGGTGCGTCTCAACCAAATGTAGCAGTTAGTCCCTCTCAAACAACAGCTTATGAGGTAAGAGGGTATATAGGTGATTGCTATGATGAAAAGCAAGTTGTTGTGAATGTTATTCCTGAAGTTATTGCAGATGCAGGCGAAGATGAAGAAATTTGCATAGGGGATATGATAACTTTAACTGCTAGTGGAGGAGATGGATCTGAATATGAATATGTTTGGAGTACAGGTGAGACTACTCAGTCTATTCAAGTGTCACCAACAGAAACCACAGAGTATACAGTAACCGTTTTCAGTTCTTTAATAGATGATTTTGATGAAGATTCTGTAACTATTTTTGTTGAAACAGATTGTAGTGATGATGGAGTAGAAGAGCCAATAGATGGTACAGCTCTTGATTTTAGTTTTGCAGTCTATCCTAACCCTGCAGCAGATTATGTTGATATAAAACTTGCTGGTAGTGATCGACTAACTAATTTATACTTGTATGATATCACAGGTAAGATTATTCAAGAGAAAAGAGTAGAAAATGAAAGTCTTAATGTGTCTTCTACAACAAGATTAGATATAAGTAGTTTGAAACCTGGCATTTATTTGATAAAAATGTCTGATGCTGAAAGAGAATTATATAGCAGATTAATTGTGAGATAAGACAGTTTCAACAAGTGTATATAACCTAAAAGCCTATTAAATCTTTATTCAAAATTCAATAGGCTTTTAGAGAAATATATTGTTAAGTTTTTATTTGCCTATAGAAGAATATTCAAACCCAATCTCAGCCATTTCATCTTTATTAAGAATGTTTCTTCCATCAAAAATGAATGCTGGTTTTTTCATTAAGTCGTAAACTTTTTTCCAATCGTAAGTTTTAAATTCATCCCATTCTGTCATAATAGCAACAGCATGTGCGTCTTTTATAGCATCATACGGATTGTCAAAAGTTTCAACTAATTCTTTATTTTCATCTTCAGAACGAGTAGCTAAATAATCTAAATCTCCATATACTTTTTTAGAAGGTACTTTAGGATCATAAACTGCAATATTAGCTTGTTCGTTTAATAAATGATCTGCAACATATATTGCGGCAGATTCTCTTGTGTCGTTAGTGTCTTTTTTAAATGCCCAGCCAAGCATTGCAATTTTCTTACCAGATACGGTATTGTATAAGGTACTTATTAAATTATCTGAAAATCTTCTTTTTTGATGATCATTTAACGTGATAACCTGTTCCCAATAATCAGCCACTTCATTTAGACCATAACTTCTGGCTATATAAACTAAGTTTAAAATGTCTTTTTGAAAACAAGATCCACCAAAACCAATTGAGGCATTTAAAAACTTTGGTCCAATTCTTGAGTCCATACCAATGGCTTTTGCAACTTCACTAACATTAGCTTCAGTTTTTTCGCATAACTCAGAAATAGCATTAATAGAAGATATACGCTGTGCTAAAAAGGCATTTGCTGTGAGTTTTGACAACTCAGAAGACCAAACATTTGTTCTTAGAATTTGATCCTGAGATACCCAACTTCCATAAATATTTGCTAAAGCTTCTATGGCTTCTTCAGATTCACCTCCAATTAAAACTCTATCTGGACTTAACAAATCTTCAATAGCTGTGCCTTCAGCTAAAAATTCTGGGTTAGATAAAATATCAAATTTAACACCACTTCCTGTGTTATGAAGTATGCTTTTTATAGCTTTAGCTGTTCTAACAGGTAAAGTAGATTTTTCTACCACGATTTTATCTGTAGTAGCAACTTCGGCGATATTTCTTGCACAAAGTTCTACATACTTTAAATCTGCAGCCATACCTTTTCCTTTACCATAGGTTTTGGTTGGTGTATTTACAGAGATAAAAATCATTTCAGACTCATCAATTGCTTTATTAATTTCTGTGGTAAAGTGTAGATTTTTCCCTCTAGTTTCTTTAACTATTTCAGCTAAACCAGGTTCATATATTGGTAAATTAGAAAGATCTTCATCGTTCCAAGCAGCTATACGATCTTCGTTAATATCTACAATAGTAACTTGTATATTTGGATTCATTTTAGCGATTACAGCCATAGTAGGCCCACCTACATATCCTGCGCCAATGCAACAAATTTTTGAAATTTTCATATTATATTTTAATGTGTTTGATTTGGGGTGTTTTATATCACAAATATGTGAGATTTATTTAAGTATTTACAAATATATATAAACGACTTGTTTTTAGATATAAAGTGCTTAACTATTTGTTATAATATTCTTTATACCATTTTACAAATGACTTTACACCTTCTTGAATAGGTGTATTTGGTCTGTAGTCATAATCCTTAATTAACTCATCAACATCAGCCCATGTTTTTTCAACATCTCCAGGTTGTATAGGCATCATGTTTTTTTCGGCATCTTTGTTTAAGTTAACTTCTATTTCTTTTATGAAATCTAGTAATTTAACAGAGTTGTTGTTTCCTATGTTATAGACTTTATATAGCATTTGTTTATCTAGACGTTCTTGAGTTGGTTTTTCGCAGATACGAACGACACCTTCAACAATATCATCAATATATGTAAAATCTCTTTCCATTTTACCATGATTAAAAACCTTAATAGGTCTATCATTTACTATAGCATCTGTAAACAAAAACATAGCCATATCTGGTCTTCCCCAAGGTCCATATACTGTAAAAAATCTCAGACCAGTTGTAGGAATATTAAAGAGATGACTATATGTGTGTGCCATTAATTCATTACTCTTTTTTGTTGCTGCATATAAACTAATAGGATGGTCTACATTATCATCAGTTGAAAATGGAATTTTTTCATTAAGTCCGTAAACACTAGAGCTACTGGCATAAACTAAATGTTTAATATTATGGTGTCTACAACACTCAAGAATATTTAAAAAGCCAACTAAATTAGAATCTATGTATGTTTCAGGATTTTCTAAGCTATATCTTACACCAGCTTGTGCTGCTAAATTACATACAACGTCGAATTTTTCTTGTTCAAAAAGTTTAGGAAGCGCTTCGCGATTTTCAAGATTCATTCTTACAAAAGAAAACTTATCAATTGTACTTTTACATAGTACATCAAAATTTTCTGCTTCATTTGTGTTAATTCCTAACTCTTTTAATCTTGAAAATTTAAGATTAACATCATAATAATCATTAATATTATCTAAGCCAACAACTTCGTGTCCTTTTTCTAGTAAAACTTTTGAAGTAAAAAAGCCAATGAATCCTGCTGCTCCAGTTACAAGTATTTTCATTTATTTGATAGATTTAAGTTTAAAAATCAAATATTTAAATTAAAATTTAAGAATTGATATTTATACTACGAAAATGTAATTTTATTCGTTGATGTAACGCATGGACAATATTTTAGCAATAGAATCACAATTTTCAACATTAAGTTCAATGTCTAAATCTTTATAAATGTTATCTATATGATAAATTTTGCAAGATTTCAGTTTTGTTTTGCTTTTTGAAAAATCTACATTTCCGTATTTTATGAGATTTATAATTGTAGTTGAGTCTAATGAATTCTTGTTTATGAATTCTGAAGCTTCATTAGAATAGGTTATAGGCTTAGAGCTTATATTTTTAACTGTTCTTGCGTTTGGAGTATAATCGCATGAAGCCTCTTTACCATTCAAAAAAAACATTAATATTATGAGTCCGATTGCAAAGCCACCAAGATAATAGGCCAAGCGTTGAGTAAATTTCATGTATATATATTAAATTAGAAAATTAATAAATTGGCATCATTGTAATCTAAACCAAACCATTCAGAAACGGATTTGTTTGTTAAAATACCGTGGTAAAAATACAACCCATTTTTTAATCCTCTATCAAAACGTAAAGCATTTTCTAATCCACCATGTTCGCCAATATGTAATAAATATGGTGTAAATATATTACTAATAGATACTGAAGCAGTTCTAGAGTATCTTGCTGGGATATTAGGAACACAATAATGAGTTACACCTTTGTATTCAAAAGTTGGATGATCGTGTGTCGTAATTTCACTAGTTTCAAAGCAACCTCCCATATCTATACTCACATCTATTATAACTGAACCTGGTTTCATGTGTTCTACCATAGTTTCTGTTATCACTATAGGAGATCGATTTGTTCCTCGTACTGCGCCAATGGCAACATCGCAACGTTTTAAAGCTTTAAGAAGGTTTTTAGGCTGCATTGTAGAGGTATAAACTGTTCTACCTAGATTGTTTTGTACGCATCGCAATTTAGTAATGGAGCTGTCAAATACTTTTACATTAGCACCAAGACCAATAGCAGAACGTGCTGCAAATTCACCAACAGTACCTGCTCCAAGAATAAGAACTTCGGTTGGTGGAACTCCATTGATGTTTCCCATCATTAGTCCGTTACCACCATTAACATTAGATAAAAGCTCAGAGGCAATTAAAATTGATGCAGTACCAGCAATTTCACTAAGCGAACGTACCGCAGGATATGCACCATCATCATCCTTAATATACTCAAAAGCTAGAGCAGTAATACGCTTTTTAGCTAAAGCTTCAAAGTAGGCTTTGCTTTGTGTTTTAATCTGCAATGCAGAAATTAATATGGTTTGTGGATTAATGAGTGAAATTTCGTCTAAAGACGGTGGCTCTACTTTTAATATCATAGGGCAGGAGTAGACTTTAGAAGTGTCTTTAGTTACTTCTGCACCAGCTTCACTATAATCTTTATCTTTAAAATTAGCACCTTCACCAGCACCAGATTCAAATAAAACACGATGACCATTGGCTGTTAATGCAGAAACAGCATCTGGTGTTAAACAAACACGTCTTTCTTGAAAATGTGTTTCTTTAGGAATACCAATAAAAAGTTCGCCTTTTTGTTTAAGAATCTCTAAAGTTTCTTCTTGTGGTAATAATTGGGCTTTAGTAAATGGTGATAAAGACTTACTCATTAAAAATAGTTAATTGATTTAGTAACTGCAAGATAATAAATCACTAGCTTGATTACTAAATTAGCTAACTTCAAATTACGAATAATATCTTAATAAATTTAATAGAACCTAAAAATACTGCTTTACTTTTCCCCAAATAGTTTTAGGTTTCATCATAAATTCTTCTTCTAATTCCTCCATGGTTTTATCGTGATCATTTATCCTATAAAACATTTTAGCTCTTATTAAATAAATTGATGGAAAAATAATAGCCATAATTGGAAGAAGATAAATAATATGAAGTACATCCATATATAGTTCTTGGCTTAACGCACTAACAACTTGAAAAGTAAACATAGCTATAGGTACAATTAACGCATGATACCACCAATGTTTACAGGTGAAGAACCAAACAATTGTTAATAATAATGGGACGACTTTCATCATTAGAACCCAAATACCTGTACTTGCGTCTTCAAAATGGTTGCTTTCATAAGTAAAAAGAAAAGTTTCCCAAACCTTAGCTTCAGGAACATATTCATATAGATAAAATAAAAAGGGAGTAGCAGCAACAATCGTTGCTATTAAACTCCCATTTATAACTTTTCTGTTGTAACGTTTCTTATCCGTTCTTAAGTTTTTTGATTCTATCTTTTCTAACTTCTGTTGTAGTCTGTCCATCTAGGTCAATAATATTAGTTGCTTGTACAGTAAACAACATTCCTCCAAAGATAGCAACCGCTAGTACTAATTTTTTTGCTTTCATAATTTAAGGGATTTAATTAATTAATTTAATACAAATGTATAGCGCATACATAGGCTGTAAAAATCAATTGGTGTTAAAATCCAAGAAATTTTAAGATTTCTGTTACGGTTTTTCCGTAATTCTAGTACTTCTTTGGTAGAATGTATGTGAAATTTTATTTAAAATTTCGGTTCTGTCATAGCGTTATGTTCGGTTAAAAGTTTATTGTTTATAGTTAATTTGAGGGATCTTTTATTGTTGTCAATATGAGTAATAGTAAGTGTTTGGGTGTGTTCTGGTAATAAGCTCTCTACACGATCTGGCCATTCTATAAATAACCAATGCTTACTATTAAAATAATCTTCAATACCAAAATTTAAAGCTTCTTCTACAGATTCAATTCTGTAAAAGTCAAAATGAAAAACTCTATCATTCGGTATTTTATATTCATTTACAATAGAAAACGAAGGGCTAGTGGCAACATCATCACTTTGCATGGCTTTTAATAAGGCATTTATCAAAGTTGTTTTACCTGCACCCATATTACCGTTAAATAATATCACTTTAGATTCTAAGTGTTTTAGTACATCTAAAGCTGCAGTATTGATTTCATCTAAGTGATATGTTAACTCAATGGTATTCACGCTAAAAATTGTAAATATGAGTACAATGTTAAAAAAAAAAAACTAAAAATCCTAGGAAAAAGTGTATTTCATCGGATTTTTATGCTTTTAAAAGATGTTTAAGCAGTTGTAAATCTAAATATTTAGCATATTAAATTCACTTAAATTTATCTTTTAAAGTTGCTGATAATGAGATGTTTTTAATGCAGAACACCTGTTTTTATTTGGTAAGTGTTCTGCATTGAGTTTTACTTTATTTAGGATCTAAGACGACAAACGGGATAATCATTTCCTCTAAGGAAACTCCACCATGCTGATAGGTGTTTCTGTAATAACTCACATAATGGTTATAATTATTAGGATACGCCAGAAATAAATCGCCTTTTGCAAAAATAAAGGAGCTACTCATAGTTAATGCTGGTAGATGCACAGACTTAGGGTTTTTTACAGCCAAAACATCTTTATCTTGATAAGTTAAACTTCGGCCTGTTTTGTATCTTAAATTAAGGCTTGTATCTCTATCACCTATAACTTTAGATGGTGATTTTACATTTATAGTTCCGTGATCTGTTGTTAAAATGAGTTTAAACCCTAGCTGTTGTGATAATTGTATCATTTCAAGCAAAGGTGAGTTTTTAAACCAACTTTGCGTTAAAGAGCGATAGGCCTTATCATTAGATGCTAGTTCTTTTACAACTTCCATTTCGGTTTTTGAGTGAGAAAGCATATCTACAAAATTATAAACTACTACACTTAAATCATTATTTTTTAAACTTCTAAAGTTTTCAACGAGTTTTTTTCCAGATTTTAAATTGGTAATTTTATGGTATTCGTATTTAATATGATTTAGCCCTAAACGTTTTAATTGTTCTCTTAAAAAATCATCTTCATGTAGGTTTTTACCACCTTCGTCAGTATCGTTTTTCCAATATTTAGGATATAATTTTTCCATATCAGCAGGCATTAAACCAGAAAAAATAGCATTGCGCGCATATTGTGTAGCAGTAGGTAGAATACTATAAAAAGATAATTCTGAAGATTTTTTATAATAGTTGTTTACAATAGGTTCAAAGGCTTTCCATTGATCGTAGCGTAAATTATCAATAACAATCATTAAGGTTGGTTGCTTATCACTAAGTTCTGGAACAACCTTGTCTTTGAATAGGGTATGCGACATTACAGGTGCATCAGTATCAGCATTAAACCAGTCTTCATAATTTTTTTCAATAAATTTTCCGAATTGCAAATTGGCTTCAGTTTTTTGAGACTCTAAAATATCTGTCATACCAACATCTTCAATATCTTCAAGTTGTAATTCCCAATAAATCAATTTTTGATATAGATCTGCCCATTCTTCATAAGAGTTTACCATAGATAAATCCATAGCAATTTTTCTAAACTCTTGCTGATAGTTAGAAGTGGTTTTTTCAGACACTAAGCGCGAATGATCCAAATTCTTTTTTAAACTCAATAAAATCTGATTTGGATTTACAGGTTTAATTAAGTAATCTGCAATTTTGCTACCAATAGCTTCTTCCATTATATATTCTTCTTCACTCTTGGTAATCATAACAACAGGTAAGTTGGCACGACGCTCTTTTATTTCATTAAGTGTTTCTAAACCGGTAAGACCAGGCATGTTCTCATCTAAGAAAACAATATCAAAATTTGTATCGTTAATAATCTCTAGGGCTTCAGTACCGCTTTGGCATGTGGTGACATCGTATTGTTTTTTTTGTAAAAAAAGAATATGAGGCTTTAATAAATCAATTTCATCGTCTACCCAGAGAATATTTATGTTGTTCATGTATATTTGTTTTCTAATTAATGAATTTTCAGTTTTGAAGTCTAATAATAAACTTAAAATATTTAACGACCCAATTTACGGATTTATTACGATTCCTAATTCGTTAATTTTCGATCTAATTCAGCACAAATATTTTCAGAGATTAAGACGTATTACTCAAATGGGTTTGTCTTATTTAGTGTATCCAGGAGCACATCATACACGTTTTCACCATGCGTTAGGTAGTATGCATTTAATGCAAAAAGCTGTCAATGTGCTTCGTTTTAAGGGTGTTACAATATCTAATGATGAAGAAAATGGGCTTTTAATCGCTATTTTATTGCACGATATTGGCCATGGTCCTTTCTCTCATGCTATGGAGCATAGTATTGTTAATGACATATCTCACGAGGAAATATCGCTGCGCTTTATGCAAGAACTCAACGAAGAGTTTAACGGAAGTTTAACGTTAGCTATTTCAATTTTTAAGGAAGAATATCCTCGGAAATTTATGTGTCAGCTTATTTCTAGTCAGCTAGACATGGATAGGGCAGATTATTTAAAACGTGATAGTTTTTACACAGGTGTTGCAGAAGGAAATATTAATAGTGAGCGTTTAATTACAATGCTTAATGTGGTCGACGATCAGTTAATTGTTGAAGAAAAAGGTATTTATAGTGTTGAAAAATTTTTAGTAGCAAGACGTTTTATGTATTGGCAAGTGTATTTGCATAAAACAGGTATTGTTGCAGAGCAATTACTTACCAGAATATTAAAACGTGCTAAAGAATTGGTACAACAAGGCGTGCAATTAAATTGTAGTGAACCGTTAAATTATTTTTTAACTTCTGAAGTTAATCTCAATAGTTTTGATTCCGACACATTGTTAATCTTCGCTAAGCTAGATGATTATGATATTCTTTCTGCGATGAAAGAGTGGCAATACCATGATGATTTTGTACTTAAAAATTTGTGCGAAATGATTATTAATAGGGATTTATTGAAGATTAAAATGAAGAAAAAGCCAATTGAAAAACCTGAATTGATTGCTCATACAAATATGTTAATGGAAAAATACAAAATTTCTAAACCAGAAGCAGATTATTTTGTTTTTAATGGTGAGATTACCAATGTTGCTTATCAAAATAAAAAGCAACATATTAACATTCTATTAAAGTCTGGTAAAATAAAAGATATAGTAAAAGCATCAGATCAATTAAACCTTAAAGCATTAAGCAAACCAGTCACTAAATATTATATGTGTTATCCTAAAAAGAAAATGTAATACATTTTTTCTATTTTTGCGGAAACCAACAAATTATTTAAAATTTACTAATTGAAATTTACAGCAGAACAAATCGCAGGTATTCTAGAAGGTACAATAGTTGGTGATCCAAACATTGAAGTTTCTAAACTTGCAAAAATTGAAGAAGGAACTCAAGGGTCATTAACATTTTTAGCAAACCCTAAATACAAATCGTATATATATTCAACTAAGGCTTCTATTACTATTGTTAATTCAGACTTTGAGCCCGAAGAACCTTTAAATACAACTTTAATTAAAGTTGAGGATGCTTATGGTGCTTTTACAAAGTTGTTAGAGTATTACAATCAAATAAAGCTTAATAAATCTGGAGTGGAAACTCCTAGTTTTATATCAGATTCAGCAAAAGTTGGCAATGATATATATATAGGTGCTTTTACTTATATAGGAGATAATGTAACTATCGGAGATAATGTGAAAATTTTTCCTAATTCTTACATTGGAGACAATGTAACTATTGGAGATAATACTATAGTGTTTTCTGGTGGTAAGATTTATTCAGATTGTATTATAGGGAAGAATTGTGTAATCAATTCTGGAGCAATAATAGGAGCAGATGGTTTTGGTTTTGCACCTAATGATAAAGGCGAATATTCTAAAGTACCACAAATAGGTAATGTTATTTTAGAAGATTTTGTAGATATAGGAGCAGGTACTACAATAGATAGAGCAACATTAGGGTCTACAATTATTAGAAGAGGAGTAAAGCTAGATAATCAAATACAAATAGCACATAATGTAGAAATAGGGAAAAATACTGTTATAGCAGCTCAAACTGGTATTGCAGGTTCTACTAAAATTGGTGAAAATTGCCAGATAGGTGGACAAGTAGGTATTGTTGGGCATATTTCT
This sequence comes from Winogradskyella sp., assembly GCF_025210595.1. Classification (GTDB taxonomy): domain Bacteria; phylum Bacteroidota; class Bacteroidia; order Flavobacteriales; family Flavobacteriaceae; genus Winogradskyella. The sequence continues at coordinate 52,547 of NZ_JAOARH010000044.1, forward strand.
ATAGGAAATAATGTAAAAATACAAGCTCAGTCTGGTATAGGTAGACATGTTAAAGATAATGAAGTATTACAAGGTTCGCCAGCACTAACTTATGGAGATTATAACAAGTCTTATGTCTATTTTAAGAACTTACCTAAGATTGTTAAAAATATAAATGAAATCGAAAAAAAAGTAGATGGCTATAATTAAGACAGAAATAAAGCAAAAGACCATTGAAAAAGAAGTTACACTAAAAGGTGTAGGACTTCACACAGGAGCTAATGTGACATTAGTTTTTAAACCAGGTGCAGAAAACACAGGTTTTCTGTTTGAACGTATTGATTTAGAAGGAAGCCCAAAAATAGAAGCTGATGCTAATTACGTAACAAACACACAACGTGGTACTTGTTTAGAAAAAAACGGTGTTACTATTCAAACATGTGAGCATGTTTTGGCAGCTTTAATTGGATTGGATATAGATAATGCTGTTATTGAATTGAATGCTTCTGAGCCACCAATAATGGATGGTTCTTCAAAGTTTTTTGTTGAAGCTATCGAAAAAGCTGGTATTGTAGAGCAAGAAGCCGTACGCGAAGAATATGTGGTTAAAGACGTAGTGTCTTATTCAGATGAAACTACAGGTAGTGAAATAATTCTTATGCCTTCTAGTTCATATAAAATAACCACAATGGTAGATTTTGGGACTAAAGTATTAGGAACCCAAAATGCTACTATGAATTCGGTTTCTGAGTTTAAAGAAGAAATAGCAGACGCCAGAACATTTAGTTTCTTACACGAAATTGAAATGCTTCTTGAGCATGGTTTAATTAAAGGTGGTGATTTAAACAATGCCATAGTTTATGTAGATAAAGAATTATCTCCAGAGACTATGGATAAATTAAGAGTTGCCTTTAAAAAAGATAATATTGCTGTAAAACCTAATGGTATCTTAGATAATTTAACGTTGCATCATCCTAATGAAGCGGCGCGTCATAAATTATTAGACGTTGTTGGTGACTTAGCATTAATTGGTACTCGCATAAGAGGAAAAGTTATAGCAAATAAACCAGGACATTTTGTGAACACCCAGTTTGCTAAAAAAATGTCCAAGATTATTAAGAACGAAAGACGTAATAACGTACCACAAATAGATTTGAATTCTCCACCACTAATGGATGTGAATCAAATTATGAATATGTTACCACATAGACAACCGTTCTTATTATTAGACAAGGTGTATGAGCTAACTGATAATCATGTTATTGGAGTTAAAAATGTTACTATGAACGAAGAGTTCTTTAAAGGACATTTTCCAGGTGCTCCAGTAATGCCAGGCGTTTTAATTGTAGAAGCTATGGCGCAAACAGGAGGTATTTTAGTACTTAGTACAGTTCCAGACCCTGAAAATTACTTAACTTTTTTCATGAAAATGGATAACGTTAAGTTTAAACAAAAAGTAGTACCAGGTGATACGCTAATATTTAAATGTGAACTTATCACACCAATAAGACGTGGTATATGTCATATGCAAGGTTATGCCTATGCTAATGGAAAATTATGTGCAGAAGCCGAATTAATGGCTCAAATTTCAAAAGTAAAATAAGAAAATGAATCAACCTTTAGCATACGTACATCCTGGAGCAAAAATAGCCAAGAATGTAGTTATTGAGCCTTTTACAACCATTCATAATAATGTGATTATAGGTGAGGGTACATGGATTGGAAGTAATGTAACCATTATGGAAGGTGCACGTATCGGAAAGAATTGCAATATATTTCCAGGTGCTGTTATTTCTGCAATTCCACAAGACTTAAAGTATAACGATGAAGATACTACTGTAGAAATTGGAGATAATGTTACCATTAGAGAGTGTGTAACTATTAATCGTGGTACTACAGATAAAATGAAGACTGTAATTGGTGATAATTGTCTAATAATGGCTTATAGCCATATTGCACACGATTGTATTGTTGGTAATTACTGTATTTTTTCTAATAATACAACTTTAGCAGGTCACGTTACTATAGGTGATAATGTAGTGTTAGCAGGTATGGTTGCAGTACATCAATTTGCATCTGTAGGTAACCATGCATTTGTAACAGGAGGATCTTTAGTTAGAAAAGATGTACCACCTTATGTAAAAGCAGCTCGCGAACCTTTATCTTATGTTGGTATAAATTCTGTAGGTTTAAGACGAAGAGGGTTTAGTACCGAAAAAATAAGAGAGATACAGAACATCTATAGAATATTATATCAAAAGAATTACAATAACACACAAGCTTCAGAAATCATTGAAGCTGAAATGGAAGCCACTACAGAGCGTGATGAAATTCTTCAGTTTATAAAGAATTCTCATCGTGGTATTATGAAAGGGTATTTCAAATCAAATTAAATTATTAAAGTTTTTTTCAAAACGACTTAACGAATAAACAACTTAACAATATTATGGCAAGTACATCAGATATACGTAACGGATTATGCATAAGATATAATCACGATATATTTAAAATTATAGAATTTCTTCATGTTAAACCAGGAAAAGGACCTGCTTTTGTAAGAACGAAATTAAAAAGTGTTACCACAGGAAAAGTGATTGATAATACTTTTTCTGCTGGTCATAAAATTGATGAAGTAAGAGTAGAAACACATAAGTTCCAGTATTTGTATAATGATGGTGACACTTATCATTTTATGAATACTTCAGATTATTCTCAAATACAACTTCAAAAAACAGTATTAGATGCACCAGATTTAATGAAAGAAGGTGAAGTGGTTACAGTATTAATTAACACCGAAGATGATTCACCATTATCTGTAGATATGCCTGCAAGTGTTATTTTAGAAGTTACTCACACTGAGCCAGGTGTTAAAGGTAATACAGCTACTAACGCTACTAAACCTGCAACTGTAGAAACAGGAGCAACTGTTAATGTACCTTTATTTATTAATGAAGGTGATAAGATTAAAATAGAAACAGAAAAAGGAACATACAAAGAACGTATTAAAGAGTAATTGTTATTCCTGCAACTTGTACTGAGCTTGCCGAAGTAAAGCAGAAATCTAATATTCAAAATTCTAAAGTTTGAAATTTCCAAAGCCATATACATTAAAAGAAATAGCTAGTTTAATCAATACAGATTATGTTGGTTCTGATGATTTTCCTGTTCTGGGCATGAATGAAATTCATGTGGTTGAACCAGGCGATATTGTATTTGTAGATCATCCTAAGTATTACGACAAAGCACTTCAATCTGCTGCAACTATAGTATTGATAAATAAAGAGGTGGAATGTCCTGAAGGTAAAGCATTATTAATTTCAGATGATCCTTTTAGAGATTTTAATAAATTAACCACTTATTTTAAACCATTTAGATCTTCTAGTGTATCTATAGCGGCTGATGCTAAAATTGGGGAAGGTACAGTAATACAGCCCAACTGTTTTATTGGTAATAATGTAACCATTGGAAAAAATTGTGTTATTCACTCTAATGTTAGTATCTATGACGATGCAATCATAGGCGATAATGTAATTATTCATGCAGGCACAATTTTAGGTGCCAGTGCGTTTTATTACAAAAACAGACCAGAAGGTTTCGATCAATTAAAATCTGGAGGACGTGTAGTTATTGAGAATAATGTAGATATTGGCGCTGCCTGTACTATTGATAAAGGTGTTACAGGAGATACTACTATTAGAGAAGGATCAAAAATAGACAATCAGGTTCAGATAGGACATGATACTGTTATTGGTAAAAAATGTTTAATTGCTTCACAGGTAGGAATCGCTGGCTGTACAGTTATTGAAGATGAAGTCACTATTTGGGGACAGGTTGGTATTACAAGTGGTGTAACTATTGGAAAAAAAGCGGTGATATCTGCAAAAGCAGGTGTGAGTAAATCTTTAGAAGGCGGAAAGCATTATTTTGGTATTCCAGCAGATGATTTTAGATCAAAGTATAAAGAAATAGCATCTATAAAAAAAGTACCTGAGCTTATTGAGCAGGTAAAAAATCTTTCAAAATAAATTGTTAGATATTTATTTTTAGATACTCTGAGGGTTTCGCTTTTTTGTGAAACCCTCAATGTTTTTTAAGAGTATCTAAAATGAATCAATAATTTTAATGAAATGTTATTTCTAACTCATAGAAAATAACTTATTTTTGTGCAACAAAATATAAACCATGTTCATCTTAACTTACAGGTAAGGATGAATAAAATAAAAATAACACTATCAAATGAGCGTTTTAGTTAATAAAGATTCTAACATTATAGTTCAAGGTTTTACAGGTAGCGAAGGAACATTTCATGCTGGTCAAATGATTGAGTATGGTACTAACGTTGTAGGAGGTGTAACACCAGGAAAAGGCGGACAAACACATTTAGGAAAACCAGTTTTTAACACTGTAGCTGATGCTGTAGAACAAGTTAATGCTGATACCACTATTATTTTTGTACCACCAGCGTTTGCTGCAGATGCAATTATGGAAGCTGCAGATGCAGGTATTAAAGTCATTATTACTATCACAGAAGGAATTCCTGTAGCAGATATGATTAAAGCTGCAGGTTATATTAAAGATAAAGATTGTCGTTTGGTAGGGCCAAACTGTCCAGGTGTTATTACACCAGGTGAAGCAAAAGTTGGTATTATGCCAGGTTTTGTTTTTAAATCTGGTAAAGTAGGTATTGTTTCTAAATCTGGAACTTTAACTTACGAAGCTGCTGACCAAGTGGTAAAACAAGGTTTAGGTATTACAACAGCAATTGGTATTGGTGGTGACCCAATCATTGGTACTACTACTAAAGAAGCTGTAGAGCTTTTAATTAACGATCCAGAAACTGAAGCTGTTGTTATGATAGGTGAAATAGGTGGACAGTTAGAAGCAGATGCTGCAAACTGGTATAAAGAAAGTGGAAGTAAAAAGCCAATAGTAGGATTTATTGCTGGTGAAACTGCTCCTGCAGGACGTACAATGGGACATGCTGGTGCTATAGTTGGTGGTAGTGATGATACTGCTCAAGCAAAAAAGAAAATTATGAGAGCTTGTGGTATCCACGTTGTAGATTCACCTGCTGAAATCGGTAAAAAAGTAGCAGAAGTATTATCATAATTTTTTGATAAAATAAATATAATAAACATACGTTTTAAGCCTGAATGCTTTACATTGCATTCAGGCTTTTTTTATTAGCTAATCAATTTTTATTCATCAATTTTATTTTCAATGAAACACACTAAACAATTATTATTGGTCTGTATTGTTGCTTTGTTTGTAGGGTGCAAATCCAACTCAAGTGACAATGGAGACCTTTCTGTCAAAACAGAATCTCACGAAGATGCTAACGGTTATGCTTATGAAACCGTTACCAACGACCCAACAGGATTACGCTTATATACCTTAGAGAATGGTCTAAAGGTATATTTAAGTCAAAATTCTGAAGAACCAAAAATTCAAACCTACATTGCGGTTAGAGCAGGATCTAACTACGATCCTAAGCAATCAACAGGTCTAGCTCATTACTTAGAGCATATGGTATTTAAAGGTACCGATAAAATAGGAGCCTTAGAATGGGAAAAGGAAAAAGAATACCTAAAGCAAATTTCAGATTTATACGAGCAACATCGCGCTGAAACTGATTACGAAAAGAAAAAAGAAATTTATAAAAAAATTGATGAAATTTCTTTAGAAGCTTCTAATCATTGTGTAGCAAATGAGTATGACAAAATGGTAAGTTCATTAGGTGCCCAAGGTACAAATGCTCATACTTGGTTTGAAGAAACAATATATAAAAACAAAATCCCAGCTAATGAGTTAGAAAAGTGGATAACTATGGAAGGAGAGCGTTTTAGTCAATTGGTATTACGTTTATTTCATACAGAGTTAGAAGCTGTTTTTGAAGAATTTAATCGTGGTCAGGATAATGACTTTAGAAAAATGTATGCGGCTATGTTAAACGATTTGTTTCCAACACACCCATACGGTCAGCAAACTACTATTGGTAAGGCAGAGCACTTAAAAAATCCTTCAATGGTAGATATTCATAACTATTTTAACACGTACTATGTGCCAAACAATATGGCTGTAGTTTTAGTTGGTGATTTAGATTTTGATAAAACCATAAAATTGGTAGATAACACTTTTGGAAAATTCAAAAAGAGTGAAACACTAAAGCATCCAGAGCTCCCTAAAGAGACACCATTAACAGCTGTTGTTACAAGTGAGGTATTTGGTCCTACTGCAGAATCTGTTTCAATAGCATACAGAGCGCCAGCTATTGGCACAAAAGAGTCGCAATTAGTAACACTTTGCGATATGATTTTGGCTAATGGTAATGCAGGTTTAATTGACTTGAATCTTAACCAAGCTCAAGCTGTACAGAATGCTGGTTGTAGTCCAACTTTTTTAAATGATTATGGTTACCATCGTTTTACAGGTTCGCCTAAAGAAGGACAATCTTTAGATGAAGTTAAGGATCTTATCTTAGCTCAGATTGAAACCTTAAAAAAGGGTGAATTTGAAGGTTGGATGTTAGATGCCGTTATTAATGATTTAAAATTATCAGAAACACGTCAATACGAAAATAGTACAGCTTTAGCTAGTGCTTATTACAATGCCTTTATTCACCGTCAATCATGGAAAGATAATGTTAAGTTTATAGAAGATTTAAAAGCATTAACTAAAGAAGACGTTGTAAAATTTGCTAATGATTTCTATAAAGATAATTATGTAGTAACCTATAAGCGTAGAGGTAAAGATGACAAAATAGTTAAGGTTGAAAACCCAGGAATTACACCAATTAATCTTAATCGAGGAAAAACTTCAGAATATGTGGCTAAATTTTTTGATACTAAATCTGAAGATTTACAACCTAAGTTTATCGATTACAAAACTGCTATTAAAGAAAAAACAGCAAATAATGGAATAAAGGTATCTTATATTGAAAACGAAAAGAACGATTTATTCGATTTGTATTTTATTTTCGATATGGGTAAAGATAATAGCAAAGAACTAGATATGGCTGTAGGCTATATGGATTACTTAGGTACAGATAAATACACTGCCGAAAATCTTAAAAAAGAATTCTACAAATTGGGTATTGAGTATTTTGTTAGTACTGGAGGAGACCGTTCTTATGTTGGATTAAGTGGATTAAAAGAAAACTTACCTAAAGGTTTAGAACTGTTGTCTCACCTTTGGAGCAATGCAATTGCTGACCAAGAGAGCTACAATAAGTATGTTGATCAAATTGATAAGAGACGTCAAGATGGAAAAACAAGCAAAGGAAATATATTACGTAATGGTTTATATAGCTTTGGTAAATATGGAGAAAACTCTAGGCTTAGAGATGTCATTTCTGTAAAAGATTTAAAGGCAACAAGTCCTGAGACGCTTGTAGATCTTGTAAAAGATCTTAAAAATTATAAGCAACGTATTATGTATTATGGTAAAGATGTTGATGCAGCAGTAGCAGCAATAAATGATCACCATAAATTACCAGAACAGCTTAAAGAATACCCAGAAGCTAAGGTCTATGAAGAAATAGAGACTGGTGGTAATGTATACTTTGCTGATTTTGATATGGTACAATCAGAAATGATGTTCTTAGCTAAAGGAAAACCATTCGATCCAAATAATTTAGCTGCAGCAACAGTATTTAACAGTTACTTTGGTAGTGGTTTGTCTTCAATAGTATTCCAAGAGATTAGAGAGTCTAAAGCTTTAGCTTATTCTGCTTATGCAGGTTTTTCTAATCCTTACAAGAAAGAAAATGCTAATTATGTAACCGCTTATATTGGTACACAAGCTAACAAAATGGAACAAGCTGTAGACGCTATGATGGAGCTTATGAATAATATGCCAGAGGCAGAGCAACAGTTTAATGCTGCTAAAGAAACAGCACTTAAAAAATTAGCTGCGCAACGTATTACTAAGTCTAATATTTTCTGGAGTTATGAGCGTTTAAAGCGTTTAGGTATAGATAACGATAATAGAGAAGCGATGTATAATACCATAAAAAATATGACTATGGAAGACTTGCGTACCTTCTTTAACAATAATGTAAAAGGACAAAATTATAATGTACTTGTTATCGGAAATAAAAAAGATGTTGATTTTAATGCACTTAACAAATTAGGTAAGGTGCAAGAAATGGATATTGATTACTTGTTTAACTATGAAAAAGACAAGGATATTGTAGCGCATTAATAAAGAGTTTGTTTGCTAAAGGTTTTACTTTTAGTAATGCTCTAATTAAATAAATAGAAAACCTCACAAAACTTAAATTTTGTGAGGTTTTTTAGATTTTAACACTTTGTGTTTTGCTATATTTGAATTTGTAAAACAAGTTTAAACTAGATTCGCTAAGGGTATCTTAGTGTTTTTAATATTATAAATAAAACTAACTAGACTACATGAAATCATTAGAAGGAAAAACAGCCATAATTACTGGCGCTAGTAGAGGTATAGGTAAAGGAATTGCTGAAGTTTTTGCAGATCATGGCGCAAACGTAGCGTTTACTTACAGCTCGTCTGTAGATGCAGCAAAAGCCTTAGAAGCAGAATTAAATGCTAAAGGTGTAAAAGCAGTAGGTTACCAAAGTAATGCAGCAAGTTTTGAAGAAGCTCAAAAATTAGCTGAAGATGTGTTAGCAGAATTTGGTTCTATAGATGTGCTTGTTAATAATGCAGGTATTACAAAAGATAATCTTTTGATGCGCATGGGTGAAGAAGATTTTGATAAGGTAATAGAGGTGAACCTAAAGTCTGTGTTTAACATGACTAAAGCTGTACAACGTACTATGTTAAAACAACGAAAAGGCTCAATTATTAATATGAGCTCTGTTGTTGGTGTAAAAGGTAATGCTGGGCAAACTAACTATGCAGCTTCAAAAGCTGGTATTATTGGGTTTTCTAAATCTGTAGCTTTAGAGTTAGGCTCTAGAAATATTAGAAGTAATGTAATTGCTCCTGGTTTTATAGAAACAGAAATGACTGCAAAATTAGATGAAGAAACCGTTAAAGGATGGAGAGCAGCTATTCCTTTAAAAAGAGGAGGAACACCAGAAGATATAGCAAATGCTTGTGTGTATTTAGCAAGTGATATGAGTGCTTATGTTACTGGTCAAACATTGAATGTTGATGGAGGAATGTTAACATAAATTATATTGAATGTCACCTTGAGTTTGGTCACTGAGCAAAGCCGAAGTGCAGTCGAAAGGTCATAAACATGCAAAACGAAACAATATTTTATATTATCATTGCTGGAATAACAGCGCTTTTATTAGCGCTGTTTCAGTATATATATAAATCAAAGTTAAAGTCTAAAATTCGTTATGTTCTTATCACCCTAAGAACAATGGCTATCTTAGGAATATTACTATTGTTAATTAACCCAAAGTTTGAATCTAAGACATATTATGATGAAAAGCCGACACTGGTTGTAGCGGTTGATAATTCAGAATCTATTTCGTATCTCAAGCAAAACGAACAAGTAAATACAGTTTTGCAAGCTATTGAAGCTAATACAGATTTAAGCGAACGTTTTAATATTCAAAAATATAGTTTTGGAAAAGTGGTTAACAGCTTAGATAGTTTAAATTTTGCAGAAAGGCAATCTAATATCTCTGATGCGTTAAAGCAATTTGGTGAAGTTTACGCCAATCAAACAGCTCCAATAGTTGTGCTTAGTGATGGTAACCAAACATATGGCTCAGATTATAGTTATATTTCAAAATCAATAAAACAGCCAATTTATCCTGTTGTACTTGGTGATTCTACGCTTTATGCAGATTTAAGCATTAAGCAACTCAATGTTAATCGTTATGTGTATTTAAAAAATAAATTTCCTGTTGAAATTATAACCAATTATAGCGGAACAGAAGCCATAACTACAGAATTGAAAATATGGAATGGCAATTCTGTTGTTTATAGAACAACAATTCAATTTGATGCTGTAAAGACTTCAGAAATCATTTCAACTACATTAATAGCTAATAGTGTTGGTGTAAAAACGTATCGTGTTGAACTTTCACCATTGTCAAATGAAAAAAACACCGTAAATAATTCTAAAAATTTTGGTGTAGAAGTCATTGACCAAAAAACAAATATTGCTCTTGTATCTGAGCAATTACATCCAGATTTAGGTGCATTAAAAAAGTCTATAGAAAGTAATGAACAGCGCAGTGTTACAATTTTAAAGCCAAAAGATTATTTAAGTAAAATAAATGATTTTCAATTAGTTATTCTGTATCAGCCTAACAGTAGCTTTAATGAGGTTTTAACCGAAATTAAAGATCAAAAGCTCAATACATTTATTATTACTGGCGCAAGTACAGATTATGAATTTATAAATAATACCAATCTAAAAGTACTCTGGTCTATATCAAATCAAACAGAAGAATTTCAGCCCGAATTGAATAGAAATTACAACACTTTTATTATAGATGATATCACATTTGAGGATTACCCTCCTTTAAAATCTGAGTTTGGAGGTTTTAATTTTTTAGTTCCAGCAGATGTTATTCTTTACAAAACAGTTAATGGCATTAATACAGAAGATGCCATGTTAGCTACTTATGCTTTTGATAATATGAAGCATTGTGTTTTGGTAGGTGAAGGTATTTGGCGTTGGAGAGCCCAAGCTTATTTAGAATCAGAGAGCTTTAATGATTTTGATAATTTTATGGGTAAGCTAGTACAATATCTAAGTTCTACTAAAAAGCGTAATCGTATAAGTATAGATTATAAATCGTTTTATAATGGTAATGATGATGTTATCATTTCTGCACAGTATTTTAATAAGAATTTTGAATTCGATAATGCAGCAGCACTAACCATAAATTTAAAAAATAAAGAAAATAATAGCATAAGAGAAGTACCACTTTTGCTTAATAACGGTAATTATAGAGTAGATTTAAGTGGTATTGCATCTGGTGCTTACGACTTTACAATTAAGCACAACACAGAGTCAATTGCTGCTTCTGGAAGTTTTGAAGTTTTAGAATATAATGTTGAGCAACAATTTTTAAATGCAGATATTAATAAGTTAAATGCTTTAGCAGAAAATAGCTCTGGAAAAGCATTTTACAGCACAGAGTATAATGCATTAATTTCAAATTTACTTCAAGATAATCGATATGCTACTATTCAAAAAAGCTCTAAAAATATCGTACCTTTGATCGACTGGAAATATCTACTCGGATTAATAGCGTTGAGCTTATTTGCAGAGTGGTTTATTAGAAAATACAACGGATTAATATAAAAAAGAAATCAATGGATAAATTACCAAAAGTAGGATTGCCTATTTTAATAGGAATTGTTTTAGCTATAATAATTGTTGCAAAATCAGCCGTAACCATAGGGTCTGGTGAAGCAGGTGTGCTATATAAAACCTTTGGAGGTGGAGTAGTAACTGATGAGCCACCTTTAGGTGAAGGATTCCATATAGTGGCACCATGGAACAAAGTTTATATTTATGAAGTGAGACGACAAGAAATTTTTGAAAAAATGAAAGTATTGTCTTCTAATGGATTAGATATTCAGTTAGATGCTTCTGCATGGTACAAGCCAGACGAAAAAAATCTTGGAAAATTGCATCAAGAGATAGGTGATAATTATCTTAATAGAATTATTCTTCCAACCATTCGTTCTGCTGCCAGAAGTGTTGTAGGGCGTTATACACCAGAGCAATTATACTCGAGTAAGCGAGATGCCATTCAAAAAGAAATTTTTGAAGAGACTAAAAAGATTGTTGATGAGCAATATATTGTTTTAGATGAAATATTGGTGAGAGATGTAACGTTGCCACCTACAATTAAAGAAGCTATTGAAAGAAAACTAAAACAAGAGCAAGAATCTCTTGAGTATGAATTTAGATTAGTTACTGCCCAAAAAGAAGCAGAGCGCCAACGTATAGAGGCACAAGGTAAAGCTGATGCAAACAGAATTTTAAGTGCATCATTAACTGATAAAATTCTTCAAGATAAAGGTATAGAAGCAACAAACAAATTGGCTGAATCTAATAACAGTAAAGTTGTTATTATTGGATCTGGTGATAGTGGAATGCCTATTATTTTAGGAAACCAATAGTAAACAATTTTTAAACAATATTTATTTAAAACCGCTTGATTGATTCAAGCGGTTTTTTTGTTTAATGCTTTTAAATGTTTTAATAAAATGTTGAATATCAATTATTAAAACAGATTTTTTAATTAGTGATATTCTTACATTGTTTAAGTTAAAACATAGAGTTACTTAATATTTTTTGTAGCTTTAGGTATTTGCCTCAATTTTTAAGTAGTTGTTTCACAGATTAATCTTTTGTTATTATGAAATTCAAAGTACTATTCATTTTATTTCTTTCTATTATTAGTTTGGGTGTAAATGCGCAAGAATGTGGTTTTGATTTAATACACCAAGAATTACTTCAAAATGAAACGTATAATGAATTAGATAGAATTACAGAGCTTAAAATTCAGAATGCATTTAATTCACAAGCAAGAACAGCAACTAGTAATTTATTAACCATACCTGTTGTTGTGCATGTTTTGCATTTAGGTGAAGCACTAGGTAGTGGTACCAATATTTCAGATGCTCAAATACTTAGCGGTATAGATAATCTTAATGATTTTTATGGAGGACAAACAGCAAACAGTCCTATAGACTTTAACATAGAGTTTGTACTAGCTAAGCGAACACCAAACTGTACTTCTTCTACAGGAATTAATCGTATTGATGCTTCTAGTGTTGCAGGTTATTCTACAAATGGTATCTCTTTCGCTAGTGGACCAGGAGCAGATCAAAATACCTTAAAAAATTTAAGCCGTTGGCCAGAAACCGATTATTTTAATATTTGGATAGTTTCAGAAATTAATAATAATGGTGGTGGCTCTGGCTACCAAGGTTATGCAAACTTTTTTAATGGCTTAGCTTATGAAGGTTCTGTAATGATGCATACTGTTTTTGGTTACGACCCAACAAATGCTAATCCCTCATGGCCACTTAATTTTAATAGAGATAATAGTACTGTAGTGCACGAAGTAGGTCATTTTTTTCATTTATATCATACGTTTCAAGGTGATGGCACGGGAGCAGATTGCCCAGCAGATATAACAGTAGGCGTAGATAGTGATGGTTGTGCAGATACTGTTCCACATAGAAGAGAAACAAGTACTTGTCCTGCTAATAATAGTTGTACCGGAAACCCTTGGGTAGATGACAACACCATTAATAATATAATGAGTTATTATAGTTGTATAGATAGGTTAACAAATGACCAATATACACGAGTTAGAGCAGCTATGGAAGGAACATCTATTGTTAATTCTAAAGGAGGTGAAGATCCAGATTTAAGTCATGTTGCTCCAAGTGCTGTTTGTAGTACAAACTCTGTAATGACCTTAAATGCCGGAATTGTAAGTGTTGAGTTAAACGGAACAACATTTAATTCTTCAGTTTCTGCAAATGATGGTGGAAATATAGATAAAAGTGGTAATTGTTCTGGTTATTTTGAAATTGATGCTGATGTTTCTAATACACTTAATGTTGGTGTATCAGTTAATTTAAACCAATTAGGAGTTTGGATTGACTGGAATGATGACGGAGACTTTTATGACGAAGCAGAGCAACAATACCTTGTGTCTGGTGGTATAGCTTCTAATAGTGTTGTGCCTATTGCGCTAACATACCCATCAAACATTCCTTATGACGATTATGTAAGAATTAGAATTATTAATGATTTAGATAGTGGCTATAGTGGAGTAAATGCAATTGACTCTCCATGTTACTCATCTTTGGTTTATGGACAATCTGAAGATTATGCGATATATGTTATGCCAGCTCCTGTTACTTATATTTATAATGGTAGTTGGTCGCCTGCAAATCCACAAGGTGCTTGTACATCACGAGATAGCATAGAAATTCAATCTGGTAACGTTTCTATTTCTGCAGATTTAGATTGTAATATTATGACAATTAATCCTGGTGCATCGTTAAGTTTAAATTCTGGTATTAATCTATGTGCTACAGCAATAAATTTGAATTCCACTTCTCAGCAATTTTCGAGTCTAATTTCTGATGGTGATATTACCGGAACAGTGCACTATAACAGATATACAAGTCAAATAGGACCCGTTGGCACCAATGATTTAATTTCTGCTCCCTTACAAGGAGAGTCTTTTGGTGATTTTGCTAGTTCTAACTCAAATTTAGCTAACTCAGGAACAATAAGAGCTTTTGCACCATATAACACTGTTTCTGGCGCATATGAAAATTATGATGTGGTTACAAATGCATCGTCTTCAATTACATCAGGTGTTGGTTATAGAGCTGCCACAACAGATGGAAGCTCGTTAGAATTTACAGGAAGTGTAGCTTCAGTTGACATTTTAAATGTACCAATTACAGATGCAGCAGCTGGTTACGCATGGAATTTAATAGGAAACCCTTATCCTTCATATTTGGATTTTAATGCGTTTTTTCAATTGAATAAATCTGAGTTCGACTCAGAAAGTGCATACCAAGCTGTGTATGGTTATGATGGTAATGCTTCTAATGGATGGATCGTTTGGAATCAGGCTGTAATTGATGATGGAAGTATTACAGAATTGTTAGCACCAGGACAAGCATTCTTTGTTAAAGCCAAAGCAGGAGGTGGATTAGTAGATTTTACTACAAATATGCGAGTAGTTGGTTCTTCTGATGATTTTATTGCAGGTAGATTCTCTTCTTCTACAACAAGCACTGCCTATTGTAAGATTAATATATTAAATGATAATAATAATGCATCAACTCAATTATATTTTATTGATGGAAAAACCAGAGGGTTAGATGCTGGTTATGATGCTGCATCTTACCAAGGAAGTGCTAGCGAGTTTTCAATTTATTCGCATTTGGTAGAAGAGAGTTTAGGATTAGATATGGCAATACAAACACTCAATATTTCAGATTTAAATGATGTTGTTATTCCTTTGGGTGTAAATGCACTAGCAACAAGTCAGTTAACAATTGGTATAGATAATCTATCAACTGTACCACAAAATATAAATGTTTACTTAGAGGATACTCAAACTAATATTTTCACATTACTTAATGATGCAGATTATGTATTTACACCTAACGAAGATTTAAATGGTATAGGTCGTTTTTATCTTCGTTTTTCATCGCAGGTATTGTCAAATGACACAAGAGAATTAGATGATTTAAAAATATACACAACTCAAAATCCTAAAACTTTAATTATTAATGGTATTTTAACAGATGTTACAACTGCGAAACTATATGATATTCAGGGAAGACTGGTTTTAGATACAAGCTTAAACCAAAATGTTAGCACTAATAATGTTAGCTTGGCAAATATTCAATCTGGTGTTTATATTGTAGAAATAAATAATTTGATTACTTCAACTTCTGTAACTAAAAAGATTATAATTAAATAAAAGGTTGTTAATTGCAACTTTTAATTTATAATGTTTGATAAACGCTATTACTACCTTGTGAAAATTCAGTATTTGGGCTATCGTTTTCACGGTTGGCAAAAGCAGCCAGATGTAAAAACAATTCATTTAATGATAGACAGAACCTTAAAGTACATTTTAGGCGATGTTCGTTTTAAAACTTTAGGTGCAGGTCGTACAGATGCCATGGTTTCTGCTAACGAAGCTGCTTTAGAACTGTTTATATATAATGAGCCTATTACTAATTTTGCTGAATTCTTAAAGCTTTTTAATCATAACTTACCGCAAGATATTAGAGCATTATCTATAAAGGAAGTCGATAAAGAGTTTAATATTATTCAAGATTCTAAAGTAAAGGAGTATCATTATGTGTTTTCGCAAGGGCAAAAAAATCATCCGTTTTGCGCACCAATACTCACTACCATTTTAGAACCTTTAGATGTTGATTTAATGAAAAAGGGCGCAAGGCTTTTTGAAGGTACTCATAATTTTAAAACCTATTGTTATAAAGCTACTAATAAAGGTGAATATACAAGAACAATTGAGCATTGCGAAATTATTGATAACACTATTTACACTGCAAATTTTTTTCCAAAAGCATCTTATGTCTTAAAGATAAGAGGCAAAGGATTTATGCGTAACCAAATACGCTTAATGATGGGATGCTTAATAAAACTAGGTAGAGGAGAAATAAGCATAGAATATATCGAAGAAACTCTCAAGCACTCAAGTAAAGAAGTTATGGATTATATTGCACCAGCCTCTGGATTAATTCTTCATAAACTAGACTTTGAATAAAAAAAGGAACTAGTAAAAACACTAATTCCTTTTTAGAGATTGGTTGGTTAGTGGTTTAATTAATCCAATTTTTTGATATTGCATTCTTAGCAAGCCATATTAACAATAAGCAAACAATAATAATCATTACTGGCATTACCATTTTTGATCCATCCATTTCTATATTTATGAATAGGTAAATATGCTGCACTATTGCACCTAGAGCTGATAATACAAATAGAATGTAAGCCCATTTTTTTCTAATTAATAATGCTAAACATCCTAAAGCTCCACAAAATACGGCTATGGCAAAAGCTGCTGTATACCATGCGGGAAATTCCATTAGAAATTCAGCTTTTTGCTCTTCTGGGAGTTGAGCAATCATTTCATCTGTAGCAAATGCTCGGCCTAGATAAGCCATTACACCTAGACCATTCCAAATAAGTGCAATAACACTTACAATCCAGAACCAAATAGGCGGTTTGTTAATTGAATTTGACATAATTAAATTGATTTTATTAGTTAGTGTTTTTAGCATGTTTTAAATGCTAATTCAACTAACAATTTATAAAAAAAAATCTAGATATGTTTTAGAGAAATAAATAAGTATTAATAAAAAAGGGTGAAACTTTTAAAATTTCACCCTTTATATATTATTTATTATAGCTATTCTACAACATGTAGCTTAGGTTCTTTATTTACAAACTTACCATTTACAGATTCGCCTAATATAATAACTTCTTTAGAACGTTCGTACATTTTAATTGCACGGTGCATTTGTAATTTTGTGCCACTATATAGTTTAACACCCGATTTAGAACCTTTATTTCTGATTTCGATATAGAAACCATCTTTAAGCTTTGTTGGTCTTGTTGCTGGTCTACCCATAAATTAGTATGTGTTTTTTAAAAGTTTTGCATTATACAGAAAAATATGTCAACATACAAGTTTATTTCAAACTATTATATGTAGAATTTTTAACAAAAACAGGATTAACGTATTTTAATAATATGAAAGAAATGATTTTTATATTTTTATAACAAATAAAACTGCATTATGAATACTTATATACCTAAAGAAACGCTTACATTTTTTAAAAAATTAGCAAAGAATAACAATAGAGATTGGTTTAACGAAAATAAGCCAGAATTTAAGACTATTGAAGCTAAAATTAAAGGAGCATATAATCATTTAGGTGAATTAATGAATGCTCATGATCAGATAGAAAAAATTAAAATATTCAGAATTTATAGAGATGTACGTTTTTCTAAAAATAAATTACCATACAAAACTCATTTTGGTGGTTCATTTGCAAGAAAAAAACCTGAGTTAAGAGGTGGGTATTATTTGCATATTCAGCCTAATGACGAATCTTTTATCGCTACAGGCTTTTGGGAGCCCAATAAAGAAGATTTATTTAGAATAAGAAAAGAGTTTGAAATGGATGATAGCGAAATGCGTGCTATTCTCAATGATAAAAATTTTAAAGCGACTTGGGGAGGATTTGTTGGTGATGCGTTAAAAACAGCTCCAAAAGGTTTTGACAAGGAACATCCTGCTATTGACTTAATCCGTAGAAAGCAATTTATTTTCACTAAAAAATATAGCGATAAAGAAGTCCTTTCAGATAATTTTATAGAAGATGTTAATGAGGCTTTTAAAACTATACGTCCTTATTTTGATTATATGAGCGATGTGCTCACAACAAATCTTAATGGTGAATCGTTGCTTTAAACAGCTTGCAAAACATCAGGTTTGGTAAAAACCTGAATGCTATCAATTAAACGCTCTTTCACAATATTCATCATGCGTTTGTTAAGGGCAGATGAATTTTGTATATATGTAGCATATTCTTCAACAGTAAATAGCCCAATAATCATGCCTTTTACAGAGTTTCTAAACTTCATGTCTTTATGTATGGCATTATCAATGTATGCTAATTGTTTAGATAAACTCAATTCGTAGAAAACATTCTTATGTTTTTTTATATAATTCCTTAAAACCGCTATAAATAAATCATGTTGCATTTTTATAATAGGTCGCAGTGTTTTGTTCTGAAATAACTCGTCAGAACTCATGGAATCATAAATTTTTGCAGAAGGAATAACAGGTCTAATAGCTTGTAAATGTTCCGATCGGGTTGCCATGGCTAAGTATTTAGGATTAATCTGAAATTAAATTTAAGTATTAACTCAAATCATAAACTACAAGCCTAATTATGTTGTTAACGGTGTTATTAACATTTCAGATTTCAACATATAGAAAAGCAATGCTGCTTGCATTAATTGAAAGGTATTATATTTTATCTTTGATGAAAACAAAAGCTATGAAATTTGGAAGCGTAGATCATCCTGAAAATATAGATTTCACTTTACCTTCAGATCATCCTAATACTTTAAAAACACTACAAAAAAAGCCTTCAGATAGTACAAATGTTTTTGTAGGTTGTGCTAAGTGGAATAGAGCAGATTTAAAAGGCTTTTATCCCAGAGGTACAAAAGACGAGTTAGAATATTATTCACGTCGGTTTAATTCAATAGAACTTAATGCAACATTTTATAGAATTTTTCCGCCAGAACAGTTTGAAAAATGGTATGATAAAACACCAGACAATTTTAAGTTTTTTCCTAAGTTAAACCAAGAAATCAGTCATTGGAAACGTCTTAATGATGAAATAGCTCCTGTTGTAGACAATTATCTTTATAGTGCAGTTAATCTTAAAGAAAAGTTGGGTTGTATCTTTTTGCAAATGCATAATAATTTTGCGCCAAAAGATTTTGATCGCGTTATCAATTTTGTAGAAGGTTGGCCTAAAGAAATTCCTTTAGCAGTAGAATTTAGGCATACTGGTTGGTATAACGATGAGGCAATTGCAGAAGATTTATATCAACTTTTAGAAGATAATAACATCTCTAATATTATAGTAGATAGTGCTGGTAGACGCGATATAATGCATATGCGTTTAACAAATTCTAGAGCTTTTGTACGCTACGTTGGTGCAAATCATCCAACGGATTATACACGTTTAGATGAATGGGTACAACGCTTAAAACATTGGAAAGATAACGGCATTGAAGAAATAGATTTCTTTGTTCATCAAAATATTGAAAAAGAATCACCATTGCTTTCAGCATATTTAATAAAAAAACTTAATACTGAATTAGGAACAGATTTAAAAATTCCTAATGATGATTCTAATGGACAACAAACGTTACTCTAATATTCAATTTAAAAGTTAAACAACTAAACAATAAAACAAATAAACATTAAATGAGATTTCACACACGCAAATGGGTAAAACCCGAAGATTTAAATCCTAATGGAACCCTTTTTGGAGGTGAATTACTAGCTTGGATTGATGAAGAAGTTGCATTATATACCATTATACAACTCGAAAATTCTAAGATAGTTACCAAATACATGTCTGAGATTAATTTTATGGCATCTGCAAGGCAAGGAGATATTATTGAGATTGGTATTGAGGTAATTAAATTTGGTAGAACATCACTAACTATGAAATGTGAGGCCAGAAATAAAATGACCAGAGAAACTATACTAACAGTAGAAAATATTACTATGGTAAATTTGGGTGATGATGGCAAACCAAAACCTCATGGTAAAACTCAAGTAGAATTTGTAAAAGACAGATTAAAATAATTTTTTTCAATTAGGCTATCTTTAATTTTAACCAAAAGGTTTTGATAAAAAGTATAAACTTTAATTACGCTTAACCTTAACTTCCGAAACTATAAAAGGATAAGCCTGTTTTACAATTTTAAATTCTTTATCTGTAATTTGCTCTGGTGTTTTATTAAACTTTTCTTTAATGTAACGTTGGCGCAAATCATAATAGGCTTTAGTAATTTCATCTTGTACAGAAATAAATAAATAGTATTTAGTTAAAGCATCGTGGCTTAAGGATATTACAGCTTCTTTGGGATGATCTGATGATGTTGTTAGTTTTTCACCATAACAATAATCGCAGTCTAATGCACCATTGTTATCCACAAAAGCTTTAACGATTTGTTCTACGTCTTCAAGCTTTACTACTTTGTCTTCAATAAAAATTTCCTGATTGCTATTCAAATTTATTCTCAGAATATTTCGTTCATTAATGTCCTTTATACAATCTTCAATGTTTGGACAATCGCTAGGTAATTGTCTTAAAATACCCTTATCAGCTGAGATGGTCGTTGTTACTAAAAAGAAAATGAGTAACAGAAATGCAATGTCTGCCATAGAACCTGCGTTGACCGTCGCAGGATGTCTTCTAAATGATTTCATAATGTAATTATTTAAATGTTAATGCTTTGTTAAGTGCAATAACGATACCAATCTTGTTAAAGGTTATTAACAATTCATTCAAAAAACCCTTACAATATGCTATTTTTGCAAAATTAAGCTCGAGCGAATAATTATATGCCTACAAACGCTATTAAAGAAACTACAACAGAAAAACGACTTTACGATTATCAGATCAAAGATTTGAATCGCATTTTTGATGTGATGGCTGAAGAGTCAGATGATTTTAACCTGCTTTATCAATTGCCAACAGGTGGTGGAAAAACAGTTATTTTCTCTGAAATTGTTAGACGTTTTATTGAAAAGCATAACAAAAAAGTTGTAATTCTTACTCATAGAATAGAGTTGTGTAAGCAAACCTCAAGTGTACTATCTGGCTTTAATGTAAAAAATAAAGTTATTAATAGTAAGGTAAAAACACTACCAGACCAAGACGAGTACAAATGTTTTGTTGCAATGGTAGAAACCTTAAATAACCGTTTGTCTGATAACGATTTTGAGCTAAAAAATGTTGGTTTAGTCATTATTGACGAGGCGCATTACAATTCTTTCAGAAAACTATTCAAATTCTTTGAACACTGTTTTATACTTGGTGTTACTGCTACGCCATTAAGTAGCAATATTAAATTACCAATGAAAGACAATTACGATAAGTTAATTGTTGGTGATGATATTTCTACTCTTATACAAAACGGGTTTTTGGCAAGTGCAGAACTGTATCATTACGATGTAGGCTTAACTACATTAAAAATTGGTATTAATGGAGATTATACCGTAAAATCTTCTGAAGCTTTATATACTAACAGCTTAATGCAAACTAAACTGTTGTCTGCTTATGAAGAATTAGCAAAAGGGAAGAAAACTTTGATTTTCAATAATGGTATCTATACTTCTAAAGAAGTATATTATACGTTTAAGAAAGCAGGATATAATGTAAGGCACTTAGATAATACGGCAAGCAAACAAGAGCGAAAAGATATTTTAAAGTGGTTTAACCAAACACCAGATGCTGTTTTATCCTCAGTAAGTATCTTAACCACTGGTTTTGATGAGCCTTCCGTTGAATCTATTATACTCAATAGAGCAACACGTTCATTAACACTATACTTCCAAATGATTGGTCGTGGTAGCCGTATTTTTAAAGATAGAACAACGTTTCAGGTTATAGATTTAGGTAATAATGTAGCACGTTTTGGGCCTTGGAGCCAGCCTGTAGATTGGCAACATATTTTTAAATATCCAGACCTTTACTTAGAAAATATTATAGACGATGAATCTCTAGAGCGTGATTTTGTGTATGTAATGCCAGATACATTAAAAGAAAAATTTAAAAATTCTGAAGCTTTAGAGTTTGATGTTAAAACAGAATATAAGGATGTTGTTGGTTCTGGTAAAAAATCCTTTACAGTTATAGAGCGTTCTATAGCTCAGCACTCTAAAATCTGTATAGAGAACAGCGAAGATGTATATGACGCTAGAGATTTAGCAAAATTATTACATGATGATATATCTTATCGTATTAAGCAATATTGCTATTGTATAATGAATAGTACCCAAAACTACAAAGATTGGCTTTTTGAAGAATATAACAGAAAGCTACGCATTAGCTTTAATGGTAAGTTTTAACGTTTTTTTGTAAGGAATTGCACTATTATACGTTTATTTTTGAAGAAGGTACGGTTTTTGTACCACAAGTTTAGAAACAAAAACTAGTCTAATAATCTAAGTGAAAATTTTCAAACTTATATTACTTATAGTATTTGTACTGCCTGGTACAATAGCCTTTGCTCAAGTCAATGACAATGAGAAAAAGTCCATTCGCATACCTGCAGAACCTTCAAAAACCAAAAAAGACACTTTACCTGTAAAAATAAAAGTAGCTCCTAAGCTTGATAAAAAAGACGATAAAGCTACTGGCAAATCTAAAGAGGAAAAGAAATTCATTATTAAAAAATCGGATAGACCTTTTTCAATGACAGATGAAGATGGTCTTAAAAGTCCTGCAGAGATTTTTGAAAAACGTTGGAATAAAGACCTAGAAAAAGGTGGAGTTATTAGAACCATGTCTGACCAATTTTTGGGAGAGCATAATGTAGATACCAAATTTGTAAATATTGTTTGTAGAGATCATGAATATCCTGATGGTGATCGTGTAAGAATCTATATTAATGGTATTATAGTTAAGCCAAATTTAGTACTTACAAGCAGTTATAGAAGGGTGGAAGTAGATTTAATACAAGGAAAAAACACTATAGAAATTGAAGCTTTAAATCAAGGTGAGTCTGGTCCAAATACTGCTGAGTTTATAGTTTATGATGATCAAGGTAAAGTGATTTCTTCTAAGGAATGGAATTTGCTTACTGGAGTTAAAGCAATTATTGTTTTTAATAACGAAAAAGTAGTTATTAAAGAAAAGACTGAAGAAGAGAAAAAAGAAAGCGAAGGAGATGAAGCTTCTAATAACTAATTTCTAAAATCTCACCTGGTTTCATGTTCTCTAGCTTATAATCACCAATACGCACTCTTACTAATCGTAATGTAGGAAATCCAACTTTTGCTGTCATTTTACGTACTTGCCTAAACTTTCCTTCGGTTATAGTAATTTTTAGCCAAGATGTAGAACCATGCTTATCATCTCTAACAAATCGATCATAAATATGAGATGTATTATGTAATAATTCGGCATTACATGATTTGGTTGTATATGCTTTACCATTCACGGAAATTTCAACACCCTTTTTCAATTTAGCAATAGCATCTTCTGTTATCTTGCCATCTACCATAACATGGTATTCTTTTTCAATCTTAGAGCTAGTAATATAATTGCTAAATTTTCCATCTGTAGTCAATAATAATAAACCTTCAGATTTTTCATCAAGGCGACCCACAGCCATAGTGTCTTTAGTAAGTTGAAATAAATCACTCAGAAGTTTTTTGTTTTTCCTTCTATTCTGATTATTCACAAATTGACTTAAATAACCGTAGGGTTTGTATATTTTATAGTAGTTCTTTTTCATTAGATACAAATTAAAAACATTTCTCAAAACCTAACTAATATCATGTTTTTTCTTTTAAAGTAAGGCTACCTTTAAGGTGATAATTTACAAGGAGTTCTAATTACTAAATAAAAACACGTATGAAAGTATTTGATAACAAACACATCAAAAATGTGGCATTTGTTGGTGCGCATCGCTCTGGCAAAACCACATTATCTGAAACCATGCTTTTTGAGGCTGGATTAATTCAGAGAAGAGGTACAGTAGAGCAACAAAATACAGTTTCGGATTACCATGAATTTGAGCACCATAGAGGTGCTTCTGTTTTTGCAACACCTTTGCATACAGAATGGAGAAATTATAAAATCAATATTATAGATACGCCAGGTTTAGACGATTTTATAGGAGAAATAATGTCATCTATTAGAGTTGCAGATACTATTGTAACTGTAATTAATGCAAAACACGGAGCAGATATAGGTACAGAAATCATCTGGAACTACGTCGATAAATATCATAAGCCAACACTTTTTGTAATCAATAAAATTGATAGTGAAAAAGCTAATTTTGAGAAGAGTTATACAAGTCTTAAAGAACTGGTAGGTAGCAATGCTGTTTTAGTACAATATCCTATAACAATAGATGG
>NZ_JAOARH010000045.1 GCF_025210595.1 Winogradskyella sp.
CTTTAACTGCATTACTAGCAATTGAACAAGATGCATCTTCGGTAACTACACAATAAAATTGATAACTTTCTAAATCAATACCTGAGACAGAAAGTGTATTGGTAGTTTCACCAGCAACTGTAGCTGGTGCTAATAAGGCACCATTAACATCTTGCCAGTTGTTTGCGTTACCATCATTAAACCTCCATTGGTAGGTGAGTGTACCACTATTACCTGGCATTGCTGTAATTGAAAAAGTATAGTCTAGGCAACTGGCTGTAGCAATTGGTTGGCTAGTAACTGAAGGGTTACCTACAATAGAAATAGAATAATTACCTAAATCACTAGTATCTTCTGTTCCATTACCTACCCATTCAGAGGCATTATAAGTTGGGTTTGGTCCAGTAATGTTGGTGTTTCTTAAATATGAAAATCCTGTGCCTCCAGGCACAGTATCATCATGCCAATCATCAACTATAGTATTAGTGGCAGAAAAAACAAGTTCAAGGCGATCGTCATCATTAAATCCACTAAGATTACCAAAAGTAAAGTCTGGAGTAATACTAGGAGCGTTAGGGTCATTACTCACTTTACCAACTAATACTTGACCATCATTTATATTTAAGGCTGGAAAAGTATATGTAGAAGTAACAGCACCTCCTAAGGTGGCATACCTATCAACTTCATAATCTGATAAATCTATAGTTGCACCTGTTCCGTTATATATCTCAATATAACCTAGGGAGCCACTATTAGAATCATATACTTCTGAAATTATTAAATCACTAAATGGTGAGCTACAAGAACCACTAAAGTCAATTATTGTAAAATCAGAACCAGTTTCTGTACAAGCAGATTCTATTACAGAAATAGAGCCTGTGGTTATACCATTTGGTACAGTTGCAATTAATGTATTTGCATTAATATACTGTATAGAACTAGCTGCTACACCATTAAAGTTAACGGTACTTGTTGGTGTGTAGCCACTACCAGTTATAGTAACTTCAGCACCTTCAGGACCTTCTATTGGTGAAAAGCTTGTTATAGTATGTGTACAAGGAACAGATAATGTTCCATCAACTAAAACATTATCAATTCTTAAGTTTTCATTGTCTGCATTGTTTGTCATGTTTACTCTAACTTCTAGAGTCGAGCCGTTAAGTCCAGTTTGCGAAACGACAGCTGAGTTGAAATTGCCTACTAGATTACCATTTGCAGAAGCTTGTAACCAAATACCACCATTAATTCTATATGCTGTATTTATGATGTCGATATTTTCATGATCTCCATTTTCTATAGCATCTAAGCTAAAAGAAACATTTGTATACGATGAGATGTCTATTACTGGAGAATGCCAATAAGCGTTTCCGTCAAGATCTCTACCTTCAAAAACTTCATTTACAACTTGAAACCAATCTGTAGTTTCACTTAAGTTTGCTTCGGATACATCAACACTCCATGTTACATCAGATAAATCAAAAGTAGGAATAGGGCCAATGGCTCCTTTTCCATTTTGACCTGTAAAGTCTTCAGTATAGATTTGCCCAAAACCAAAATTCAAAGCACAGACAAGTAATATGAGGGATAAGCAGTTCTCTTTCATAAAGGATTAATTATTACCGTAAACTAATTTCAAAGATAAGTTGAAATCATTGCAAATCAGGCTTTTGCAATGTAAGAAATTATTAACAAAATGTTATATTTTCGCTATATGAACCCACAAAAAACATATACTGTCGATGAAGCGCAAAAAAAGCTTGAAAATTACTGTGCTTATCAAGAACGTTGCCATAAAGAAGTAAAAACAAAGCTTAAGGATATGAAGATGATACCTGAAGCTATTGATAAAATTATGGTGTATCTAATTCAGAATAATTTTTTAAATGAAGAACGTTTTGCTAAAGCATTTGTTAGAGGGAAATTTAGAATTAAACATTGGGGAAAAAACAGATTGGTTAGAGAATTGAAATTTAGAGATATTTCTAAATATGCAATTAATATAGCTCTAAAAGAAATAGATGATAGTGAGTATTATTTAACTCTTGATGAGCTTGTTAAAAAAAGAATTAGTCAAGTCAACGAAAACAATAAATTTAAGAAAAAGAAAAAAGTAGCAGATTACCTATTGTATAGAGGTTGGGAGAGTGGTTTGGTTTACGAAAAACTTAACGAGTACTTATAAATAAAAAAAGCTCTTTTATTATTAAAAGAGCTTTTTTATAATAAATAATATAAAATGTTTTATAAGTTAAAACTAGCTCCTATATTAAATGTAAATTGATTGTAAATATAGTAGCCTGCATCAGATTTGTCATCACTGTATTTTGCTAATGGAAAAGCTGCTTCGGCATAAAGACCAAACCCTTCTGTAAAGAAGTAACGTGTGCCTATATGACCACCAAAATTTTTAAAACTTAAACTAAGACCAGGATAAAAATCTAAATTCTCATCTATATTTAATACATTACCAATATTGGCGTTGAAT
The DNA here is from genome assembly GCF_025210595.1 of Winogradskyella sp. Taxonomy (GTDB): domain Bacteria; phylum Bacteroidota; class Bacteroidia; order Flavobacteriales; family Flavobacteriaceae; genus Winogradskyella. Next base: position 2,465 of record NZ_JAOARH010000045.1, read on the forward strand.
CTTGCTTTTAAATCAAAACGATCACCAAAATCTGCGTCTAAACGATCATCAATACCTAAGGCATAAGATGATGATACACCTACAGAAATATTTTCACCAAGACCATAATCAAAAGTTAGATTAATACCTGTAGCTTCATCTTGAAAATTAGCACCAACCTGAAATTTTTGATCTCCTTTACCTTCAAAAACTTGAGAATTACTAAGAGAAAATGTTAATAACGTTACTATTAATAGTATGTTTTTCATGTTTGAATTTTTAATAAATAATGAGGGCAAATATACAAATTGAATTCAATTTGTGTCAGAAAATTAAACGTATCGATTAGTATTGGTAACGGCTTTTTTATTTTTCCAATCAATCCATTTTTGACCACTTATACGACGCATTAAATTATCGTAATTGCGCATTAAAAAGATATTATATATTGCTTTGCTAAGGTTTTTTGGGTTTCTGGCAATAGCTCTTAAGCTCATAGAAAAACCAGGTGTTATATAACGCATATAATGCCAATAACCTTCTGGCATATAAAGAATTTCTCCATGATTTAAATTACAAACCCATCCTTTGGCATGTTTTAGTGCAGGCCATTTTTTAAAATCCGGATTTGCAAAATCTATATCTTCTCTAGTAATTAGAGAGTGAGGAATTTTATATAGATGCTTGGTCTGCTTTTGGTCGAAAAGAATGCACTGCTTTTTTCCTTCAAAATGAAAATGAAAGATGTTAGCTAAATCAATATCATAATGCATAAAAGTGTATGAATCTCTTCCTCCAAAGAAAAGCATAGGTAAGCCTTTCATTAATCGTAAACCAAAATCGGGATAACTAAAATCGTTTTGAAGTTTTGGAATTTCTTTTAGAATATTCCATAAGAAGATTCTGTATTTTGTAGGTTCTCGTTTTAGTAAATCTATATAATCGCTCATCTTCATTGTGGCATGAGCTTCATTAAAACCTTCTTCGTAATTTACAGGTCTATTATCATATAATGGAACGGTTTTATCGCCTGCTACTTTTTTCATGTAATCTAAACTCCATTTAGAATAAGCAGGCCAATCTTCTATAAATCGTTCAATAACCACAGGTTTTTGTGGTTTAAAATAATGTTTTATAAAATCAGCTTTTGTGATAGTTTCAACCCGTTGTATGTCTTGAAGATTTAATTGCAAGTGCTAAAACATTTTGAAAATCAAAGTTAATAAAACGTTACCAAAGTTTATTTATTGTTAAACGGAATTTAAGCTGTTTTGTTTTTTTACGGTTTCAGATTTATCTGTTTCAATAAATAGATGATTAATTTACTTTTCTTGTTTTCTGGTTTCTTTAGCTTTAATTTTTTTCTGTTCGTTTCGTTGTATTTTATGTTGCGGTCTGGTCCATTTTGGCTTTTCACCTAAATCAACAAACTTAGAGTCTTTAGCCTCAATTGTTAGTGGTTGAACATTTTTTGTAAATGGCTTTTGAGGTATAAGACCTATTTTTTCAAATAGCTTCATATCTTCATTAACATCTGGGTTTGGTGTAGTTAGTAATTTATCACCAGCAAAAATAGAGTTTGCACCAGCAAAGAAGCACATGGCTTGGCCTTCGTTAGACATTTGTGTTCTGCCAGCAGATAGCCGAACTTGTGTTTCTGGTAAGACGATTCGTGTTGTAGCTACCATGCGTATCATTTCCCATATTTCTACAGGTTTTTCATCCTCAAGAGGTGTGCCTTCAACAGCTACAAGTGCATTAATTGGTGTAGACTCTGGTTGTGGATTTAGAGTAGATAGTGCGACAAGCATTCCTGCTCTATCTTCTATACTCTCTCCCATACCTATGATTCCTCCAGAACATACTGTAACATTGGTTTTGCGAACATTGTCAATCGTTTGCAAACGATCTTCAAAACCACGTGTAGAAATAACTTCTTTATAGTATTCTTCGGATGAATCTAAGTTGTGGTTGTAGGCATATAAACCTGCTTCGGCTAGTCGTTGTGCTTGATTTTCGGTAACCATACCAAGTGTACAGCAGACTTCCATTTCAAGCTTATTTATAGTACGCACCATTTCTAGCACCTGATCAAATTCGGGACCATCTTTTACATTTCTCCATGCTGCTCCCATACACACTCTTGAGCTTCCAGATGCTTTTGCTCTAAGTGCTTGTGCTTTTATATGAGATACTTTCATTAAGTCATTGCCTTCTACGTTGGTGTGGTAACGTGCTGCTTGTGGGCAATAACCGCAATCTTCAGAACAGCCTCCTGTTTTTATAGATAATAATGTAGAAACTTGAACAGTATTAGGATCGTGGTGTATTCTATGAATTGTAGCAGCTTCATAGAGTAGCTCCATTAAAGGTTTGTTATAAATCTTAAGAATTTCTTCTTTTGTCCAATTGTGTCTTACATTACTCATAGAAAAGTTTAAAATTAGAAGTTGTTTTAAAAATAGATATTGTGTGCCATAATCAATAAAGCTTAAAATCGCCTATTTGAGTGGTTTTACTTTATTTAAAACCAAGCAAATAGACGATTTTAATGTAAAACCTATAAAGGGTTAGGGTTCTTTTATAGATTTTCTTTATTTAAAATTATAACGTAATCCAAATAACACGTTACTTGGTGGCATAGGTACAAAACCAGATTCAATATAATCAGCATTAAAAATGTTGCTTGCTGTAATTGTAAATTCAGCTTGGCTTAATTTAATAGCTAGAGAAGCATCCCAAACATTATAAGTTTGTCCAGTGGTACGTTCTGCATATTTATACACAATGTTTTGACGAATATTCTTAAAAAGTTGTGTGCTAAAACGTGTTGTGTATTGATGCTTTAAAGTGTTTAGGGAATAACGAGATAATTCTTCATTTTGATCTAAAATATCATCTTCTAAAAATGCATACCCAAAACTTAAAGTTTGTGTAAAGTCTTTTATCTTAAAGTTGTAAGAAGCATCAAACTCAAGTCCTTTTGTATTAACTTCTGCAATATTAGTTGCTCTAAAGATATTTTCAGAAACATCATTTCTTATATAATCAATTAAATTTTCAGCATCTCTATTAAATACAGCAATACTTGCACTAAATTTAGGTGATGTGTATTTAAAACCTAGTTCTTGGGCAAAAGCTTCTTCTGGCTCTAAATCTTCGTTACCACTAGTTGCAGGATCATTATAATATAAATCAGTGTAAGTTGGTATACGATATGTATAACCAATATTACCATAAACTTTAAAGTTGTTAGTAATATCGTAACCAATATCTAAGCCTGGAAATGCATGAAATTTAAAGTCTGAAAAATACGTTAATGCTACACCAGGTGTAATGTCTAGTTTGTTATCTAGCAAACTAAAACGATGTTCTAAGAATACATTAGTCATAAAACGGTTGCGTTTACCTAGATTATTACTTCTTAGGTATATTTTAGATACATCTATCCCAAAGCCTGTAATACCTAATTCTGAAGTATACGAAGCATTAGTTTCTACACCAATTTTATCTGAAATATGGAAGTTTCTGTAAAAGCTTGGCTCATCGCGTCTTAATAAAAACATATCTTGGTTACGTTTCCAATAGACTCTAGGTTGAATTTTTAACTTATTCTTTCTAAAAGTTGTAGAAAAAGCTATAAGGCTATTTTGAGTTTCTTCGTATTCGTGAAACGTAGGATTAGTAGTGTAGAAATTTTCTGCACCAAACTTACGTTCTAAAAACGTAGCTGTCATTTCAATAGCTTGCGCGTTTTTATTAAATATGCTTTTAAGGTAATAGTTAGCATTATCATAATCAGAGTTGTTTCTATAACCTTCAGATGTTAGTCTACCTACATGAACAATGTGAGATGAATTTTCTTTTTCAATACCAGCTGTTACATTACCATTTAGTTGGCCAAAAGAACCAGCTTCTACATTTACAGAAGTAGAGTTTTTTAAGTTCTTTTTAGTTACAATATTAATAGCACCTGCGAAAGCATTTTGTCCAAACACCCTTGCTGCAGGACCTTTAATGATTTCTATACGTTCTATAACCTCTAGAGGTAAAGCAGCATTCATGGTGTGGTGACCTGTTTGTACATCGTCCATTTTAATACCATCAATGAGTAATAATGTTTGGTCAAAACCACCACCTCTAATATATAAATCGGCTTGGCTACCACCTGTGCCACGACGTCTAATATCTACACCAGCAACTTGTTGTAACAGGTCTGCAATATTTACAGCAGCACTGTTTTTAATGTCTTTTGATGTAATAATGTTTATGGTTCTTGAATTTTCTTTAAAAGGTAAATCTATTCGAGTTCCAGTTAGTGTTACAGAATCTAATTTTTGTTGAGAAACTTCTTGTCCATTTAGCTGAAAAACAGCTATTAACATAAGATTGAAAAGGATAAATTTATTTTTCATTTTGTCATTTAGTTTGAAGCTGCAAAAGTCGTAACTTTCCGGACTGTTACAATAGTCCGTTTTGAAAACACATAATAGTCCGGTTAACGAAAAATTAAAACAATTAATAACATTTGATAAATCGTTAGTGCAGCCTATTTATATACAAGTAGCACAGCAAATCATAAATGCAATTCAGCGTGGGTATTTAATAAAAGGTAGTAAACTACCAGGTACACGTATGTTGAGCAATTTGTTAAATATTCATAGAAATACAGCTGTAGCTATTTACGATGAATTAGCATCTCAAGGTTGGGTAGATATTATTGCTAATAAAGGAACCTTTGTATTGGTGCCAGAACAAACTACTGCGAAAATTAAAGCTACAGGCAAGCACGTAAATCAAGCATATACTTATCCTAAAGAGGCAGGTTTTCCGTTCCAAAAGTCGTTTCATTTGGCATCAACAACAACAGAAACAACTTCAAAATATGTAATTAACGATGGTAAACCAGATTTAAGGTTGCATTCTATTCATCAATTTTCGAGATGGTATAGTGCTGCAATGAAACGTAAACCATTACTTCGTAAATGGAATAGAGTTTCTACATCAGCAACAACAAGTTTTAAAAAACAACTTTGCAATTATTTAAATGCTACTCGTGGTTTTCATATTACACCAAATAATTTGATGAGCACACGAAGCACAGAAATGAGTCTTTATATTGTATCTCAATTACTAATTAAACAAAACGATGTGGTTATAGTAGGGCAACTAAGTCATTATGCTTCTAATACTATTTTTCAAGAAGCAGGTGCTGCTATAAAGACAATTCCTGTTGATAAAGATGGTCTTGATGTAGATTATATAAAAACCCATTTCATTAAAAATAGTATACGATGTGTTTATGTTAGTGCGCATAGGCATTACCCAACTACAAAAACCTTAAGTGCAGAAAGACGACTACAACTTTTACAATTAGCAAAAGATTATGGTTTTGCAATTATTGAAGATGATTACGATTATGATTTTCAGTTTGAAGGCTCTGCCATGCTACCAATGGCAACATCAGACGCTAACGGAATGGTAATTTACTTAGGTAAAATGGGACAGTCTTTATTTCCTAGCTTTCAAACAGGGTTTGTAGTAGCGCCAGAAAATTTAATTTCTGAAGCCAATAATTATTTAACATTACTAGATGAGCAAGGAGATTTAATACAAGAACAGATGTTGTCTGAATTAATTTCTGAAGGTGAAATTTACCGATTGCTCAAAAAGAATATTGTAACCTACAAACAACGTCGAGATTGTTTGTGTAGATTTTTAGAACAGCATTTTAAAGATATTATAACTTTTGAAAAGCCTTTAGGCGGCTTGGCAATCTGGTTGCAATTTCATACAGCAGTATCATTGGTAAAGCTTGCAGAGGAAGCAGAAAAATTAGATTTGTTTTTGCCAAAAACCATTCTTTATCAAGATAAAAATACTTGTGCTATTCGTTTTGGTTTTGGGCATCTTAATGAAGAAGAAATTGAAGCTGTTGTTGTAAGGTTGAAAAGCGCTTATGATATAGTGGTTAGATTTTAGTAAGGGCTAACATTATTTTAGGAATTATACATTTTAGATTTCCATTCATTTTTATCTACCCATTTATAATCATTAGGCACAGTAGCATCTAGCAAATCAATATTTAATTCTTCCGATAGTTCGTAGCCAATGATAAATGCTTCTTTATAATCGTTTTTTTCAAACAAACAGAAATGTTTATTCCTGTCGTACCATAAATTGACTTCATAGATGTAATCACCATCTTGTAAAGGCTGATGAAATACAGAAACGTATTCGTAGTTGTAGATTTGTTTCCATTTCCCAAATTTTAAAGGACCTATTTCTATTGTAGGCTTAAATTTTGAGTGCTCTAAATCTATATAAATACGTTTTTGAGAAGAAAAACCTGCGCCAATAGCAGCAAGAAAAACAATATTTTTAATGTCAACAATGGCACTTCTAACACTTTCGTTAGAAAATTTAACCTCATAAATTGTATATGCTAATAGACCAAATGCCAGTGTAAAAAATAAAGCTGCAATAGGTATTTGCCATATAGGTCTATTACTTTCTGAAATAATAATTTTTGATTTCATGATTCAAATATACAAACTGAAATAGAAGCAAGGTTAATAGTAACTTTTGAAGTATATAACGATTTTCAGCTTTCATTTTAGAGTATATCGAAGACTAAAATCCATTATCTTTACAATCCTATGTATGCCTTAGTAGATTGTAATAATTTTTATGCCTCTTGCGAGCGTGTTTTTAATCCTAATTTAGAAGGAAAGCCAGTTGCTATTCTTAGTAATAACGATGGTTGTGTTATTTCTATGAGTGATGAGGCAAAAGCAATACAGTTACCATTTGGTGCTCCAATTTTTAAGTGGGAAGGCTTTTGTAAAGCAAACGGAATAGAGGTTTTATCTTCTAATTATCCTTTATATGGTGATATGAGTAGTCGAGTAATGAGTATCTTGAAGCAATTTACACCAGATGTTGAAGTCTATAGTATCGACGAGGCTTTTCTACAATTTAAAGGATTTGATAATTACAATCTAAATGAGTATGGTTTACAGATACGTCAACGTATTTTAAAATGGACAGGCATACCAACCTGTGTAGGTATAGCTCCAACAAAAGCATTGAGTAAAGTAGCCAACAAAATAGCAAGAAAATTTCCAAAAGAAACACAAGGGAGTTATGTTATAAATTCTGAGCAGAGCAGAATAAAAGCTTTAAAATGGATAAGATTAGAAGATGTTTGGGGAATTGGTCATGGCTTGCAAAAGCGACTAAAAGCTAAAGGTTGTAAAACCGCTTATGACTTTATACAGCTTGATGATGAATGGGTAAGAAAAACGTTATCTATAACAGAATGGAAATTAAAAAAAGACTTAGAAGGCATTTCTAAGATAAAGTTAGACGAACCAACCCGAAAGCGTGCCATTGCCACAACCCGAAGTTTTGATTATACCTATGATGATATTAACTATATAAAAGAGCGTGTTTCTACTTTTGCAACAAGTTGTGCAGAAAAATTACGTATGCAAGGCTCTAGTTGTCACATGATTATTGTATCAATAAGCAGTAATAGACATAAAAAAGACCAAAAACAACATCGCGCAAGTAAAATAGTAAGTTTTCCTTATCCTACAGATTCTTCTTTGTTGATAAGCAAGGCTGCGGTAAATGCTGTAGAATTAATACATAAAGTAGGTGTTAAATACAAAAGAGCTGGTGTTGTTGTTACGGGTTTGGTGCCTACAGATAATTACCAGTTAGATATGTTTTGTAAAGAAGACCCAAAGCACAAACCTTTAATGTTTGCTATAGATAAAATAAATAAAAAGTATAAAGGTGATAAAATTAAGTTAGGAAATCAAGATTTAGAACGTACTTGGAAAATGCGACAAGAGCGACTCTCACCAAGATATACAACAAACATTAATGATATAATTGTAGTAAAATGATAGCACACAAATCTAATAACTTAACATTCTTTATTCCAGAGGTTATCGAAGGTTCTGGAACTAATTTTTTTGATACAGGGATTTCGGCTGGTTTTCCTTCACCAGCAGATGATTTTAAAGAACAACGCTTATCTCTAGATGATGAATTAGTAAAAAATAAAGAAGCTACTTTTTATGCACGCGTTAGTGGGCAATCTATGATAGGTGCTGGTTTAGATGATAATGACTTACTAGTAATAGATAGAAGTTTAGAGCCTGAAAACAATAAAATAGCTGTTTGTTTTTTAGATGGTGAATTTACTGTAAAACGTCTTAGAGTATCAGATGGTGAAGTATGGTTACAGCCAGAAAATCCAGACTATCCAATTATTAAAATTTCTGAAGAAAATAATTTTGTTATTTGGGGAATTGTAACCAATGTGATTAAAAAAGTGTATTAATTTTTAATTAAGACAATAATCATAATGAATCAAACGATAAAATGGGGAATTATTGGTTGTGGTAGTGTCACCGAAATTAAGAGTGGTCCAGCATATAAAACAACTAAGGGTTTTGAGCTTGTTGCTGTAATGCGAAGAAATTTAGATTTAGCTAGAGACTATGCAAAACGACATGGAGTACTTCATTATTATTGTGATGCAGATCAATTAATTAATAATCCAAACGTAGATGCTGTTTATATTGCTACACCTCCAGATACGCATCATTACTATGCGTTAAAAGTTGCTGAAGCAAATAAAATATGTTGTATTGAAAAACCCATGGCTCCAAGTTATGGAGAATGCTTAGAGATACAACGAGTCTTTAAAGAAAAAAACTTACCATTATTTGTAGCTTACTATCGTAGATCCTTACCAAGATTTAATAAAGTTAAGTCTTTATTAGAAGAAAATAGAATAGGAGATATAAGGCATGTTAGCTGGTATTTAAGTCGTACAGCAAGTGATATAGATACATCAAAAGCGTATAATTGGAGAACAGATGCTAAGATTGCACCAGCTGGTTATTTTGATGATTTGGCAAGCCATGGTTTAGATTTGTTTGTTTACCTATTAGGAGATATTGTGAGTGCTAAAGGCATTTCAGCAAACCAACAACAATTTTACAGCGCAAAAGATATTATAACAGGATCTTGGGAACATCAATCTGGTGTCATAGGTTCTGGGATGTGGAGTTTCGGGACTTACAAAAGAGAAGATTGTGTTAGAATTATAGGTAGTAAAGGTGAAATTAGTTTTTCTGTGTTTTTAGAAACGCCTATTAAATTATTGACAGATAAAAAGCAGCTAACATTTCAGATAGATAGTCCTAAGCGTATTCAACAATTTCATGTTGAGAATATGAAAAAACATTTAGCTGGTAGTTATCATCATCCTTCAACAGGAGTTACTGCAGCGCATACTGCATGGGTAATGGATAAGATTTTAGGAAAGTTATGAATATAAAAAAACGCGAAGCAAATACTTCGCGTTTTTATTTTATTATTTATTGAAAAAGATTAATCGGCTAAGATTATTAGCTTATTATCTTTCATTTCAATAGTTCCAGAATTAATAGATAACCAAACTCCATTGTCAGATTTTGAAAATTTATCTTCAACTTCTTCCTCAAGTGTAATATTACCCTTTACTTTTACTTGCCCTTCTTTAAGAATTGATACTATAGGTGCGTGGTTTGTTAATATTTCAAATTCACCATTTACACCAGGAACAGTAACAGCAGTTACTTCTCCGCTAAATAAAGTAGCTTCAGGTGATACAATTTCTAAATACATAGTTTTTAAAATTTCAATTTTAAAATTCTAAATTCCAAAATACTATTATTGTAATTTGGAATTTAGGTTTTGAAGTTTTATCAAGCGTCTATTGATTAAGCTTCAGCAAGCATTTTCTCACCAGCTTCGATAGCTTCTTCAATAGATCCTTTAAGGTTAAATGCTGCTTCTGGTAAGTGGTCTAATTCACCATCCATAATCATGTTAAAACCTTTTATAGTTTCTTTAATATCTACTAATACACCTGGTATACCTGTAAATTGTTCCGCAACATGGAAAGGTTGAGATAAGAAACGTTGTACACGACGTGCACGTCCTACTGCCATTTTATCTTCTTCAGATAATTCTTCCATACCAAGAATTGCGATAATATCTTGTAATTCTTTATAACGTTGTAACAACTCTTTTACACGTTGTGCACAATCGTAATGGTCATCACCTAAAATCTCTGGTGTTAAAATTCTTGAAGTAGAATCTAAAGGATCTACTGCAGGATAAATACCTAACTCAGCAATTTTACGAGATAATACTGTTGTTGCATCTAAGTGAGCAAAGGTTGTCGCAGGCGCAGGATCGGTTAAATCATCCGCAGGTACATAAACCGCTTGTACAGATGTAATAGAACCTTTCTTTGTAGAAGTAATACGCTCTTGCATAGCACCCATCTCAGTTGCTAAAGTAGGTTGGTAACCTACTGCAGAAGGCATACGTCCAAGTAATGCAGATACCTCAGAACCAGCTTGTGTAAAACGGAAAATATTATCAACGAAGAATAATACATCTTTTCCTTGTCCATCACCAGCTCCATCACGGAAATATTCTGCAATTGTTAAACCAGATAATGCTACACGAGCACGTGCTCCAGGAGGCTCATTCATCTGCCCAAACACGAAAGTTGCTTTAGATTCTTTCATAGCAGCTTTATCTACTTTTTGAAGATCCCATCCGCCTTCTTCCATAGAATGCATAAAATCATCACCGTATTTAATAATACCAGACTCTAACATTTCACGAAGTAAATCATTTCCTTCACGAGTACGCTCTCCAACACCTGCAAATACAGAAAGACCACCATGACCTTTTGCAATATTATTAATCAACTCCTGAATTAATACTGTTTTACCTACACCAGCACCACCGAATAAACCAATTTTACCACCTTTTGCATAAGGCTCAATTAAATCGATAACTTTAATACCTGTAAATAAAACCTCAGTAGAAGTTGATAATTCTTCAAACTTAGGTGCTTGTCTATGAATAGGTAAACCAGCTTCGCCAGCTTTAGGTAAATCACCTAACCCATCAATAGCATCACCAATTACGTTAAAAAGACGTCCATAAACATCCTCGCCAATTGGCATTTGAATTGGAGCTCCAGTAGCATTAACTTCTGTACCTCTACTTAAACCATCAGAAGAGTCCATTGCTATAGTACGTACTGTATCTTCACCAATGTGAGATTGTACTTCTAATACTAATTTTGAACCATCTGGATTATCAATTTCTAATGAATCATAAATTTTTGGAAGTTCTGAACCAGCAGCAAATTCTACATCTATAACTGGACCTACGATTTGTGCAACTTTACCTGTAACTTTTGACATTACCTATTGTGTTTTTGTTTTGCAATAATTTGAAAATGAAAAACAGCTTACCCAAGTAAGTTGAGCTTAAGCGTTTTTCGCGCTGCAAAGATATATTTTTATTTAAAAAAAATGTGCCATTTTCAAATAAAAAAAACACGCTATTATAAAGCGTGTTTTTATTTGAGATTATATGTGTTATTTTACTGTAGTTGAGGTGAATAGTTTGTTGGGAAATCCCCAGCTTTAGCTAAATTACCTGAAGCTTCAAAGTTAGAACCATAAGCATCATCAATAGCTTGTAAGAAGCTATTTGCCATTAAAGCATAACCTCTTGCTGTTAAATGAACACCATCTAAGCTTACTAGACCTCCAAAAACTAAATCTGTATTAAGATGATAATCATCAAACATAATCCCGGTTGTAGATGCTTGATCTAAAATTGCATTTAAATCAACCAAAGCTAGACCGTTTGCACTTGCTATACTAGAAATTGTAGCATTGTATGCTTGAGTAGCCATTGCAATTTCTTCTTGCTCTTCTGGTGTTAAGACCCACATATCTGCTAGTGGTATAGCAACACCATTAACTGTTTGAGGATTACCAGGAACCGCTTCTGTACCAATAAAGCTGGAAGCTGGTAAAACAAGTAAATCTTCAGCTGTTGCTTGTCTCATACTTACAAGTGCAGGGTTCAATCCTGTTAAATCAATTAAATTCTCATCCATAATTACTACAGCATTACCTTCACCTTCAGAAAATGTGATTATTCTTTTTGCTAATTCTGCATCTGCAATTTCTTGAGTTATTTGATTCATTTGTACCAATGCTCCTAAGGCTTGTGCAATACCAGCATTATATGCGCCATAAGCATTGCCACTATTTAAGAAACCTGCAGTAGCAGCATCTAATGGCACTGGGTTATGAGGTACTGTTGTAAAATGAGATAAACTTGTAATATTTGGTAAATTACCAATAACTCCTTTAGCTCCATTAGCTGTTAAACCAGCTACTAGAGCATTAAGAGAAGCATTAAAGGTTGCTGTATCTGTAATAGGGTTGTAGTTAGGAGCGTTTGTGTCACTTTCACCACCTGATAACGCATAGCCTAAAACATCATTACCACCAACTTCAGAGATAGAAAAGAATGTTGGGTTTTGAGCAACTGCTAACTCTAAAATACTTGCATTAGGAGCATTACCTGTTACACGTATTGCATAAGGATTAGCCGCAGCTGGGAAATTTGCAATATTTCCGTATCCTGGAGCAACTAAATGAAAACTTTTAGCTCCTGGAATTCCTAAATTATTAAATGGTCCTGTAGGGTTGTTTAAAGCAAAATCGGTTGTAGACATTGCTATAGGGTTAACTGATTGTAATGCTACTGGACCAGCACCACCAAATACTAATCTTTCTTCAAATAAACGGTTGCCAGTAATTGGGTGAATTACTGGATTTCCTGCTAGAATCAATCCTCCAAAATTATCATTCATTAATGGTTGATTAAACGTACCACCTCCAATATTAGCAAATTTAGTTGCCATAATATTTGGGAATGAATTTTCTTGACTTGCTATAAAAAGCGCATTATCTGTAAAACCAGCAGTGAATGAAGCTCCTATAGCTACATAATTTGAAAAATCTACTGTGCCAGCAGTAAGTTCTGGTAAAGTCTCATCACCAGTATCGTTTCTGTCTCTTAAATCTTCTACGAGTTCATTCTCGCAAGACACCATCGCTAATGTAAGTAATGATAGTGCTATATATTTTATTTTTTTCATCTTAATAGTTTCTTTTCCGTTATTATAAGTTATTGATAGTCCAAGAGACATAGTATTGAGAACCAATGAAACCAGTACCAAATGCGGTAAAGTATTCATCTTGTAATAAGTTGGTAGCACCAGCTTTAAAAGTAGATTTTAAACTAGGAATTCTGAAGTTAACTTGAGCATCAAGAACATTGAATGAAGGTACATCTCCATCACCGAAAGAAGCTTCCCAAAAGTAGTTGTCGCTCCATCTCCATGATACATTAAAGCCAAAGTTTTTGAATAATTCAGTTTTACCAAAAGAAGCTTTTACTTTATGCTCTGGTGTGTTAAAATTAGTTCTGAAATCTGGGTTTTTCTTAACGTCAAAGTCTAATTTTGAATATGTATAGTTAGCACTTAAGTCAAAACCATTAAATACTTTTGCTGAAACTTGAATGGCTGCACCATAAGAATTTACATCTTCATTTGAGTTAGTATAAGTTTGATAGGCTTGGAAATCTCCATTTGCAATAGCGGCAACAGCTAATGGAGTACCATCAGGCAAAGTTTCAGTTAATTGAACATCTCCATAGAATGGTGCAATAACGGTTTCATTTGCTAAAAAATCTTGATAGTGATTAAAGTAAGCAGAAGCATCTACAATGATACCATCTAATTTACCACGATAGCCTACTTCAACAGAACTTACCTGTTCTGGTTTAACAAGGTTAGAATTACCTATTTCTAAGTCTGCAGGATTGCCGCTAATAGCAAATCCATCTGTTACTGAAGATGCTAAAAAAGAATTGTTATAAGCTCCAGAACCATCAAAGTCAATATTGCTTTGACCGAGAATTGTAGTACCTGTTGCACTTAAATCATAATTTCTAACATCTCTTACTAAGTTGTCTGATGCACCTCCAATTAAAATAGCTCTACCAACGTCTAAGCCTATATATAAATCTTGAGTAGTTGGGTTTCTAAATCCTGTTTGGAAAGATGCTCTAATGTTATGATTTTTATTAATTGTAAAACCAGCTGATAATCTTGGAGAAATAAATCCATCAAATAATTCTGATTTATCATAACGGATAGAACCTGTTAATTTTAACTCAACAGCTTCAGATAATTCTAAAGAGCGTTGTAATTGTGTGTAAATACCAACTTCAGAATAATTGATTGGGCCATCATTATCAGTGTAAATTGTTCCTGAAGAATTTAATCTATATCTTCTATATGATCCACCTAATTGAATTTCTGCAAAGTCTACTAAATCGCCAAGGTTATAATTGGCATCTGCATGATAAATTCTTGAATTATCCTGAAATTTTGAACCTGTAGACAAATCAGGATCATTAACACTTCTGTTGAATGCTGCTTGAAATTCTGGTGTACCAGGTAAATAACGACCAGTGTCTGCAGCTTGTCTTGCTGCAGCATGAGCATCAGTATTTGTAGCACCTCCTAAAGTAGCTCCAATATACGAAGCTACATATTCACCAAACCAAGTTTGGTCATCTTTCCAAGCTCTATTGATATTAATACCTGTAAATACCATATCATAAGAATCTCCTGCTTTATCTTCTGTAATATATCCTCTTACAAAGAAGTTATCGTTTCTAATTTCGAGTTTATGTTGTTGTAAGAAGAAGTTTTTAATGTTGTAACGGTTAGCTCCTTGATAAATGGTATTACCTGAACCTACTTTACCTACATATTGAATTTCGAAATCATTTTCCCAAGGACGGAAATAAAGTCCCCAATCTGCTTTAATACTTTCTGCATTATAATTGGTTAAATCTCTTTCGTTATAACCAGTTCTACTTACATCTACAGAAGGTACAAGTGCTGAAGAACCAGCAGGTGCTAAACCTAAACCTTCAAGAAGTTGTGCAACACCGTTTATATTGGTGCTAACTTCATCACCATAAACGTTTATTCCATCATAATCAATATCAGCTCTTGTTAATCCACGATTTAACTTGTCTTGTTCGTTTACAGCATACCAATCAGTACCTTTTAAGTAACCAAAGTTTACTTTAGCTGCAAATTTCTCACTAAACTTATAAGCCATTCTAATACCTAAATCAGTATAATCGTTATCTCCTGCAGCTTCTTGAGAAGTAATACCTCTTTTTACAAAACCACTTATACCTTGATGATCAAAAGGGTTTTTACTACGCATAAATAAAATTCCGTTGAAAGCATTTGCTCCATATAAAGCTGAAGCTGCACCAGGTAAAAGCTCTACACTTTGTACATCGGTTTCTGTCATACCTAATAAATTTCCAAGAGGGAAGTTAAGTGCTGGAGCAGAATTATCCATGCCATCTACCAATTGCATAAAACGTGTATTAGCAAAAGTTGCAAAACCTCTAGTATTTATAGATTTAAAAGTTAAACTATTAGTGTTTATGTCAACACCTTTAAGGTTTTCTAAACCATCGTAAAAATCTAAAGAAGCAGTGTTTTTTATTTCTTTTATACCAAAACGTTCTACTGTAACAGGAGATTCAAAAATACGTTCTGGTGTACGAGAAGCAGAAATTACGACTTCATCTAATGAGTTACCTTCTTTTAGGGTGACATCAACCGTTTGATTTTTTGATGTTATTTCTATAGTCTGAGCTTCAAAACCTGCATAACTTATACGGATTGAAAACGGAGGGTCTTGATCTACTATTAAAGTGTAGTTACCATCAAAATCTGATACAGTACCTGAAGTGGTACCAACAACTACTATATTTGCACCAGGTAAGGGTAACCCAGAATCTTCAGTAATTTTACCTTTTATTGTGGTTTGAGCAAAAGATGCCACGCAAAAAAGCATTGTAAAAAGCTTTAAGATTGTCTTCATTTTAGAGAATTAGTTAATTAGTTATATGAGCAATTTAAATAAATATATTAAAATTAAGTAAGAAATTTTCAAAAATATATGCATGCATAGTAGTTTTTGAGAAAATAAAAGCCCTAAAACTGATAATAATTCAATTTTAGGGCTTAATGATATGTTTGTATGTTTTATTCTACAGTAACCGATTTTGCCAAGTTTCTAGGTTGATCTACATTTTTATCTAACATAACTGCTATATGATAAGAAAGCAATTGTAAAGGTATTGTAGTTAATAATGGTGTAAGGCATTCTAAAGTTTCAGGAACTTCTATTACATGATCTGCTAATTCCTTTACACTTTTATCACCAGCGGTAACTATACCAATAATTTTACCTTTTCTAGATTTTATTTCCTGTATGTTACTAACTACTTTATCATAATGACCTTTTTTTGTAGCGATAACAACAACAGGCATTAATTCATCTATTAAAGCAATTGGACCATGTTTCATTTCAGCCGCAGGATACCCTTCGGCATGGATATATGAAATTTCCTTTAATTTAAGAGCGCCTTCTAGTGCTACTGGGAAATTAAAGCCTCTTCCTAAATACAAAAAGTTGGTAGCGTCTTTATATATATCTGAAATGGTTTGAACATAGCTATCAGATTTTAAAGCTTCTTCTACTTTGCTTGGTATGGTCTCTAATTCTATTAAATGATGTCTAAATTCTGAACTAGATATAGTACCTTTTGCTCTAGCTAATCGCAAAGCCATCAAGGTTAAAACTGTAATTTGAGTAGTAAATGCTTTTGTAGAAGCTACTCCAATTTCAGGGCCAGCGTGTGTGTACGCACCAGCATCTGATTCTCTTGCTATAGAAGAGCCAACCACATTACAAACACCAAAAACAAAAGCTCCTTTTGACTTGGCTAGTTTAATCGCAGCTAATGTATCTGCAGTTTCACCAGATTGAGAAATAGCTATAACAATATCTTTTTCTGTAATAACAGGATTTCTATATCTAAACTCTGAAGCATATTCTACTTCAACAGGGACTCTAGCTAAATCTTCAAAAATATATTCTGCTACAAGACCTGCATGCCATGATGTACCACATGCAACAATTATGATTCTGTCTGCAGCTAAGAATTTTTTCATGTTATCCTCAACACCAGCAAGCTTTATTAATGCTTCGTTACTTAATAATCTTCCTCTAAAAGTGTCTAAAATAGCTTCAGGCTGCTCGTAAATTTCTTTGAGCATAAAGTGCTCATAACCTCCTTTTTCTATTTGTTCTAAATTCAGCTGAAGTTCTTGGATGTAAGGATCTACTAAGGAATCGTTTTTTATTTTTCTAACCTTTACACCTTTTTTTCTTCTAATAATCGCCATTTCTTCATCTTCAAGATAAATAGCATTTTTGGTGAATTCTATAAAAGGAGATGCATCACTAGCAATGAAAAATTCATCTTCACCAATACCTATAGCAAGTGGACTTCCTAACCTAGCAACTACAATTTCGTTAGGTTTGTTTTTGTCAAAAACAGCAATGGCATAAGCTCCTACTACTTGATTTAATGCAATTTGAACTGCTTTTCCTAACTTTATATTTTCGTTCTTTTTTACATCTTCAATCAGGTTTACTAAAACTTCAGTATCTGTGTCAGATTTAAACGTATAACCACGTTTAATAAGCTCTTTTTTTAAGGAATCATAATTTTCAATAATTCCATTGTGGATTATTACTAATTCTCCTGAATTTGAATAATGAGGATGAGAGTTGACATCGTTCGGTACTCCATGAGTCGCCCAACGTGTATGACCAATGCCTAAGGTGCCATCAGTAGAAATTTCATTTTCTATACGTTCTTTTAAGTCAGAGACTTTTCCTTTGGTTTTTGATAGTTTTATGTTATTGCCATCATAAAGTGCTATGCCAGCACTATCATAACCTCTATATTCTAGTCTTTGAAGTCCTTTAATTACAATAGGATAGGCTTCTCTGTGGCCAATATACCCAACAATTCCACACATAGGTTAGTTTTTTAGTTATTTGGTTCTGTGTAATATATTTCTAGATACACTTTTTTGTTTCCATCTTCAGTGTTATTTCCATGTAAAATAGTTCCCCTTGGTGATAATATAGAACCTATAGGAGACGTAAAATCAGAATCATCACTTGTTTGAACTTGTTGTTGTATCAATTCTTCTAAATTAACATTTAAAGATACAGATAAACCCAATTCAACATTTGTAGAGTCTCTTAATAATAGATTATTAATATGTTCTGTAACTCTAAACTTGTATTTTATACCATCTCCTGTTGGTTCATCATTAACACGTTGCAATGGACCTAAATGGTTTAATTTTGATGATGAAGGTAGTGTGTTGTTTGTAACATCAAAAGAATAATCTACCAACGGTCTTTTATTGTCTATATCATACAAAAATAGTCGATTTGGCTGATTTTCTGGGTTTTCCATTGCTAAAGCGATGTCATCTACATAGAAAATAAGATTAGCTTCATTTACTAAAAGTTTTGAACTTTCAAAGGTTCCGTCAGAATCAAGATTAACAAAAAGTTCTCTAAATTCATCAAAATATGAATCACCTGACTCTGGATTTACACCATTAAAGAGTTTTATCTTTGCAATAGATCCCTCACCTCCTTTTAAATACAATCTTGCATCACCTTCTGTTTCGTTGCCGTTATCTATGGTTGTATTAAATTCATTGTCTATGAAGTTTATTTTATTTCCACCAAAATTTAAAGCAAAACTTTCTTGCTCTTCTGTGGTTACATCTTCTCCGTCATCATTTTGTGTTGTTGTTGAGGTAGTGTAATATATTGTAATATTAGCATTTGTTGAGTTTGTGTTTAGAATTATATAACTCCCATCGTCATTTACAGTTTCCGCTTTAAAGTAAAGTCCTCTAAAATATTCTGTAAAGTTATTTTCGTTACTTAATACTGTTGGGTTTTGTTCTTCTTGGTTTATGATTTTATCTTGCCAAAAAGTAGGATCTAATTTTAACCTTATGCCTGGTGGAGTATTTGTTCTTGTAACTTCATCTTCTTCGCCATTTTCTCCTTCTGTAGTTACTGTAAGTACAAAGCCATCTTGGTTGACTTTTATGTTTCCTTCTGGATTAAGAGATATGTGATTTACATCGATTGAGCTTTCAATTAAATTTAGAGGGCTCCCTTCTAATGCGGTTATCATTTCGGTTTCTGAAGCAGATTTATTTGAAAAATACGCTTGGCTTTCATTAAACTCAGCATTTGGGTCAAAGTCTCTAATAAAATAATTACTTTCATAGATACTCAACTTTATAGGGCTATATGTGTCACCGTCAGGAAAAATTGAGTCTACATTATAAGTGATATTATTTTCAGTATCGATTTCTGTAACTCTGTAAAAATAAGGGAGAGTTAAAACTACAGAATCGATTTCTAATTCATCAGCATCTCCGAGGAAAGTAGGTGAATAGGAAGATAAAGTAACTTGAGATACAAAGCTAGAGGTTAACCTACCGTAATTGTCATCATAAGGTCCTAGGGCATTTAAGCCTAAATTATTGTTGGTTTGTACGGGTCCTAAAGCCTTTGTGTAAGTAATTATATCTGTGAAATGAGGGTTAGTTTCACTAAGTTTTTTTATATCAAAATTTGTAGCAACATCATCATTTAAAACATCAGACTCTAATGAAGAGAATTCAGTTTCGCAGGCGATAAAGCTTACGGTTATTAATATGAATACAAAAAGTTGAAGGGCAATTCTATTCTTTTTCATAAGTAATTTTAACTGTTTAATACAGCTTCTGTATAAAATTCTGTGTATGGATCTGCAAACTCTTCAATAGGATAAAAATCTAAAACAGGTTTTGTTAGTTCATCAATGTAGTTGTCTAATTCATCTGGCAGAACTTCAGATCCTCTAATGATAGCATCAGAATTATCAATAGCAATTTTCATTAGATTGATATAATCTGGTTTTGCAAGAGGTTTTATTGTTTCCTCATCTAAACCGTCAAATTTCACTTTCTCTATCATTTTTTTATCTAACGTACCATCAAAGCTTTGATTGTATACAGAGGTAACTATTTTACTTTCGGTAAATAATGGTTCTGTTTTATAGAATTCTTTTAAGTATAGTGGAAGTAATGAAGCTAACCAACCATTAACATGAATTATGTCTGGTGCCCAATTCAATTTTTTAACAGTTTCTATAACTCCTTTGGCAAAGAAAATGGCACGTTCGTCATTGTCTGAAAAAAGTTTTCCATCCTCATCAGTTAACGTAGCTTTTCTTTTAAAATATTCTTCGTTGTCAATAAAATATACTTGTATACGCTCTTTTGGAATAGAGGCAACTTTTATAATAAGAGGCATGTCTAAATCATTGATAACAAGGTTTATTCCAGAAAGCCTAATTACCTCATGAAGTTGATGCCTTCGTTCGTTAATATTACCAAAGCGAGGCATAAATATTCGTATTTGCCCTCCTTGTTTGTTTACCATTCTTGGAGCTTCAAATGACATTGAAGAAATCTCTGTTTCTGGTAAATATGGAACAACCTCAGAGGATACATACAATATTCGTTTATCTTTCATAAATCTGCTGCTTTTGAAAATTAAGAGTAAAAACACGCAAAATTACAAAAATTTGTGCAGATTGCCAGTAAAATATTATGTTTGCACGCGTTAATTTTTTGTTACAGAATTGAAAACATTTCATAATAAATCTGAGTTAACTCATCATATAGATGAATTAAAGGCTGAGGGAAAATCTATTGGTTTTGTTCCTACGATGGGTGCGCTTCATAACGGTCATTTATCTTTAGTTGAAAATGGACTAAATGACAATGACTTTGTTGTTGTGAGCATTTTTGTTAATCCTACGCAATTTGATAATCAGGAAGATTTAATTAAGTATCCAAGAACTTTAGATGCTGATGTGTCGCTACTTAAAATAATAAGTGAGCATGAAATTTTAGTTTATGCTCCTACTGTAAATGATATTTATGGCGATAATGTGCAATCTCAATCTTTTAAATTTGATGGTTTAGAAAATGAGATGGAAGGAGCTTTTAGAGAAGGTCATTTTGATGGTGTTGGTACTATTGTAAAGCGCTTGTTTGAAATTGTAAGACCAGATAAAGCTTACTTTGGTGAGAAAGATTTTCAGCAATTACAAATCGTTAAGAAGCTTGTGGAACTGTATCATATTCCTGTTGAGGTAATAGGATGTTCTATACATAGAGAAAAGGATGGTTTGGCGATGAGTTCTAGAAACACAAGATTAACCGAAGCGCACAGAGCTGTTGCTCCATTTATTTATAAAATACTAAAATCTGCCAAAACAGAGTTTGGCACAAAAAGTGCTAAAAAAGTAACGGAATGGGTTGAGAAGCAATTTAAGAAACAATCGCTATTAGAGTTAGAATATTTTATTATTGCTGATATAGAAACCTTAAAGCCAGTAAAACGAAAATCAACAAAAAAGACATATAGAGCATTTATAGCAGTATATGCAGGAGATATTAGACTTATAGATAATATCGCTTTAAATTAATTATCTTTGCCACATGCAAATTCAAGTTGTAAAATCTAAGATACATCGCGTAAAATGTACAGGAGCAGATCTTAACTACATTGGTAGTATTACTATTGATGAAGATTTAATGGATGCTGCAAATATTATTCAGGGTGAAAAAGTTCAGATTGTAAATAATAACAATGGTGAGCGATTAGAAACCTATTGTATTCCAGGGCCACGTAATAGTGGTGAAATTACTCTAAATGGTGCGGCTGCTCGTAAGGTAGCTGTAGGTGATGTTTTAATTTTAATTACTTATGCTTTCATGGATATAGAAGATGCTAAAGTGTTTAAACCATCATTAGTGTTTCCAGACGAAGCAACCAATCTTCTAAAATAATTTTTTTGAATAGGTTTAAGACCATCCTAAAAGTTGTTTTACCCTTACTCTTGGGAGTGGTTTTAGTTTGGTATTCACTATCACAAATTTCTGTTTCAAAATTGGTTCAGTATTTTAAGGATGCTAACTATTTTTGGATATTTCTAGGAGCTGGTTTAGGTCTATTAAGTCATATTTCTAGAGCTTACAGATGGTTATATATGGCAGAGCCTTTAGGTTATAAGCCTAAATTGCCCAATAGTTTTATGGCTGTGTATTCAGCATATTTAATTAATCTTACAATTCCTAGGGCAGGTGAGGTTGCAAGAGCTTCGATATTAGCTAATTACGAAGGTGTTCCTTTTGATAAAGGTTTTGGTACTATTGTGGCTGAACGTGTGGCTGATACTATTATGTTATTAGTAGTTATTGGTGTAGCACTCATTTTAGAATTTGAATTCATTTATGATTTCTTCATAGAGAAATTTAATCCATCTACTCTAATATTAGCTGTCGTTGTTTTATTAGTTGTGGCTTTGGGTCTGTTTATTTTCATTAAAAGAAGTGCTTCAAAATTTGCTTTAAAAGTAAGGCGGTTTGTAAGTGGTCTAATAGAAGGAGTGTTGAGTATCTTTAAAATGAAAAAGAAATGGGCTTTTATTTTTCATACATTGTTTATTTGGGTTATGTATTTATCTGTGTTTTACACAACCTCAAAAGCTTTGCCAGAGTTAAGTGATATTACCTTAGCTACAGTTTTAATAGGGTTTATTTTAGCAAGTTTTAGTATAGCCGCAACAAATGGAGGTATTGGCTCATTTCCGGAAGCAATTGTTATTGCATTTGCCTTGTTTAATATGCCAGAAGATCCTAGCAGAGCTTTTGGTTGGATATTGTGGTCTACACAAACACTAGCAGTTATTATACTAGGAGGTTTATCTTTAATTTACTTACCAATCTACAATAGAAAGTAAGCTAGTATATAGAAATATTTTTTACCTTGCTTCAACTTTTATTCATCAAGTATATGAAGCATTTATACATTTCTGTGCTATTATTTTTTTTAGCATTAAATCTTTATGCGCAAGCTGACCGTGAGACTATTGATTCTGATAAGCTTAGCGAGGCTCGAGAGTTAAAAATCCAATTACCAAGAAACTATGATCCAAAGGCAGATCGTGTATATCCTTTGGTTGTTGTTTTAGATGGAGATTATTTATTTGAGCCTGTTGCAGGTAATATTGATTATCAAGCCTATTGGGAAGGTATACCAGATTGTATCGTGGTTGGTGTCAATCAAGAAGCTACTAGAGAAGATGATATGTCTTATGATATGGATACTTCGGAATTAAATCCTGAATCTGAAAATTTTTATGCATTTTTAAAAGAAGAGCTTTTGCCTTATATAGAGCAAAATTATAAAGTGTCTAGTTTTAGGATGATTGTTGGGCATGAATTGTCAGCTAATTATGTGAATTATTTTTTATTAAAAAAGCAATCTTTTTTTAGAGCCTATGTGAGTTTAAGTCCAGATTTAGCTCCTAATATGAAGGATGAATTACCAAAGCATTTATCAGAATTGCAAGAAGAAACATTTTATTACATGGCAACTGCAGATACAGATTTTAAATCTTTAAGAGCAACTATTACAGAATGTGATTCAAAACTTAAAACAGTAGAAAATGCTAAGCTAAAATATGAGTTTAATAATTTTAATGATACTAATCATTATTCTTTAGTGGGTATGGGAATACCTAAAGCTTTAAACAAAATATTTACGTTGTATAAGCCAATAACTAGAAAAGAATACAAAGAAAAAGTATTGACTTACGAAGGGTCTCCTTACGATTATCTCATAAAAAAATATGAAGATATTGCCTATTTCTATGGTTTTGAAAAAAAGGTGATTGAAAATGATATTAGAGCTATTGCAGCGGCAGCTAAAAAAAGAGATGATATAGGTGCTTTAGGTCAATTAGCAGATTTGGTTAAAGTAGAGTTTCCTAAATCGATGATGAAAAGCTATTATATGGGTATATATCATGAAAAAGCAGGTGATCTAAAAAAAGCATTATTATCTTATAAATCAGGTTTAATGTTAGAGCCTTCTCAGTATGTAGATAAAGAGCTTATCTTAGATAAGATGTATCAAGTTCAAAATGCTTTAAAGAATTAAACTAATGAAACTAACATTAAAACGCATGAAAAAGATTGCTTTTATAATCCTTCTTTGTATTGTACATAAAACGTTTTTTGCTCAAATTAGTTATGATGAAATTTTATCATCGCAACTAAATACAACACGTCAATTAAAAATAAAGTTACCAAAGGATTACGATGAGTATTCAGAGGTAAGATACCCATTAATTATTGTTTTTGATGGTGATTATTTGTTTGAGCCAATTGCTGGCCAGGTTGATTTTCAAACTTACTTCGATGATATGCCTAGCTCTATAATTGTAGGAATAGTGCAAGGAAACGAAAGACGATACGATGGGTATTGCGATGAGGTTACGGGTTTGCCTAAAGAATCTGGTATTCGTTTCCATAATTTTGTAGCCACTGAGCTCATTCCGTATTTAGATAATAAGTATAATACAAGCGAGTTTACAGTAGCCGTTGGCCATGATCTTATGGGTAATTTTATCAATTCATATTTATTTAAAGAGAACCCTCTTTTTAATGCCTATGTATGTATTAGTCCAGATTTATCAGGTACTGTGAGAGATTATTTAGCGCAGCGTTTAGAGATGAATAGTGGTGAGATTTTTTATTATATGGCAACATCAGATAAAGATTTACCATATATAAGAGAAGCGGTTTTAAATGTTAATGCAAAAATTTCCGAGGTTAATAATCAAAACCTTACTTATTATTTTGATGAGTTTAAAAACGAAACCCATTACACGCTTGTAACAAGTGCTATCGCAAGGTCTTTCGATAAGATTTTTGAATTATATAAACCACTTCGCGAAAAAGAATTAGAAGAAAAAGTGCTGCCATACGAGCATTCTTTAGATAAGTATTTAATAGAACGTTATGAAAGAATTGAAGATTTATTCGGAATAAAAAAACCAATTCCAGAAGAAGAATTTGAAAAAATGGCTAAGATAGCAGACGAACGTGGTGATGTGGAGTCTTACAAAGGTTTAGCAAGTTTAGCAAAAAAGGAAGATCCTAATGCTATGTTAGGCTTGTATTATTCTGGAGTATATGCAGCTAAAAACGACAATAAAACTCGTGCTCTTAAATATTTTGAAGAAGCTTTGCAGCTAAATGAAGGTGAAATAATTACAGCAGACCTTATTGTAGAAAAAATGGAAAATTTAGCAGCTATGGTTGCAGAAGAAGAAGCTAAAGTGGAAGAAGAAAAAGCGCAAAAACGAGCAGAGAAAGAAGCTGAGAAGGAAGCAAAGCGAATAGAGAAAGAACAAGAAAAGGCTGAAAAAGAAAAAGAAAGAATAGAAAAAGAAGCCGAAAAACAAAAAGCAAAAGAAGCTAAAGAAGAGAAAGAGGAAACGGAGAATGAAAATGACTAAAAGCTAACAATGGCTAAAGTAAAAACAACTTTTTATTGTCAAAATTGTGGTAGTCAATTTGCTAAATGGCAAGGACAATGCACATCTTGTAAGCAATGGAATACTATTAACGAAGAGGTTATTCAAAAACCAGAAAAAAACGATTGGAAACCTTCAGATTCTTCTGTAAAACGTGTGTCAAAGCCGTTAAAAATTAATGAAATAGACTCGTCTCAAGAAGCAAGGTTAAATATGCAAGATGCAGAATTTAACAGAGTTCTTGGCGGTGGAATGGTGCAAGGATCATTAACGCTTTTGGGTGGTGAGCCAGGTATTGGTAAGAGTACGCTTTTACTTCAAATAGCATTACGATTAAATTATAAAACACTTTATGTCTCTGGTGAGGAAAGTCAGAAACAGATAAAAATGCGAGCAGAGCGCATAAATCCTAATAGTAATAATTGTTATATCCTCACTGAAACCAAGACACAGAACATATTTAAGCAAATAGATACGCTTCAACCAGAAATTGTAATTATAGATTCTATTCAAACATTACATAGCGATTATATAGAATCTTCAGCAGGTAGCATATCTCAAATAAAAGAATGCACTACAGAGCTTATAAAGTTTGCTAAGGAAACTGCTACACCTGTATTATTAATTGGTCATATAACAAAAGATGGTCACATAGCAGGACCGAAAATTTTAGAACACATGGTGGATACGGTTTTGCAGTTTGAAGGAGATCGTAATCATATTTTTAGAATTCTTAGAGCACATAAAAATCGTTTTGGTTCCACAAACGAATTAGGAATTTACGAAATGCAAGGTTCTGGTTTAAGAGAGGTTACAAATCCTTCAGAGATTTTAATTTCTGAAAAAGATGGTGAGCTTTCAGGTAATGCAATAGCAGCAACACTCGAAGGTTTAAGACCTCTTATGATTGAGGTGCAAGCTTTGGTAAGTACAGCTGTTTATGGAACACCTCAGCGCTCAGCAACAGGTTTTAATGCAAAACGGTTAAATATGCTGTTGGCTGTTTTAGAAAAACGAGCAGGTTTTAGACTGGGAGCTAAAGATGTCTTTTTAAATATTACAGGAGGTATTACTGTAGATGATCCTGCTATAGATCTTGCTGTTGTAGCTTCAATATTATCTTCAAATGACGATGTAGCTCTATCTGGTGATTATTGCTTTGCTGCAGAAGTGGGATTATCTGGAGAGATAAGACCTGTGCAGCGTGTTGAGCAACGCATTTTAGAAGCAGAAAAACTTGGCTTTTCAACAATTTTTGTATCAAAATACAATAAAATAAGCTTAAAGAATACTACAATAAAGATTCAATTGATTTCAAAAATTGAAGATTTGGTTGGCTTAATAGTTTGATATGAAGGTTGTTGAAATAAATTTAAAAGATATTAGTTCTTGGAGTGATTTTCATGATGTTTTTGAAAAGCGTTTTAATTTTCCAGACTATTACGGACGTAATTTAGATGCTTGGATTGATTGTATGGATGATGTGCTATCTAAATCAGAGGATATGTTGCTGTTAGATTTTGGAGAATGTTATGATTTAAAGAAACGTATTCCTGGAATTACCAATCGTATTTTAGAGTGTTGCGCTTTTTTAAATTTTAGATTTATAGATGCTAAAAGGCAGCCAAAGTTGATGGTCTCTATGTTTGCATAGAAAACCACTGTTTTTCATGCGATTTGGCAGCTTTTTATTCAAAATTCCTTAATTTCGCGTTCTTTAATAAATGATTAGAAATGAGTGCGAGATTTCCTGAGTATAAAGGACTTAACTTGTCAAAAGTTGCTGAAGAGATAAGTAACTATTGGGAAGCCAATAATATCTTCCAAAAAAGTGTAACAACAAGAGAGGGGAAAGAACCATATGTGTTTTTTGAAGGACCACCTTCAGCTAATGGATTGCCTGGTGTACACCATGTTTTAGCACGTGCTATAAAAGATATTTTTCCACGTTATAAAACCATGAAAGGTTTTCAGGTAAAGCGTAAAGCAGGTTGGGATACACATGGATTACCAGTAGAGCTTGGTGTAGAGAAAGAACTTGGTATTACCAAAGAAGATATTGGTACTAAAATTACTGTAGAAGAATATAACGAAGCTTGTAAAAAAGCGGTAATGCGTTATACAGATATTTGGAATGATCTTACACAAAAAATGGGTTATTGGGTAGATATGGATGATCCATATATAACTTATAAACCTAAATACATGGAGAGTGTTTGGTGGTTGCTTAAGCAGATCTATGATAAGAATTTGCTTTATAAAGGTTATACCATTCAACCATATTCGCCAAAAGCAGGTACTGGATTGAGCTCGCATGAGCTTAACCAACCAGGAACATATCAAGATGTAACAGATACAACTGTTGTTGCACAGTTTAAGGCTATACAAGAAACATTACCAGAATTTCTTCAAAACGAAGATGATATTCATTTTCTAGCTTGGACTACGACACCTTGGACCTTGCCTAGTAATACAGCATTAACTGTTGGTTCAAAAATAGATTATGTGCTTGTTGAAACGTACAATCAGTATACCTTCAAGCCAATGAAGGTAATTTTGGCT
Source organism: Winogradskyella sp. (assembly GCF_025210595.1). Lineage (GTDB taxonomy): Bacteria > Bacteroidota > Bacteroidia > Flavobacteriales > Flavobacteriaceae > Winogradskyella. The sequence continues at coordinate 30,341 of NZ_JAOARH010000045.1, forward strand.
AAGAACTTAATTGGCAAACAGTTTAGCGGAAAGTATGCTCAAGTTGAAACTCAACCAGAATTATTAGAGTTCAAAGAAGGAGATAAAAAAATTCCTTTTTGTGTAATTAAAGAATTTAAAGGAAAAGATTTAGTTGGTATTAAATACGAGCAGTTATTAGATTATACATTACCAAATGATAATGCTGAAAATGCATTTAGAGTTATTTCAGGAGATTTTGTAACGACAGAAGATGGTACAGGTATAGTACATACAGCACCAACTTTTGGTGCAGATGATGCTTTGGTGGCTAAACAAGCTAAACCAGAAGTACCACCAATGTTGGTGAAAGATGAGAATGGTAATTTAGTGCCACTTGTAGATTTACAAGGACGCTTTAGACCAGAAATGGGAGAATTTGCAGGTAAATACGTTAAAAACGAATATTACGAAGATGGTGAAGCGCCAGACAAGTCTGTTGATGTCGAAATTGCCATTAAATTAAAAATAGAAAACAAAGCCTTTAAGGTAGAAAAATATAAGCATAGCTACCCAAATTGTTGGAGAACAGATAAGCCAATCCTTTATTATCCATTAGATTCTTGGTTTATAAAAGTAACTGATATAAAAGGGAGAATGCATGAGTTAAATACCACAATAAACTGGAAACCAAAATCTACTGGAGAAGGTCGTTTTGGTAATTGGTTGGCTAATGCAAATGATTGGAATTTATCACGTTCACGTTTTTGGGGAATTCCTTTACCAATATGGAGAACAGAAGATGGTAAAGAACAAAAGTGTATTGGTTCAGTGGAAGAATTAAAAAGTGAAATGCAACTTGCCGTTGAAGCAGGTATGATGACATCAGATATTTTCAATGATTTTGAAGTTGGAAACATGTCTGAGGAAAACTATGATAAAATAGATCTTCATAAAAACGTAGTTGATAAGATTGTATTAGTTTCAGATTCTGGGCAACCTATGAAACGCGAAAGCGATCTTATTGATGTATGGTTCGATTCTGGTTCTATGCCTTATGCACAATGGCATTATCCTTTTGAAAACAAAGAATTAATAGATGATAATAAATCGTATCCAGCAGATTTTATTGCAGAAGGTGTAGATCAAACACGTGGTTGGTTTTATACATTACATGCTATTGGTACAATGGTCTTTGATTCTGTAGCCTATAAAAATGTAGTGTCTAATGGCTTGGTGTTAGATAAAAACGGACAAAAAATGTCTAAGCGTTTAGGCAATGCCGTAGATCCTTTTGAAACTTTGGCTAATCATGGTGCTGATGCCACACGCTGGTATATGATTAGTAATGCAAATCCTTGGGACAACCTTAAGTTTGATATTGAAGGAGTAGAAGAGGTGAAACGTAAATTCTTCGGGACGTTATATAACACATATTCATTCTTTAGTTTATACACCAATTTAGACGGTTTTAGTTATTCTGAAGATGATATTCCTTTAAGTGAGAGACCAGAATTAGACCGATGGATTCTTTCAGAATTAAACACCTTAATTAAGAAGGTAGACGAATATTATGCAGAATATGAGCCTACAAAAGCTGCAAGAGCAATTTCAGACTTTACGCAAGATTATCTAAGTAACTGGTACGTACGTTTAAGTAGAAGACGTTTCTGGAAAGGCGATTACCAAACCGATAAAATTTCAGCATACCAAACACTTTACACATGTATGGTAACTATTGCAAAACTTGGTGCTCCAATTGCGCCATTCTTTATGGATCGTTTGTATTTAGATCTTAATGCGGTAACGCAAAAAGAAGGTTTTGAAAGTGTACATTTAGCTGAGTTTCCAATAGCTGATGAATCTGTAATAGACAAGGTGCTAGAACGTAAAATGGAAAATGCCCAAACAATATCTTCATTGGTTTTATCGTTGAGAGCTAAAGAGAAGATAAAGGTGCGTCAACCATTACAAAAAATTATGATACCTGTTGATAGTCAGCAACAAAAAGATGAAATAAAAGCAGTTTCAGATTTAATAAAGCACGAAGTTAATATTAAAGATATTGAACTTTTAGAGGACGCTTCAGATATTTTAGTGAAGCAAATTAAGCCTAATTTTAAGGTTCTTGGGCCTCGTTTTGGAAAAGATATGAAGCTTGTAGCTGGTGCTATAAATGGTTTTTCAGCAGAGGATATTAAAAAAATTGAGCAAAATGGAAATTTAGATGTTGAGATTAATGGAAAAAACATTAATTTAGGACTTGATGATGTAGAGATTACCTCTCAAGATATTGAAGGTTGGCTAGTTGCAAACGAAGGTGCGTTAACCGTAGCCTTAGATGTAACAATAACAGAAGAATTACGTAAGGAAGGTATTGCACGTGAGCTCGTAAACCGAATTCAAAATTTACGTAAAGATTCAGGATTTGAAGTTACCGATCGTATAGATGTGCAACTTCAAAACGATGTGCAAGTTTCAGCAGCTATAGCTTCTAACGAAGCTTATATAAAATCTGAAACGTTAACTGAAAATTTAAAAATATTAGATAATTTAAAAGATGGTATAGAAATTGCTTTTGATGAAGTAAGTACCAAATTATTTATACAAAAACATTAAACTATGGCAACAGATATTAAGAATAGATATTCTGACAATGATTTAGAGAAATTCAGAGTTTTAATACAAGAGAAAATTGATAAAGCTGAGCACGATTTAGAGCTTATAAAAAGTGCCTACATGAATGATCATAACAATGGTACAGATGATACGTCTCC
>NZ_JAOARH010000046.1 GCF_025210595.1 Winogradskyella sp.
CATCAATAATATTTCAGGAAAAGTAATTGAAAAAATAAACTCCCAAAAAGCATATCTAGAAATAGAATTTGATGATGCCGCTTCAGGAGTTTATTTTGTAAACATTAAGTCAAAAAATAAAGCTTCAACTTATAAGATTGTTAAAGAATGAGTGTCTTTATCCTCTGGTTTTCAATTCCGTAAAATACTTATAAAAATAAGGTATGGTTTCAATACCCTTAAAATAATTCCAAACGCCAAAATGCTCGTTTGGTGAATGAATGGCATCGCTATCTAAACCAAAGCCCATTAGAATTGTTTTACTTTTTAATTCTTTTTCAAAAAGCGATACAATAGGTATACTTCCACCACTACGTTGCGGTATAGGAGTTTTTCCAAAAGTTTTTTCATAAGCCTTAGAAGCTGCTTTATAGCCAATACTGTCTATTGGAGTCACATAACCTTGGCCTCCATGGTGTGGAGTAACTTTTACTTTAACTCCTTTTGGTGCAATACTTTCAAAATGAGATTTAAATAACGCTGTAATTTCTTCCCAATCTTGGTTTGGTACTAAACGCATAGAGATTTTTGCGTAGGCTTTACTAGCAATTACAGTTTTAGCACCTTCTCCAGTGTATCCACCCCAAATACCATTAACATCTAATGTAGGACGAATAGAATTTCGTTCGTTTGTAGTGTAGCCTTCTTCACCATATACTGCGTCTATATCTAGTGCGTTTTTGTAATCCTCTAGTGAAAAAGGAGCTTTTGCCATTTCTGCACGTTCTTCATCAGAAAGATTTTCGACTTTATCGTAAAACCCAGGAATAGTGATATGCTTGTTTTCGTCGTGTAAAGATGCTATCATTTTAGTTAAAACATTGATAGGATTAGCAACAGCACCACCATATAAACCAGAATGTAGATCTCTATTTGGGCCAGTAACCTCTACTTCAACATAGCTTAAACCTCTTAAACCAGTGGTGATGGATGGGACATCTTTAGAAATCATTCCTGTATCTGAAATAAGAATAACATCATTCTCTAGTTTTTCTCTATTATTAGCTACAAAAATTCCCAGATTTTCACTACCAACTTCCTCTTCTCCTTCAATCATAAACTTTACATTACATGGCAATTCATTGTGTTTTGTCATATATTCTAAAGCTTTTACATGCATATACATTTGCCCTTTATCATCGCAGGCACCTCTTGCAAAAATAGCACCATCAGGATGTAACTTTGTATTCTTTATTATAGGTTCAAAAGGTGGTGAATTCCATAAATCTAAAGGATCTGGTGGTTGCACATCATAATGACCATAAACTAAAACAGTAGGTAAGTTTTTGTCAATTATTTTTTCACCATATACAATTGGGTAACCATCGGTTTCACAGATTTCGACATGATTACAGCCAGCATCTAAAAGACTAGTTTTAATGGCATCTGCAGTTTTAAGTACATCATTTTTGTAAGCAGAATCAGCACTAATTGAAGGGATTTTTAAAAGCGAAATAAGCTCATCTAAAAAACGTTGTTTGTGTTCTTGTATGTAAGAATTAATGTTTTGCATAATAGAATTTAGATTTGTAACAAAAATAACAATAAAGTGAGGATTATTTTCTTATTTAATCTTATTTGAATATTGAAAGTATTGTTTATATTTGCAGTCCTTTTGCAGGCGTGGTGGAATTGGTAGACACGCTAGACTTAGGATCTAGTGCCGCGAGGTGTGCGAGTTCGAGTCTCGCCGCCTGTACAAAAGCAAGCTTTGGTAGACATACTGAAGCTTTTTTTGTGGAATAAACTTAGTTAAATGTAACCGAGACAAGAAGCTTGTGCTGAGTGAAGTGGTGTCTGTATAAGAACAAACTTTGGTAGATGTACTGAAGCTTTTTTTACCATCTAAAGTTGTTTTTAAATAAATGACTACTTAAATATATTCACCAACATCTGTATTCTTCATTATTTATTCAATCAATAGTTAGATTTTTACTCAATTAGATTACTTCTGTTTTAAGTTTTTCCATTCTGTGTTATATCTTTTTTATAGTTCAAAAAAACGTTAATCCAGATATTTCTTGATAACCTTATAATAATGGGTAGTAAGAGCACCATTTCAATAACGATAACAATATATGTTGTTATTAAGCTTAATCCGAAAACCAAATATGAAAGTACAAATGCAATTGCTGCAAAGATTATCCCAACAGGATAGCTTACGTACATTGCACCATAAAAAAATGAAGGCTCCATTTTAAATTTAGTATTACAAGAACTACATCTTTCGTGCATTTCAAATAGTTTTGAAATAGCGTAAGGATTAGGTTCTTTATACATGCTTTTATTTTGACATACAGGACAGCTACCATTAATAACGCTATTAAGTTTTGTGCCTTTTAAAGAAATCATATCAATTTTTATTTTTTTAATGTCTATGTTATTGCATTTAAAATAAGTACATAAAGTATTATTCTCTAAAAAAAAATAGATTATGTAAAATTAGATTTATCAAGACGCTTTCTATTATAAGTATCTCTCCATAATTTGTATATTTAGGACATTATGAAAAAGAAAGGAAATATTCCTATTTTAAATATCGGACAGTTTGGGCAAAAGTTAAATACAAGCGATTTTTACAGTAATAATTTTGAGAGGCATGCAAAACGAAATAAAAACCTAATATTTAAACCACATAGCCATAACTTTTTTCTTTGTGTATTATTTACAAGTGGTTATGGAATCCATGAGATTGATTTTAATAGATATCCTATTTCCCCAGGAAGTGTATTCTTTTTAAAGCCAGGTCAAACACATTATTGGAAATTTACAGACACACCAGAGGGTTACATTTTTTTTCACACACAAGATTTTTATGAACTTTATTTTTTAAATAGTACGCTTTCTCAGTTTCCATTTTACTTTACACATGAGAATCCGCCTATTTTGAATTTGAATAAAGAAGAGGTGAATAAGTTTAAACATCTTTTCAAAGAGATACAAATTGAATACCTTGATAATGCCATTTACAAATATGAAAGATTAAATAGTTTAATCAATCAAGTTTACATCGGTTTGGCTAGATGCTATACAAGTATAAACCCTAGCAAATCAGCAGTTTCTAAATCATATTTGAATATATTAGAACAATTTCAAAATATGATAGAGCAATTTTTTAAAACAGAAAAGTCAGCATCATTTTATGCAGATAAATTAAATATTACTACCAAGCATCTAAATAGAGTAACTAAGAATACATTGAATAAAACTTGTTCAACTGTTATTAAAGAGCGTATACTATTAGAGGCAAAACGTTTACTGGTTCATTCTAATAGCCCGTTGTCATCAATTGCTTCACAATTAGGTTTTTACGAGTATTCTTATTTTTCTAAAATTTTTAAAGCTTATGAGGGAATTACTCCTTATGATTTTAGAAAAAAATATTGATAATTGCCAAATAAGAACATTGACTTTCTTTACAGTAGTAATGTTCTAAATTCTAGAATACTTATAATAGGACTTGCGAATTCAATGCCACCAAAAATAGTAATGAAAATAGATCAAATTGAATGAAAATACTAGGATTTAGTTGTGAGAATGGTAAACAATTTTTTAGAGACTATAAAAAAAGAGCTTCCTTCAGAGAAGCTCTTTTTTGACTTAAATGAAATAACTTGACAATAAAATTAGTACTTAACTAACTTGGTTGTCATCGTTTGATTATTATTGTTTTCTACTTTAACAATATACATGCCTGTTTTAAGACTAGAAATATTAAACGTATTTGTTTTTGTTAAATCTCCTTCAAAAGCTTTTACCATTTTTCCTGAGAGGTCATAGATTTCAAGTTTAGACACATTAGCATTGATACTAAAGTTAGATGTTGTTGGGTTAGGATATAATCTAAAAGTAGATAATAATTCTTCCTCTAAACTTAAAGCATTTGAAGGTTGATTTCCTAAAATTCTAAATTGACCAGCAGGAATAGAAATAGACGTAGTAGAATTTGAAACAGTCGTATTTCCAGTTGGATCCATTAAGTCATACCAAGTAGTTGTAATACCGCTAGGGAAGTTAGTGCTTACAGTTTGAGTATTTACATCAAAATTTGCTAAGATGATAACATTACGTAATTCTGTAGATGGAATTGAAGTGTCAAAAATATCTATTCTTGGTGTAAAGTCTCCAGAAGTCATTGTATAGTCACCTTCAAAAACAGGCTCTTCAATTTTTAGTTTATGTAGTTTAGACCATTCATCGTATACGACACCTCTAACAGCATCTGTTAGCCAATTATTGACCCATTGAGGTTGTGGTTTAGTATCGAGCTTGCAATCACCATCTCCACCACCTGGTAAGTTTACTGTACCATTAGAACACGTAAAAATTGAATTTTCCATGCCTAGTTCGCCAAAATGCCATATCATTTTAGGACCTGGTACCATTACAGAAACTGCAGCAAGTGAAGACATTCTTGATATCGCTGTATTTAAATTTTGAACATTATGAGATGAATTACTGGTGTTTCCATAAGCCAAATTCTTATACATTAAACGTTCTTCATCATGACTTTCAGGGTAGCCAACTACTCTTGGTCCATCGAAAGATGATCTTGAATTGTGTCCAATACCATCAATATTTTTATTTCCATTTTGACCCATGGTTAATTCATTGTATGGATCAGTCATTTTTCCCCACATCATCACTCCTTTTCCTTCATCGTATCTGTAGTTTGCCCATTCTTTTTCTTCATTTTCACTACCTAAGTGTTCAAAAATCACATAATGATTAGGGTCTAAAGACCATGAGTAATCAGCATATTCTTTAAGAATATCTACACGATCTTGTTGGTAACTGTTAGTACAGCCTTCATTATTCTCGCAATTTTGAGTAAACCCTTTGGTTAAATCCCAACGGAAACCATCTATACGGAAATCTTCGATCCAATGTTTAATTACACGTTTAACATAATTTTGTACTACTATGTTTTGGTGATTAAAATCGTAACCTACACTATAACTATGAGTAGCTTGTTGATTAAAGTAAGGGTTTTCTGAGGTAGGATCGCCAAAACCGTTACCATCTGCATCGTTCATCCACATTCTAACCATTGGATTTCTGCCAAAAGCATGATTTAGTGCAACATCGAGTATTACAGCGATTCCATTTTGATGACAAATATCTATAAACTCCTTAAGCTTGTATTCTGTACCATAAAATTTATCTAATGCCAAATGGTAGGATGTGTTATAACCCCAACTCTCATTGCCTTCAAATTCCATAACAGGCATTAATTGAATTGCATTTACATTGAGATTTTTAAAATAGTCTATCTTATCTATTAAATCCTGATAATTTCTATCGGCATCGAAGTCTCTTACTAAGACTTCATATATAATTAAATCTTCTTTTTTTGGTTTGTTGAAATTAGAAACTTGCCAACTGTAAGCTGTCTGTCCGGTTTGAAGTACTGAGACTTCAAGTCCTGCTTTTTCAGGGAACGTAGGAAGATTTGGGTATGTAGATGCTGAAATCCATGGATCGTCAAAGGATGACAAAATTAGTGTAGAATATGGGTCAGCTACTTTTATAATTGATGGAGAATTTACCACAGGCGTTTTGTCTGCAACCCAATATTCGTATGTTTCGATTTGATTAGGTGTTAATCCTGTAATTTCTAACCAAAATAAATTACGAGATACATCACGTCTCATAGCATAAGAAATATCAGGTTCATAATTATTAAAGCTTCCTGCTACGTAAACAAAGTCCTTGCCTGAAGCATATAAAACTAAAATAGCTGTGTTATCATCAATATAATTGATACCTTCCTCATAATTAGTTGACATAAAGTCAACTATAGTGCCAGGGTCTATAATGGCGCTAAATGTTTTTGTTATGATTGTGCTATCTAAGACTGCTGTTAGTTCATATACAGTGTTATCTGTAACATTTATGTGTGTGTATGAGTAATTATCTGTACTTGACTGATTATCTATTACAATACCGTTGGCAGTTAAGGTGTAATTGGCATTTCCGCCAATGTTTGTAGCTGAAACATTAAAATTACTACCAGAATTTATAATGGTAGTGTCAGTTGATGGAGAGCTTAAATTAATTTGAAATGTGCCAACATCAAAGAAAAAATCTGAACAACCACTAGCTTTTAATTCTTGAGAACCGTCTTCATTTCTAAAAACCATTCCCATTTGAATAATGTCCGTAGCTTGAGTAGACGTTAAACCATAATACGTTTCAGGAACAAATGTAATGCTCCAGATTCCGCCACCTTGATTGACCATTTCACCAATACCATCATCTTGTCCCCAGTTTCCTACTACATAAGTCCATGGGTTAGCGCCGCCTACGCCAGAATGTATATACACTTTGGTTGGATTATTAAACCCATTACAGTCTGTTGCACTACTGTTAGTATTTAATGTTATCGTAATACTTTCATCGACTTCAAAAGGATTAGGGCTAATTGTCACTTGAGAAAAGGATATTAAAAAAAAGCCAATTGATAAAATTGATAAGTAATACTTTTTCATGTTTGTTTTTTATAAAAAAGGGCTAAATGAAATCAAAATTTAAAGATTTTCAGATAGCCCTTTTAAAGGTTTTAAGATTTAGAATTAATTAATTCTATTTAATTGATAACTATTATCATTAAAATCTAATCTAATACGATAGTTTCCTGCGGTGACATCAATATTGTTATCAGGGTCTTGGTCTAAGACACCATCTGCTCCAGCATCACCATAATCATTAGTCCAAGTATTGTTAGGACGGAATTTAATCTGTCCATCAACTAATGGTGCTAAATCACCAACATATACATTCTCCTGAATTTCAGTTAAGGCAAAGTCATCACCAGCTCCACCCCAATCATTGTAACCAGAACCAACAATACCGTATACATCTGCAGCTTCAAGGCTGAAGCTAAGATCATTAAAATTAACAGTTAATAAGTAATGTCCAGCAGTAACAGCAATATTATTATCTGAATTTTGGTCTAAGAAACCATCTCCGTCAGAATCACCATAATCACCACCCCAAGCATTGTTGAAACGTACTTTCATATCTCCATCCATAAGTCTAACTCCAACTTTAAAAGAGTCTGTTGTATAATCATAATACATCTTAGCATCAGGGCCGTCGTTACCCCAATCGTTCCATGCAGAGCCCACTATTCCCCAAGAAAATTCTTCAATAGTGTAGGCATTTGTACTTGTGTTAATTGTAATTTTATAATTACCAGCAGTAACTGCTATATTGTTATCTGGGTCACTATCTAAAACACCATCTCCATTCGCATCGCCTAAATCACCACCCCAAGTATCATTTTCTCTAAATTTAATCTCACCATTAACTAAATTCACATAAGTTACTATTTCATCAGGAGTACTAGTTGAGTAGAATGTTCCATCAGGACCAGCACTACCCCAATCATTATAACCAGAGCCAACAACTCCCCAGGAAACAGGAGTTATTTCGCTGCCTCCAGTATCCATTTGCTCTAGTAATTCTACATTTAATACTAAAACATTAGAAAATGCTTCTGTTTCATTTCCTGTGTTGCCAGGATAAGCTCTTAATCTTACAGAGAAAGAACCTGTGTTTGGAGCTGTAGAGTTTGGGTCGTCATCTAAACCTGCATTCATAGCTATTGTCATCATATCTCCAATAGTTAATGCAATTTCATTATCTATAGATGTGTCTTCAACAACAGCGTCAGAGAAGTCACCTGTAATTGAACTTTGTAATTCATAAGTAATATTTGTAGGTGAGCCAAAGTCAGCACTTGCCCATGTAAATCTTTCACCTAAATTAGCTGAAGTAGATGATGAAAGTATATAGTTGTCTTGAATTGAATTTGTAAATACAAAACCTTCTGGATCTTGTGTTGTGAAATCAACGTCATCTTCCGTTTCACAACTGTTAAAACTTATTAAGGCAAAGATGAAAAGGCCTAAGATTGATATTTTTTTCATAATTATTTTAAATGTTAATTAATTAGTATCCTGGGTTTTGTTCTAAGTTAGTGTTTATACCTAAATCTGTTGCTGGTAATGGCATTAAATCTCTAAACGAGTCAGTAGTTGTTCCTTGTTGAATACCACCTTTCCATTGCCATATGCCGTTTTCAGAGAATTGATTAAATCTAATTAGATCAGTTCTTCGGTGTGCTTCCCAGTATAATTCTCTAGAGCGTTCATCTATTATAAAATCTAAAGTTAAATCAGCTTCAGAAATGTTGCCGCTTGTATTTCCATAGGCACGTAATCTAAGTTCATTAATATAACTTGTTGCATTACTCATAGATCCACCTCCACCTCTTAATACAGCTTCAGCATACATTAAATAAGTATCTGCTAATCTAAACATAGGGAAATCTATATCTGTGTGATTACCTGTAGCATCAGATCCTTGAACACCATTTATATCTACATTTCTGTACTTTGCAACAGCATAACCATCTGTAAATGTTGATACAGAAAAAATATCTTTTGTTTGTCCATCTGTATATAACAATTCTCTGCCATCAGTTGAGTTTTCTTCATCTGGAAATTGTTCAACGAATGTAGGTGTTGTTCTAATACCAAACCAGCCACCATTAATTCCAAAATCGGCTGGATCCATTGATCCTCCAACAGGTGCATGAGTTAGAAATGTCATACCGCCAAATGCTTGGGTTCTTTGTCCATCAAAAGGGATTGTGAAAATAACTTCTTCTTGTGCTCCGTTAGAATCATTATCTGCTAAAAATGAATGAAAGTAAGGGATACTTGGAATTGAATATCCTGCATCAATAATATTATTTGTATAGGTAATAACATCGGTATATCTAGATGTTCCAGTATATACTTCAGCATTAAGATAAATCTTAGCCAATAACATCCAAGCCGCTCCTCTGTCTGCACGTCCATATTCATTGGATCTTGGTTCAGTCATATCATCTAAGATGTCAAGTAGTTCATTTTCAATGTAATTGAATAAATCAGTTCTTTGAATTTGTGGTGGTAAAAAAGCTCCTATAGGGTCATTTTCAGTAACAAAAGGTGGATTAGCATATAAATCCATAGCATGCCAATAGGTTAAAGCTCTCATAAAACGAACCTCAGCCCTAAAAACTTGAATTTCTGCTCTTAAGTCAGTATCAACGCCTCTACTATCTAACTTCCCATCAGTTGTTTGACGTAAAAATTCATTACATAGTGCAACTTGGTACATGATACGGCTGTACATAGTTCTAATGAACTCATTACCAGAAGTCCATACCTGATTATGTAAGTCGTGTATTGTGCCATCGTTCCATGCAATTATAGCTTCATCAGTTGTGAGTTCTTGCATTTTCCAATACAACCTTAGATAATTAGAAAATCCTTCATCAAGACCAATCAAGTCTGGTGCTCCTGCTGGTCCTTCTTGTCCACTCAATGAAATACCAGCATAAATCTTAGCCAAGAATTGTTTGTAGGCTTCAGGGTTTTCAAAGGCTACATCAGCTGTAAGACGATTGTCTTCTGGTTGCAAGTCTAATCGGTCTGCACACGATTGAATAAAAAGTGCAATTGTAAAGACCAAAAAAAGACTTTTAATAGTTCTTAACATCATAGCTTCGTTGTTTATATATTTATTCTTCATTTTTTTAGAATGTAAAGTTTAAACCTAATACTATATCTCTAGTCCTTGGATAGAAATTATTTTCTATACCATTACTAATTTCAGGGTCAAGACCGTCATATTCTGTAATAACAAATACATTAGTTGCTGTTAAAGATGCTCTTAAGGACATTTTTGAGAATGGCATTGTATACCCGAAAGAGATATTGTCTAACCTCACAAAGTCAGCACGTTCTATATACAAATCTGAAAATAAATTTTGGTTTTCAAATCCAGTGTCTAAGAAACTAGAGTGAGCATTTCCTTGATAACCAGCTTGGTTTACAACAGCATTAATGTTACCATTGGAAGAGGCACTATTGTTGTAGACATAATTGCCAAAACTTCCTCTGAAAGTGAAATTTAAATCAAAATTTCTGTATCTAATATTATTGGTGAAACCAATAAAAGCATCTGGCGTAGCTTTTTTGTAAGGTTGTCTATCTGCTTCTGTAATTTGGTTGTCACCATTAACATCAACATATGACCCTTCTATTGGGTTGCCACTGTCATCATATACTTGTCTGAATACGAAGAATGTTGTAGGATCATAACCTGGTTTCCATATTTGTATATTGTTACCAACACCACCAGAAATTCCACCTCTTAATAAGAAATAATTTGGATCATTATTTAAGCTTAAACTAGTAATTTCTTGTTCTTGAAATGTCAAGTTAAAATTAGCATCCCATCCAAAGTTTTCTTTTTGAGCTATAACTCCATTTAAAGTTAGTTCTAAACCTTTACTGGTTACTTGTCCTACATTTGTAGTAAGGAGGTCGGTTAAATTAGAGCCAGCAGCTGTTGGGATTTCAGATAATAAATCTTTGGTTTCTCTATAATAAGCATCTATTGTACCGCTTAATCTATTATTAAATAAACCAAAGTCTAATGCTATATTATATTGGTCTGTTTCCTCCCATTTTAGATTTTCATCAAATCCTTGTGGTCTTAATGTAGATATAAAGATAGGTTGGGTTAAATCTATTTGACCATTAGGTTGCGCATATCCAAACTGTATATTAGCTGCATCATTACGAGAAGGAGTATAAATCCCTAAATAACCGTAATTAAGGTTGTTTAGTTCTTGTTGGCCAGTTACACCCCATCCAGCTCTAAGTTTTAAGTTTGAGAAGAACGAATTTTTCATGAAGTCTTCATTAGATATTTTCCAACCTACAGAAACACCAGGAAAATTTCCCCAACGATTATCTTTACTAAATCTGGATGAGCCATCACGTCTAAAACTTGCAGAAATAAGATATTTATCTGCAATGTCAAAGCTTGCTCTGGCAAAATATGATTCTAAGGCATTTCTATTTATATCGGTTTGACTAATAGGAGCGTTTGAAACTCTGTCAAAGAATCCTTTTATATAAAACTCTTGAAAAGCATGACCTGCTGTGATATCTACTAGAGTATTTATAGATTCAATGTTTTTCTTATAGTTTAAGTAAAAATCTAAAGAAGTATTCCTATTAAGACCAGAAGATACTTCGTTTAGAGGGACACTATTGTTAGCGACAGGGTTTGCAGCTTCAAACTTGTGACCATCATTTTCTGCATAATCTAAACCTGCGTTTAAATTAAAGCGTAAATCTTTTAGAAACCAAAACCTATAATCTATATTAAAGTTAGTGATAGCACGTTTAACAGTTTGTCTGTCATCATCATTATTAGGGTCTAGTAACCATAATGGATTAATAGGGGCATTAGGGTTTGATGGGTATTGTGTGTAATTTCCATTTTCATCATAGATTGATTGTGTTGGGTCAAACCTAATAGCATTTCCTATTGCTCCTTGATTAGCAAAAAGTGACTCATTATGAGTAAGATTTGAAGTTAACGTTAATTTTAAATCATTGTTTAAAAAACGATGTACGAGAGCTGTATTTACACCTGTTCTTTCAAACAGGTCATTAGGTAATGGTCCTTCTTGAGATGAATGATTTAAATTCACTCTAAAATTAAAATTCTCATAACCTTTTGATAAAGTAATATTATGGATAGCACCAACTCCAGTTGTGTAAATTTTGTCTTGCCAATCCGTACTTGCATTTCCAAGAGTAGAAGAGTCAAACCTGCTATCAGAAGCTAATGATCTATATTGAGATGCGGATAGTACATCAACAGTATTAGTTACACGACGGGTTGATACTTGTAAACCATATTCAGCTTTAAATGGTTGATTTGTTTTACCCTTTTTAGTTGTTATTAAAATAACACCATTAGAAGCTCTTGATCCATAAATAGCTGTAGCTGAGGCGTCTTTTAATACTACGAAGTCTTCTATGTCCGCTGGATTTACTGCGTTTAAAGCATTTGTAATTCCTTGAGCACCACCTCGTTGATCTAAAGGGAGTCCGTCAATAACGATAAGAGGGTCGTTAGTAGCATTAAGGGATGCACCACCACGTATTCTAATTTCACCACCTTCACCAGCGGCACCACCACCAGATGTTATACGTACACCAGCAGCTTTACCAGAAATAAGTTGTTGTGGTGCTACTATAGCTCCACGATTAAAGTCTTCATCACCAACTTTTTCTACAGCACCTGTTGCGTCTTGTTTAGTAGTAGAACCATAACCAATTAGTACTACCTCGTCTAATTGAGCGGCATCTTCTTCTAAGGCAACATCAATTGTTGATTGCCCTTCAAAGGCTATTTCTTGTGTCTTGTAACCAACGTAAGACACTACAATAATCTCACCTTGGTTAACTTCTAAAGTGAACTTGCCATCAAAATCAGTAGATGCTCCTCTGGAAGTTCCTTTTACCAGAACGTTTACACCTGGTAAAGGCATAGCGTTTGCTTTATCTGTTACAGTACCAGAAACGGTTGATTGAGCCATCAACGTTGCGGGTATCATAATCAAACAGAATAGTAAAGCATTTAAGAATGTTTTCATACAATATTGTTAAATTAATTGCTTAGTTATTTGATTTATATTTTCACTTCTAGGGTTAAATCTATGTAAAATTAAGGTCTCTTAGATGTTAAAAAACATGATATAAGTCACGAAAACGTTTTCGTGTTAACAACTTTTTAACAATCATCGATTTTTTCTATAAAATAGTGAAAAAATGAAGGATTCGGAATTTTAATAGGTTAAAATTAGGGAGTTATAAATATGATTTGTTAAAATTAGGCTATATTCGTTTCTTGATTTATAGCGAAAATATGAAGCGAAAAATTACATTAAAGCAAATTGCACGCGAATTAGATGTCTCCATTTCTACAGTTTCTAAAGCTTTAAGAAATAGTGCTGAAATAAGCGATGATACAAAGCAAAAAGTACAAGCATTTGCTAAACTGTACAACTACAGACCTAATAATATTGCATTAAGTCTTAAAAATAGAAAAACTAACACTATAGGTATAATTATTCCAGAGATAGTGCATCATTTTTTTTCAAAGGTGATACGTGGTGTTGAGTTAGTCGCTAATAATAGAGGTTATAATGTAATTGTTGGGCTTTCTAATGAGTCTTTTTCTAAGGAGGTGATTAATATGGAAATGTTGGCAAATGGTAGTATTGATGGATTTATTTTATCTATTTCTAAAGAAACACAGCAATTACAAGACTTTCATCATTTTAATGAAACCATGACGCAAGGGATGCCTATTGTAATGTTTGATCGTGTTGTGGCAGATATTAACTGCGATAAAGTTATAGTAGACGATTTTAATGGTGCAAAAAATGCAGTAGAAAAACTAATAGATAATCGTTGTAAATCCATAGCATTAATAACAACTAAAGATTATGTTAGTGTAGGTAAATTGCGTACTCAAGGTTATCTTGAAGCATTACAGGATCATAAAATAACTCCAAAAGCTGAACTTATTCTAAAAATAGAAGATGAACTAGATTATGAAAAACACTTAGATGTTTTAGAAGGTGAAATAGAACAATTGTTTAAATCTAATAAATCTATTGATGGTGTTTTTGCTGTTAACGAACTTTACGCATTATCAGCAATGAAAGTAGCACGTAAAATGGGTTTGAATATTCCAGATGATATACAAGTTATTGGTTTTACTGATGGAGTGTTGTCTAAACATGCAACTCCAAGTCTAACAACAGTTAGTCAGCACGCGCAACAAATGGGTGAAAAGGCTGCTAATTTACTCATTGATAAGCTAGAAAATGAACTTGATATTGAAGTTGATGAAGAGTTTAAAACCGTAATAATACCTACAGAACTTATTGAGCGCGAATCTACGAAATAGAGATTTAACATTGCATGTCTAAAATCTTTTATATCTTTACAAAATATTCAAAACTTATATTTTCACTTCTACACATAAGTTTTGATAAGCATAGCTTGTCAGAATAGTATTAATTAAAATATACTATTTCATGAAAAAGCGTATTCTCGGATTTTGGGAAATCTGGAACATGAGTTTCGGTTTCTTAGGGATTCAATTTGGTTTTGCTTTACAAGGTGGCTTTATGTCACGAATATTTCAAACGTTAGGAGCAGATAAACATGACATTCCTCTTTTATGGATTGCAGCTCCTCTAACGGGTTTACTTGTTCAGCCTATTATAGGTTATATGAGTGATAGAACTTGGCATTCGCGTTTTGGAAGGCGTAGACCTTATTTTCTTGTAGGTGCTGTTTTAAGTTCTATAGCTTTATTCTTTGTGCCGTATTCTCCAGTATTATGGGTTGCAGCAGGTTTTCTTTGGATTCTAGATGCATCAATAAATGTATCTATGGAGCCATTTAGAGCTTTGGTAGCCGATAAATTAGATGAATCGCAAAGAACTTATGGTTTTGTAGTGCAAACCTTAATTATAGGTATAGGAACTTGGGTTGCCAGTAATTTGCCTTGGTTGGTATCTAAAATGGGAGTTAGTGATGCTGCAGATTTAGGTGTGGTTCCAGATTCTGTAAAAGTAGCATTTGCTATTGGAGCGTTTGTATTTTTATTGAGTATACTCTACACTGTTTTTACAACTTCTGAATATCCTCCAGAGGATATGGAAGCTTTTGAAAGAGAGAAAAAAGAAAAAAGCAGCTTTGTTTCAGATATTCTAAACAATGTTGGTAATATGCCAACTACAATGAAAAAATTAGGTGTCATTCAATTTTTCTCGTGGTTTGCATTTTTCACAATGTGGAGTTTAGCAAATCCTGCGCTAACAGAACATGTTTTTGAAACACCTGCTCCAGTGGAAGCACATTACGATATGAATGTTGCAGATGACAAAGAAGCTTATGATATTGCAAATACAGCATTTCAAAAATCATCTAATCTTGTAGGATCTGCAATGGGAGTTTATGGATTATCCTCTATGGCTTTTGCATTGTTATTGGTATTGTATACTTCAAAAAGAAGAATAAATAGAAAATATGTGCACATGTTTTCACTGTTTTTAGGTGGTGTCGGGTTCTTATTAATGAATTATGCTTCTCCCGAAAATTTAAAATATTGCTTTTTACTTATAGGCTTGTCTTGGGGAAGTATACTCTCCATGCCTTATGCAATGTTGTCGAGTTCTGTAGATCCAAAACAAATGGGAATGTTTATGGGAATCTTTAATATGTTTATTGTGATTCCTCAAATTATTGCGGCATTAGGAGGTATTAACTTTGTGTCTGGTCTTTTAGGAGATCAAGCCATTAATGCTATGACGGTTGCAGGATTTAGTTTAGTAATTGCTGGACTTTGCAATTTACTCATCACAAACAAAAATGCAATTTCTTATCAATCAGAATAATAATAAATGAAAAAAAAGGGATTCATATTCGATTTAGATGGTGTTATAGTAGATACCGCTAAATATCATTTTTTGGCATGGAAAAAATTAGCCAATAGCTTAGAGATTGATTTTACCGAAGAAGAAAACGAACAGTTAAAAGGCGTAAGTCGAGTAAGGTCATTAGAAAAGATTTTGTCTTGGGGAAATAAAACCATTTCCGAAGATAGGTTTAAAGAATTAATGGCAGAAAAAAACGAAGACTATTTAAGTCATATTTCAAAAATGGATGAAAATGAGATTTTGCCAGATGTTCCACGAGTACTTCATTTGCTAAAAGAACTGCAACAGCCTATCTCTTTAGGTTCCGCAAGTAAAAATGCAAGAACCATTTTAGAGCGTGTTAATTTAAAATCACATTTTAATGCTATAGTAGATGGTAATGATGTAAGTAAGGCAAAACCAGATCCTGAGGTCTTTTTAATCGCAGCAAAATTGTTAGACATTAATCCAGAAGATTGTATTGTCTTTGAAGATTCCGTTGCTGGTGTTGAAGCTGCTAATGTGGCTAATATGATTTCTATTGGCATCGGAAGTGAAGCCGTTTTAGGACATGCTCAACACGTATTTAGAGATTTTACAGAAATCTCAAATGAATTTATAAAATCGTTAATAGAAAAATAAAACTAGAATACATTTTATTGTATTCAAATATAAATATACATGTATTTAGATTATATCATACCTAATGATTGGTCAATCATAGAAGAAGGGTTCAATCCAGATAATATAAAAGCTTCAGAAAGTTTATTCAGTATAGGAAATGGAGCCATGGGACAGCGTGCAAATTTTGAAGAAAAATATTCAGGGTCTACGTTTCAAGGAAGCTATATAGCAGGTGTTTATTATCCAGATAAAACACGAGTAGGTTGGTGGAAAAATGGCTATCCAGAGTATTTTGCTAAAGTGCTAAATGCACCAAATTGGATAGGAATTAATGTTTTTGTCAATGATGAAACCTTGGATCTACATACTTGTAAAAAAGTTGAGAACTTTAAGAGAGAACTCAACATGAAAGAAGGGTGGTTGTCTAGAAGTTTTGTGGCAACACTTCAAAATAATATACAAGTTGAAGTTTCTGTAAAACGCTTTCTTAGTTTAGATATTGACGAGTTAGGAGCGATTAATTATTCAATCACACCTTTAAATTCTAATGCATCAATTACCTATGGTCCATACGTAGATAGTGGTATAACGAATGAAGATACTAATTGGGACGACAAGTTTTGGGATACCTTAAATGTGAGTCACGAAAACAATCAAGCTTTCATTAAGGCGAAGACCATGAAGACAGATTTCCATACCTGTACATTTATGGAATCTCAGGTTTTTATAGATGGCAAATCAGTAATGATAGAACCTAATATTAGTTCAGATTCAACTAGCGCAGCCTTTAGCTATAGTTACAACGTTAAACAAAACGAAACATATTCAATTCATAAGTTTGGTGGCTACACTGTAGATAGAAATCATGATAAAACGGAGTTGATTGCAGCTGCAAAATCTGTTTTAGAAAAAGCAACTAAATCTGGATTCGATGCTCTGTTAGACTCGCAGAAAAAAGCATGGGCAAAAATCTGGGATATGGCAGATATTACCATAGAAGGAGATGTAAAAGCTCAACAAGGAATCCGATTTAACATTTTTCATCTTAACCAAACCTATTTAGGTACAGATCCTCAATTAAATATTGGTCCAAAAGGATTTACAGGCGAAAAATATGGAGGAAGCACATATTGGGATACAGAAGCCTATTGTATTCCTTTTTATATGGCAACCAAAGACCAAAGTGTTGCTAGAAACTTATTAACCTATCGTTATAAGCATTTAGATAAGGCGATTGAAAATGCTGAAAAACTTGGGTTTACTAATGGTGCAGCATTGTACCCTATGGTAACCATGAATGGTGAAGAATGCCATAACGAATGGGAAATTACCTTTGAAGAAATTCATAGAAATGGAGCTATTGCTTTTGCCATTTTTAATTACCATCGTTATACTGGCGATTACAGTTATATTCCAGAAATGGGTCTGGAGGTTTTAATAGGAATTGCACGTTTTTGGCATCAAAGAGCAACATACTCTATACATAAAAACCAATACGTTATACTAGGAGTTACAGGACCTAACGAATACGAGAATAATGTTAATAATAACTGGTACACAAATTATATAGCAAAATGGTGTATTGATTATGCCATTGAAAATATAGAACGTGTTTCGTCTGAATATACTACAGATTATACACGAGTAATGAACAAAGCTAAGCTGTCTAAAGTTGAGATTGAAGAATGGCAAAAGGTAGCAGATAATATGTATTTCCCTTATTCTGAAGCGCATAATGTTTATCTTCAACAAGATGGATTCTTAGATAAGGAATTAATCACAGTTTCAGATTTAGATACATCGCAAAGACCAATCAATCAAAAATGGTCTTGGGATCGCATTTTGCGTTCGCCATATATAAAACAAGCAGATACACTTCAAGGGTTTTACTTTTTCGAAGACCATTTTGGCTTAGATGAATTAGAACGTCATTTCGATTTTTATGAGCCATTTACAGTACACGAAAGCTCTTTATCACCATGTGTCCATAGTATTCAGGCAGCAAAGTTAGACAGAATGGATCAGGCTTATACATTTTACCTAAGAACATCGCGATTAGATTTAGACGATTATAATCACGAAGTTCACGAAGGCTTACATATTACATCTATGGCTGGGACTTGGATGAGTATTGTAGAAGGGTTTGGTGGTATGCGTGTTAAAAATAATAAGCTAAGTTTTGAACCAAAAATTCCTGAGCAATGGCAAGGCTATTCTTTTAAAGTGAATTTTAGACATCAAATTCTTAAGGTAAATGTGAGCAAAGGACAAACTCATTTTGAACTTGAAGGTGATCAAGATTTAGAAATTCTTGTTAATGGAAATTCAGTGACCATAAGTCCAAATAGCTTGTTATCAGTGTAGTGTTAAACTAAACCTGTCAGGTTTCATTAAAACGAAAGTTATGATTTTTAAATATATTAAATTACTTTATATAACTCTAGTTTTATGTATTGGTTTTCAAATACATTCTCAAAATCAAACCTTTAAAAATCCCATAATTCCTGGAGGGTATCCAGATCCATCAATTTGTAAAGTTGATAACACCTTTTATGTAGTAAACTCTTCATTTGAGTACTTTCCTGGGTTGCCTATTCACAAAAGTAAAGATCTTGTCAATTGGGAGCTTATTGGGTATGGTTTACATAGAGAAGATCAATGCAATTCAATAGTTAACTTAGTTGATGTGCAATCTGATGGAGGAATTCATGCACCAACCATTAGACATCATAAGGGCACATTTTATATCATAACAACAAATGTTTATTATAATGAAGATACTAAGACTACCGATTTTGTAAATTTTATAATTACTGCAAAAAATCCAAAAGGTCCTTGGTCAGATCCTCATGTTTTAGAAGGGGCACCTGGTATTGACCCAGATATATTTTTTGATGATGATGGTAAAGTTTGGTATGTTGGAACTCATAGTCCAGAGAATCCAAACTTTGAAGGTGAAGGCGAGATTTGGTTACAGGAAATCGATTTGCAAAATTGGAAATTAAAAGGAAAGCGCCATTATTTATGGAGAGGAGCCTGCGGAGGTGTTTGGGTTGAAG
Source organism: Winogradskyella sp. (assembly GCF_025210595.1). Taxonomy (GTDB): domain Bacteria; phylum Bacteroidota; class Bacteroidia; order Flavobacteriales; family Flavobacteriaceae; genus Winogradskyella. The sequence goes on from NZ_JAOARH010000046.1 coordinate 19,081, forward strand.
GGCCTCACATGTATAAAAAGGATAATCGTTACTACTTAATGGTAGCTGAAGGCGGCACTAGTTTTAATCATGCTGTAATGATTGCGGTAAGCGATAAAATAACTGGACCTTATGTTTCCAATGAAAGGAATCCTATTTTTTCAACTAGACATTTGTCTTATGATAATTGGGTACATAGTACAGGTCATGCTGATTTAATAGAAGTTGAAGAAGGGAGATGGTATATGGTTGCTCTTGGTGTTAGAGGAGATGAAGACAGAGGATCAAATATGGGAAGAGAAACACATTTAATACCAGTACAATGGGAAGAAGAACCTTTTGAGTGGAAAGATGAAAAATATGAATGGCCAGTTGTAGCACCTAAAACAGGAAAGGTTGAACGTATTAATCCTGTTCCATTTCATTTTACTTCTCAAAAGAGAAATCCTAGTTATACAGATAATTTTGATGCTGAAGTTTTAGATCTTGCTTGGAATTTTAGAAGAGTACCATTAAAACAAACTTATTCACTAACTAAGAATAAAGGACATTTAAGGTTGTTTACCAAACCAAATGTTATTAAGGAGCGCAAAAGAGCGAATCTAATGGGCTTTAGGCAAACTGAAAGTGATTTTGAATATTTGGCAAAGATGAATTTTAAACCTAAATCCAATTTATCTGAAGCAGGTATAAGTATCTTTCAAAAAGATAATAATTACATCACATTTACTGCAATAAAAGGTAAAGAAGGTTTTAGTCTTCAGTTGAGACTGGCAATTCCAAATCGAGACCCCAAAATCATAAAGAAAGAGTTTAATTCTAGATATACTGATAATATTACATTCAAGATTAAGTCTGAAAATCATAACCATTTATATTATTATTCAATAGATGGTTCAGAATTTATTCTTTTCTCAAGAACTGAAGCAAACTTATTATTGAGTAAAGGTTATACAGGTGCTTATCTTGGAGTTTATGCTTCAAGTAATGGTGAAAAGTCAAAAGATTATGCCGATTTTGATTGGGTATCGTATATAGGATTTGAAAAAAATTAATGTCTTAAAAATGAAAAAACTAATTCAACAGCTAATAGTCTGTTTTAGTCTAATTTCTTTAATTTCATGCAAATCAGAAGTAAAGACCGAAACAATTAAGTCTGAACATGTCGAGGTAACAAATACGTCACTTAACCGTGTTGAACCACCAAATTGGTGGCTTGGTATGAAGAATCCACAATTTCAATTATTAGTGCATCATCCAAATATAGGTAAGTATAAACCATCAATAGCTTACAATGGAGTGTTCTTAGATAAAGTTCATACTGCAGATAAAAGTGATAACTATTTGTTTTTAGATATTAGTATTTTGGATACAGCTTCAGAAGGTAAGTTTGATATTACTTTTAAAAACGATAAAGGTGATGACTTAATACATACCTATGAGTTAAAATCTAGACAAAAATCTGCTGAAGATTATGTAGGGTTTAATAGCTCTGATGCTATTTTCTTAATCACTCCAGATCGTTTTGCAAATGGTGATGAATCTAATGATATTGTTGAGGGGCTTAACGAAACTATAATCGATAGAACTCATGGATATAAAAGACATGGAGGCGATTTAAGAGGAATCATAAATCATATCGATTACATACACGATTTAGGTTATACAGCCATTTGGCCAACACCAGTTTTAATTAATGATATGTACGAAGGCTCATATCATGGTTATGCTATTACAGATTATTATCAAGTAGATCCGCGTTTTGGTGCTATGGATGATTACAAAGAATTATCCTCTAAGCTCAAAGAAAAAGGTATGAGTTTAATCATGGATCAAGTTGCTAATCATTGTGGATTAGAACATTGGTGGATGAAAGATATACCTTTTGGTGATTGGGTGAATAATCAAAAGAACTACGAAGACAATATTGATAATTGGAATTGGAAAACCAATATAAATTCTAATCATAGACGTACAACAAATCAAGATTCTTACGCTTCAGAAATCGATAGAAAAGGCAATGCAGATGGTTGGTTTGTTCCTGCAATGCCAGATTTAAATCAACGCAATCCATTCATGGCAAAATACATCATTCAAAATAGTATTTGGTGGATTGAAACTTTAGATTTGGGAGGCATTCGTCAAGATACGTATCCTTATCCAGACAAACACTTTATGTCAGATTGGGCAGGAGCCATTATGAATGAATATCCTAACTTTTCAATCGTAGGTGAAGAATGGAGTTATAATCCGTTATTGGTGGCTTATTGGCAAACAGGAAACCACAATAAAGATGGTTACGAATCTAACTTAAAATCTGCTATGGATTTCCCAATGATAAAAGCCATTAAAGAAGGTTTAAAAGAAAAAGAATCTTGGGATAAAGGTTTAGTGAAAATGTATGAAGGACTAGCAAACGACTTCATTTATACAACACCAAACGACATGATGGCTTTTATGGATAATCATGATAAAAGCCGAGTGTTTACTGAGTTTGGTGAAGATGTAGCGCTAACTAAAATGGCAATGGGTTATATGTTGTGTTTACCAAGAATTGCTCAAGTCTATTACGGAACCGAAATCTTAATGGACGATACAGCAAATCCTGGTGACCATGGATTAATTAGAACCGATTTTCCTGGTGGTTGGCAAGGCGATACTGTAAATGGGTTTACAGGCGAAGGTCTTACAGCAAACCAAAAAGGTATGCAAGACTTTATGAGGCGAGTACTTAATTATAGAAAAACCAGTAAAGCCATTCATGAAGGACAAACTATTCATTTTGCACCAGATTTTTCAACATATACATTATTCAGAAAACAAGGAGATGAAACCGTTGTTTGTATTATAAACAAAAATGTAGAAGACCATGAGTTAGACCTATCTCGTTTTGAAGAAATAGGTTTAAAAGGAAAACAAGTTAAAAACATCATTACAGATGAAACTTTTACTTGGAATGATAAACTAACAGTAAAAGCAAAAGGGGTAACAATTCTTGCTACAAAGTTTTAATTATGAAGAAATGTATATTCGTTTTAGGTCTCTGCATTATGTTTTTTTCTTGTAAAAATGAAAAAGATATAAAAGGAGACACTTTAAATAATGAAGTTTCTAATGTAGCTCACCAATTTAAAAGTGTTGATGATGTAAAATTATATGCAGGTCAATTAACGCGAATAGATAGTTTCCCATCGCAATATATTACTCCTCGACCAGTAGATGTTTGGTTGCCAAAAGATTACTCAAAAGATAAAAAATATAATGTTCTCTATATGCACGATGGGCAAATGTTGTTTGATAGTACCACAACTTGGAACAAACAAGAATGGAAAGTAGATGAATGGGCAAGTCAGTTAATGGCAGAAGATAAGGTGAAAGATTTTATCGTTGTAGCAGTTCATAATATTTCTGAAATTCGTTGGCAGGATTTGTTCCCTCAAAAGGCTTTCAACTTTTTACCTGAAGCATCTAAAAGTAATATGAAGAGTATTTCAGGCTCTAAAGATTTTAAGTTAAGTGGTGATAATTATTTAAGATTTATTGTTGAAGAATTAAAACCTGTTATTGATAGTTCATATTCCGTTTTTACCGATAGAGCACATACGTTTGTAATGGGTTCTAGTATGGGAGGTTTAATGTCTATGTATGCTGTTAGTGAATATCCAACTGTTTTTGGTGGAGCAGCATGTATATCTACACATTGGGTTGGTGCAGCACCAAAAGAAGACAATCTTTATCCTGAAGCTATTTTTAACTATATGGAAGCCAGTTTGCCAAAAGCTGGTAACCATAAATTGTACTTTGATTACGGTAATAAGACACTAGATGCACATTACCCACAATATGCATCAAGGGTAGATGAAATTTTAAAAAGCAAAGGTTACACAGAGCAAAACTCTAAAAACTTGTTTTTTGAAGGTACAGACCATTCAGAAAATTCATGGAACCAAAGATTAGATCAACCATTAATCTTTTTGTTAGGAAATAATTAATTGATTTTTATTCCTGCGAATGCAGGAATCTATTTTAAATTATATGAAACAAATCATCTTATACATATTAATATTTTTCGCTTCAGTTTCAATTACTGGTCAGAACTTAGATCGTCAATTTATAAAGTTTGAAAAGAAAGATAACATGCATGCAGTTATTGTAAATGATGGTGTCTACATTTTTAGATTTCATAACTCAGAAGTGATTGAAACTATTTTTAGACCTACTTGGGAAGATAAAGCTTATAATGATAATTCTCATGCCGTAGTTTCAAAACCAAATTATACTAAAGTTGAAGCAGCAGAAAGAGCAGAAGACATCATTTTAAAAACAGAAGGCATTTATATCACTATAACCAAAAGCCCTTTTCAAATTTCATATTACTACAAAGACAAACTTATTACCTCAGAAAAATTTGGTTACTACAAAAGCGAACACGAGCCAATGGATTTTGTAAAAGATAATATTGTAGCAGACGAAACAGAAAAAATAGAATTCAATCTTACAGAAGACGAAGTGCTTTATGGAGGTGGAGCCAGAGCATTAGGTATGAATCGTCGTGGTCATCGTTTACCATTATTCAATAGAGCACACTATGGTTACGAAACACATAGCGAATTAATGAACTATACGATGCCAATAGTATTGTCATCCAATAAGTACATGATTCACTTTGATAATGCACCAATTGGTTATTTAGACTTAGATAGTAAAGACAATAATACCTTAACTTATGAAACCATTTCTGGTCGTAAAACCTATCAGGTTATTGTAGGAGATACTTGGTGTGATATTATGAACAATTACACCAATTTAACTGGAAAACAACCTATGTTACCACGTTGGGCTTTGGGTAATTTTTCGAGCCGATTTGGATACCATTCTCAAGAAGAAGTAGAACAAACCATTACTAAATTCAAAGACGAAGAAATTCCTGTAGATGCTATTGTTTTAGACTTGTATTGGTTTGGAAAAGAAATGAAAGGCACTATGGGAAATCTTGAAGTGTTTAGAGATTCTTTCCCAGATTTTGAAGGTATGGTAAAGCGCCTAAATGAAAAGGGAGTGCAAACCATACCAATTACAGAACCTTTTATTTTAACTACATCTAAGCGTTGGAAAGAAGCTGTGGATAAAGATGTTTTAGCTAAAGATTCTATTGGTGATCCTGCTAAATACGATTTCTTTTTTGGCAACACAGGTATTGTAGATATTTATAATCCTAAAGGAGAACAATGGTTTAAAACTGTTTATAAGGATTTAGCAAAGATGGGAGTCAATGGTTTTTGGGGAGATTTAGGAGAGCCAGAAGTACACCCTAATTGGGTACAACATCATACAGGTAGCGCAGCTGAGGTTCATAATATCTATGGGCACGATTGGGCAAAATTGGTCTATGAAGCAAGTTTAGAAGCTAATCCAAGTAAAAGACCATTTATATTAATGCGTGCTGGTTATTCTGGTAGTCAGCGTTATGGTATGGTGCCTTGGTCTGGTGATGTTAATAGAACTTGGGGCGGATTACAGTCGCAACCAGAAATAGCATTGCAAATGGGAATGCAAGGGCTGGCTTATATGCACAGTGATTTAGGCGGATTTGCAGGCGATAATTTAGATGACGAACTATATGTGCGTTGGTTACAGTACGGAGTTTTTAATCCAATTTTTAGACCACATGCGCAAGAAGAAGTGCCAAGCGAACCTGTTTTTAGAAGTGAAAAAGCAAAGCGATTAGCTAAACAAGCCATTGAGTTACGTTATAAACTGTTGCCTTACAACTATAATTTAATGTTTGAGAATCATAAGTATGGCAAACCATTAATGCGACCATTGTTGTTTGAAGAGCCAAATAACTCTGATTTGTTTAATTATTCAAAAACCTATTTATGGGGAAATGATATTCTAGTGTCACCAGTTGTAGAAGCTGGTAAAAAAGAACAAGAGGTGTATTTCCCTAAAGACAATGCTTGGTTTGATTTTTATACAGATGAAAAGGTTAAAGGAGGTCAAGCAAAAGTAGTTCAATTAAAAGAAAGTTCAATTCCTATTTATGTAAGAGCTGGAGCTTTTATTCCATTAGCAAAACCGATGCAATCAACTTCAGATTATAACAAGGATGAGGTGGAATTACATTATTATTTTGATAGAAGTTCTCCAGAAAATAAACGCGAATTTTATAGTGATGAAGGAGATGATCTTGAAATGCAAAAAAAAGGGTTTTACGAAATTGTACAATATAAATCAGAAATAAAAGGAAACACTCTTAAATTCAATTTTGAGCTAAAAAAGGGTGTTAATCTTACATTGTCTGAGAAATCAATAGAATTTATTGTTCATAATATTCAAAAGAAACCAAGGCAAATAAAAGTTAATGGAGAAAAAGTTTATGCTAGATGGAACGAAAAAACAAAGAGCCTGATAATTCCTATTGTTTGGGATATATCTAAAGAAGTAAAACAAATAAAAATAAAACTCAAAAGATAAATAGCATGAAAAACTATGCATTAATAATCTCTATTCTATTCGTATTTGTAGCATGCAAATCAGAAAAAAAAGAAGACGTTAAAATAGATGAAGAAACAGCCGAGGTTTTAAAACCTATTTCTGCCTCAGATATGGAAACTGCTGTAATTTATGAAGCTAATATTCGTCAGTATTCACCTGAAGGTACATTTGAAGAGTTTACCAAAGATATTCCACAATTAAGAGAATTAGGTGTAAAAGTAATTTGGTTAATGCCAGTTTTTCCAATTTCAGAAACCAAACGAAAAGCAACAGGTGGACCAGAAAGTAAATTTGCATCAGAATTTCCCGTTGAAGAGCGTGCTAAGTACTTAGGTAGTTATTATGCTGTTACAGACTTTACCAAAATAAATCCTGAGTTTGGTACAAAAGAAGACTTTAGAAAACTTGTTAAAACCGCTCATGCTAATGGTATTTATGTCATCTTAGACTGGGTGCCAAATCATACAGGTTGGGATCATGAATGGTTAAAAACTAATCCAGAGTATTACACTCAAAATGAAGCTGGTGAAGTGATTCATCCAGAAGGTACAGATTGGACAGATGTTGCCGATTTAAACTATGATAATGCAGACATGCGCAAAGAAATGATTGCAGATATGACGTATTGGATTACGGAAGAAGGTGTTGATGGTTTTAGATGCGATGTAGCTGGTTCTGTGCCATTAGATTTTTGGCAACAAGCCATACCAGACTTGCGAAATAAAAAAGACATATTTATGTTGGCTGAAGCATGGGAGCCAGAGTTGCTAGATGGTAATTTGTTTGATATGGCTTATGCTTGGGATGGACACCATTTAATGAATGCATTGGCAAAAGGGGAAAAGAATTTGAAGGATTATGAAGCTTATATAGAAAAGATTTCAAAAGATTATGATGACGATGATATCTTAATGAATTTTGTAACTAATCACGATGAAAATTCTTGGAACGGGACTATTAAAGAGCGTATGGGAAAAGCTTCTGAATTAATGACGGCTTTGAGTTTTATGCAAAAAGGAATGCCATTAATTTATTCTGGTCAAGAATACGATTTAGATCATAGATTAAAGTTTTTTGAAAAAGATTCAATTCCTAAAACAAAAGGAA